>DUUT01000021.1 GCA_012841405.1 Chloroflexota bacterium
GGCGGCGTTCGCCGGGGCCGCGGCGGTGCTCGCTGGGCGGTCGGCGCGCGCCCGGCTTCGCCCGTCCGAGGCTTCCTCCCGGGTGATGGACTCGGGGCCTGTGGCCGGACCGACCACCTCGTCGAGGGCCTGGGCCTGGCTCTCATCGAGGGCACCGGGTTTGGCCTGGCGGATAGGCACCTTGCCCGCCAGCTCGTCGGCCGTCAGCTCGGCCGTCTCGCCATCCTCCAGGAGCAGGGTGACTGTCTCCCGCAGGACACTGACATTGACGACCTTGGCTTGGCCCAACGGGCTGGCGACGACCTTGCCGACCTTGGGGAAGCGCCCCTTGACGGTCTTGTAGTACTCGTGCTCGTACCCGAGGCAGCACAGCAACCGCCCGCAGAGCCCCGAGATCTCCATGGGGCTGAGGGGGAGGTCCTGCTGCTTGGCCATGCGGATGGACACAGGGTAGAACTCGTTGAGCCAGGTGGCGCAGCAGAGGGGGCGACCGCACTTGCCAATCCCGCCGACGGCTTTGGCCTCGTCACGCACCCCGATCTGGCGCAGTTCGATGCGCACGCGAAAGATGCGGGCGAGCTCGCGCACCAGCTCGCGAAAGTCCACGCGTTGTTCGGAGGTAAAGAAAAAGGTCAGGCGGCTGCCGTCGTAGCTGTACTCGGCGTTCACCACCTTCATGGGCAGGCCAAAGCGCTCCACCTGCTCCTTGCACTTTTCCGCGGCCTCGGCCTCCTGGCGCTGGTAGCGTTGCGCATCGAGGAGATCCGTCGTCGTCGCGCGGCGCACGATGGGTTTGAGCTCGCCGACGATCTCGGCGTCATCGACCTCATGGATCTCGGCGACGACTTGGCCCATCTCGCGGCCGCGGGCGGTCTCGACGATGACGTGATCGTCGAGGTGCAGCTCTGTCAGGTCGCCGGGAGCAAAGTAGTAGACCTTGCCCGTTCCACGGAATTTGATGCCACAAACGATCGGCATGGAGGCGTCCTCTCTCCGTTCGGCCTAGGCGGCCATGGCAATACCCCAGCCGAGGAGCATGACCTCCACGGCCAGGCGGGGGTTAACGTTCTGTTCCAACCGGGTGAGGGCCGTCTCGGCGTCGCGCAGCGCCACCGCGGCGCTGTGCGGGCTGCCCCGCGCCGCCCATTGGCGGAGGGCGTCGAGATAGTCCACATTGGCCACCAGCTCCTCGCAGCCGCTCCGCACGAGCAGCACATCGCGCCACCACGCCTGCCACAGGCGGATGATGTCGGGCAGGTCGTCCCGCTTGCCGAGATCCTCCGCCGCCGCGATCTTGGCGGCGCGCCCCTGGTGCAGGAGGGCGAGCAGCATCTCGAGGTGCTGCTCGCGGTCGGCGAGGATGGCCGGATCCTGCGCGGCGCGGATGGCCCAGCCCACACGGCCGGCGCTGAGCCGCGCCAGCAGGGCGGCGTGCTCCTCCGGTACACCCCAGCGCGTTGCCAGCGCATGCGCGATCTGCGCACCGGGCACGGCACGAAGCGCCAGGGCCTGGCACCGCGACACGATGGTCGGCAGGAGCAGCCCAGCGTCCACCGCGGTGAGCAGCAGCAGGGCGTGCGCGGGGGGTTCCTCGAGCGTCTTGAGCAGGGCGTTGGCCGCCTCGGTCGTAGCCAGGTGGAAATCCGTGATGATGCACGCGCGCCGGCGCGCGCGGTATGGCGAGAGCGACAGGTCGCGCTGCAGCGAGCGGATCTGGTCGATCTTGATGCGGGCGCCATCCGGCTCGACCGTGGTGACGTCGGGGTGCGTTCCCCGGGCGATGTGCTGACAGGACCAGCACTGCCCACACGGAGGGGCGTCGCCGGTGCAGTTTACGGCGGCGGCCAACTCGAGGGCGAGGTGCGTCTTGCCGACGTTGGGGGCGCCGGTCAGGAGGTATGCCTGAGCCGTGTGTCCGGTGGCAAGGGCGCGCGCCAAGAGCGCCACGGCCCACTCATGTCCTACAGTCTGCCACATGGTAAGCGGTGCAGTCCTATCGGGAACGTACGTGAGTTCAGGTAGACGTATTCTAGCACGAGTCTACGGGGCACACAAATGAACGTAGCATGATCAAGCGGCGGAGAATATGGACTTGAATACATATATAAACACGTATATACAATACAATAGGGCAGGTATGGACGGGGGTGCCATCCAGGGGGATCGGCGCGCCCGAGGACGCGGTCCAGGCGCACACGCCGTGCGCCCTGCCACGGCGGTTGGTGACCGCGCCTCCCGGCGCTATAATCTCCTCAGGAGGGAGTATGGACGAGATCACGGTGTTGAGCACGACCAACCTGAAGGACGAGCTCCTCCAGCGGGTGGCCGCGGTCTCGCCACGGCTGGCGGTGCGGCAGGTTTTCTGCGCCACGGGGCAAGAACTCGAGGCGCATCTGCCCGGCGTGGAGGTCCTCCTGACGCAGCACGGGGCGTTTGATGCCTCGTGGGCCGACCGGCTGCGCTGGATCCAGCTGCAGACGGCGGGCGCTGAGCGCATCCTCGATA
>DUUT01000198.1 GCA_012841405.1 Chloroflexota bacterium
AGGACACGCCGCGCGACCCGGCCGTCAGCGCCGCTCCGTCGGATGGGGCGGACCCGCTCCAGGAGCGCTTTGAGCGCCGCCTCGAGCGCCTTGAACGCGAGGTGGCGCGCACGCAGGAGGCCTTGGCCGGCCTGTACGAGCAGCACCTGTCGCTGCGCCAGGCGGCCCAACTCACCGAAGAGCTCGCCCAACCGATGACGCTGGTGATGGGCTACGCCGAGATGCTGCCCGCCGACCTCGGAGATGTGGGTGCCGCGCGCACGGACTGTGAGATCATCACCGCGCAGGTCAAGCGCATGGCGCGCACCCTCGGCCTCCTGCGGCGCCTGGTCCCCCGGGCCGGGCCCGCTCCGCCGACGCCGCCCACCGCCGGTGCCGCAGAAAATGGCCCCTAGAAGCGAAAAAACGGCGCCCCCGCGCGGGGGCGCCGTTGACGTGCCGTTCGTCCCTAGCCTACCCGCTCCCAGATGGGCATGCTGCGGGCGGCAGCCTCCGGCCCGAGCACCACGGGCGTGATGCCGGCGATCTCACAGAGGTAGGTGAGCGCACGCACCTGGTCGCCGACGGTGCCCTGCACGTGGTTGCAGGGGAACACGGACAGGAACTCGTCGAACGAGCAGTTGAGCCGCGCGTGCACGTGAGGCCACGTGGGATCCGTCTGCGCGTTGATGGCGCGGCGCTGCTCGGGTGTCAGGTCCGCACTCTCGCCCTTCATGATGGCCATAAAGGGCTTGTCGTCCCACAGCCCCAGGCGAGCAAAGGTCATCTCGCCCGGCGCGGCGTCAAACTCGACGGAGGCCCCCCCGGCCTTGAAGTAGAACTCGAGGGCCGGATGGAAGGTGATCTTTTCAAAGTTCACCGCCGGGTCAAAGCTCCGGTTGGCGTACCACGAGGCGTGGTTGCCCGAGTTGCACCAATCCCACAGGCCCAGCTCGGGCAGGTACAGGCGCACGTCCATAAAGAGGGAGGGCAACCCGCCCGACACGTACTTGAGCGCCTGCATCGTCACCGCCGCCAAGGCGTCCGCCTCCGTGGCGCACACCGTCGGCTCCTTCGGCCCGCGCCAATCGTAGGGGTCATTCATCAGCATCTCGGCCACATCCCCGAGGCAGACGTACTCGGTGAGCTCCCGCTGCCCCTTGAGCCCGCAAAAGTCAAACCCCTTCTCCGCGTTGACCTGCTCCATGGCGAGGTACAGCCGGATCTGCGTCTTGAGCGTCTCGGGAGTCAGCATCTTGCCGTCATAGCGGAGGCGGTCGCCGAGAAGCCCCTCGAACCAGCGGAGCCCCTTCTCCACCTCGGCCTCGTCGACGTCGTTCTCCATCATCTTGACCAGGAGCAGCTGATCGATCTGCCGCCCGGTACATCCCAGGGCCTTGAGGATGGGCACCAGGTGAAAGTAGCCCGTCTCCATGCCCATCGAGTGCCCCCCGTAGATGCCAAAGACCTCGTTGCGCATGGTGGCCACCGCCTGGGCGGCGCGCAGCCAGTCGAACACCTGCTGGTGGATGGCGGGATCATCGATATCCCCCACGATGCGGTGCGTGCGCCGCCCCGCCTGGCGCAGGGCGCCATCGGAGGCCAGCAACCCGACGTTGCCGGGATAGGCCCCATTGTTGTTCGACAGGCTCAGGATCGGCACGTCCTGTCCCACGCTGTTGACAAAGGGCCACGCCAGGAAGGGAAAGTTCCACACGTTGTAGCACATAATGAGCACGCGACACCCCGCGCGCCGCAGCTCCTCGCCCATCGCCTGGGCGACGCGCGTCGAGGTGATCGTCTCGCTCGCCACGACGACCTCGGGGCAGGTGCCATCCTGATTCGTCAGCCCCTTGCGGATGATGTCTGCCCACTGGTTGACGACGGCCTTGTTCTGATCGTTGTTGAGCTGCCAGACGTGCGGCCGCTCATCGTTGAGCATCGCAATCCCGATCGGCACGGTGCGCATGGGACCTCTCCTTTGTCATCCTCTGACGGAACGACCCAGACGGGGCCGATTCTAGACGCGCCCCAGCGGCCTGTCAATCGTCCTCCCCCCGCGAGCGCAGCGTTTTGACAGGTGGATGGCCGAGACCTAGAATCGAGCCCACGTCGCAACCATCCATCGAGAGGCGCCATGCCGCGGACCGACCGCCTGGGAATTACCGTGAGCCTCGTGGTAACGGGGCTCCTGCTCGCCATCGTGGCCCCCCTGCCCTCCTACGAGGTGCCCCTGCTGGTACTCGGCTCCGACCTCACACTGCGCTTCTCGGGCAGCGTGCAGTTGGCCATCCTCACCGTGGGGTTGGTGTGGACGGGCGTCGACGCCATCATGCGCACCCACCCCCTCAACCGGGGACGGTCGCTGCCCTACCGCTTCACCTTCCTGGTGTTGCCCACGGTGCTCGCCCTGGCGGGGCTGGCGGTGCTCACCAGTCTGCCCTGGTGGGGCTACCAGATCGCCGTCATTCTCGGCACGGCCGCCGCCCTCACCGTGGCCATCGTATGCGCCTACCGCACCATCGACCCGCGGGATCCCCGACATCGCACCGCGCGCCTCCTGCTGAACGCCTTTGTCTATGCGACGGCGCTGGTGGCGCTGGGAGCGATCTATGCCTCGCGCGCCCGCAGCGTCCTCTCGGCCACGGGGGTGCTGGGCACCACCGCCATCCTGGCGCTCGAGCTGCTGCGCGTGGAGGGCAACCAGACGGCGCGCACCTGGCTCTATGCCGCTATCACCGGCATCGTCATGGCCGAGCTCACCTGGGCGCTGAACTACTGTGCCATCGACGCCCGGGTGGGAAGCACCACACTGCTCCTCGCCTTCTATGCTGTCACCGGGTTGGCCCAGCAGCACCTCTGGGGCCGCCTCACGCGCCACGTGGTCATCGAGTATGGCGCCGTGTGTCTCGCGGGCCTGTTGCTGGTGATGGGCTACCACGTCTGGGTGCCGGTCAGCTGATCGTAACGCCGATGCGCTCGTGTGCTTTTCCGTATCGTTTCATCGACAATTGACCCACGGATCCTTATCCATGCGCATGCGATGACCTCTAATGGATTGCATGGTCCTTACGCACGGTGGAAGCAACGCGTCAGCACGCCCGGCTTGTCGTCGCCCCCTGAACTTGACACTCTGTTTCTGTCAACGTATAATGCGCGCTCAGTATATCAACGGTTGTCTCTGTCCCTCCCCAGGGCAGAGCCCGGAAAAAAGGGGGGATACGCGTGACGTATGTCGTCGTCGACAGGGGAGAATCGTTCGAGAGCGTCCTCAAGCGCTTTAAGAAGGTCGTTCAAGAGGATCGCATTCTCTCCGAAGTGCGACAGCGCCGCTTCTTCGAGAAGCCTTGCCAGATCCGCAAGCGCAAGAAGGCGGCCAAGATGCGCAAGAGCCGGCGGACCACTCGTAAGGCGCAGATGCGCAGGTACTAGTTCGGGTGCCCCTTGTCCTCCGAGGCGGCGGCGACCGAGTGAGGAGGCTGCATGAACCTCAAAGAGCGTTTGATGGCCGACCTGAAGGATGCCATGCGTCAGGGCGATATCCCACGGCGCGAGGCCATCCGTATGGCACGAGCGGCCGTCATCAACGCCGAGATCGCCTGGCAACGCGAGGCGACGGATGCCGAGGTCCAGCAGGTCATCGCTCAGGAGGTCAAACGCCGCGTCGAGGCCATCGAACTCTTTCGCCAGGGCGGGCGTGATGATCTCGTCCGTGCGGAGGAGGCCCAACTGGGTGTGCTGCGCGCCTACCTGCCGGAGCAGTTGTCGCGCGAAGAGGTGACTGCCGTGGTGCAACGCGTCATCGACGCGATGGGCGCCACCAGCCCGGCACAGTTGGGTCCCGTAATGCGCCAGGTCATGGCCGAGCTCAAGGGTAAGGCGGACGGCCGCATGGTGAACGAGATCGTTCGCGACCTACTCGCACAGTAAGGGCATTGGGGTCCCCCCAATGCCCTGCTCTGTACACGCCCTTCCCGCCCCGCGTCCTGGCAGCCAGAGGTTCACACACCGACGATGAACAGAGCCCCTTTGGGCGAGGCCGAACTCGTCCCGCCCCAGCGCACCCTCGCCCTGCCCCTCCGCAAGACATTCCGCGCCCTGCTCTTTGCGCTGCTCCTCTCCAGCGCCTGGAGCGCTGCGCTCATCCTGTACGCCTCGCCGGAGCAGGTCACCGTCGTGGTAGGCGAGCCCTCACCGCGCAACATCAAGGCGCCGCGCCAGGTCACCTACATCAGCGAGGTGAAGACGAACGAGGCCCGCGCCACCGCCGCCGCCCGCGTGGCCGACGTCTATACCGGCCCCGACATGGAGATCGCCAGCCGGCAGCTCCAGAGCATCGGTCAGATCACCACCTACATCAGCGCCATTCGTCAGGATGCGTTCGCCGATGATGCGCACAAGCGGGTTCTGATCGCCGAGATCCCCGGCCTCAACCTCTCGGCAGAGGTCCTGCGGACCATCCTCCTCTTGGATGACGCCGAGTGGCAGAGCGTCGTCAGCGAGGCCTCGCGGGTGCTCGATCAGATCATGCGCGACGAGATCCGCAACGTCCACCTGCCCGACGCGCGCAGCAGCATCCGCCGCCGCCTCTCGCACGCCCTCTCGGGCCAGCAGCAGGCCGTCGTCGTGGCCCTCGTCGAGAACCTCATCATCCCGAACAGCTTTTTCGACGCCCAGCTCACCACCGCCAACCGTGAGGCGACGCGCAACGCCGTCGAACCCGTGTACTGGACGATCCTCGAGGGGGAGTCGATCCTCCGCGAGGGCGAGATCGTCACCGAGCTGGCGCTGGAAAAGCTCGAGGTGCTGGGGCTGCTGAGCACCGGCCTGCACTGGCAGGATTGCCTCAGCGCCGCACTGTTGGCCTTTACCCTCGTCCTGGCGCTCAGCCTCTACGTGGCGCGCACGCAGCCGCTCCTCCTCGAGCGGCCGCGTCGCCAGCTGCTCCTCGCGCTCACCCTGTTCATCGCTGGTGTCGGCGCCCGCCTGTGCATTCCCGGGCACACCCTGCTGCCCTACCTCTTCCCCGTCGCGGCCATCGCCATGGTCGTCACCATCCTCCTCGACGGGCACCTGGCCATCATGGTGTCGGCGATTATGGCGCTCATCGTCGGCCACAACGCCGCCGGCTCGCTGGAGCTCACCGTCTATGCCTTTATCAGCGGCGTCATCGCCGCCCTGTCCCTCTGGCGCCTCGATCACCTCGGGATGTTTGTGCGCAGCGCCGTACAGGTGGCGCTGGCCAACGCCGCCGTGCTGCTCGCCTTTCGCCTGCGCACCACGGCCTACGAGCCGACGGCGCTCGTGCAGCTCCTCGGCATGGCGCTGGCCAACGCCGTGCTCTCCGCGAGCCTAGCGTTCGTCGCCTTTGCCGCCATCGGCCGGCTCTTTGGGATCACCACGTCGCTGCAGCTCCTCGAGCTGGCGCGGCCCACGCACCCGCTCTTTCGGCAGCTGCTCATCGAGGCGCCCGGCTCGTACCACCACTCCATCGTGGTCTCGAACATGGCCGAGCGCGCCGCCGAGGCCATCGGCGCCGACCCGCTCCTCGCCCGCGTCGGGTCCTACTATCACGACATCGGCAAGGTCGTGCGCCCCTACTTTTTCGCCGAGAACCAGAGCGATGGGCAGAACCCGCACGATAACCTGGACCCCAAGACGAGCGCCGAGATCATCATCGGGCATACGCTCGATGGCATCGCCCTCGCCCGCAAGTACGGCCTGCCCGACCGGGTGCGCGACTTTATTCCCGAGCACCACGGCACCAGTCTGGTGACCTACTTTTTCCGACGCGCCAACGAAGAGAGCGACGGCGCGGACGTGCGCGAAGAGGATTTCCGCTATCCCGGGCCCCGGCCCCAAAGCCGCGAAACGGCCATCGTCATGCTGGCCGACGCCATCGAGGCCGCCGTGCGCGCCAACCGTCCCGCCACCCAAGCCGAGACGGAGCGCGTCATCCGGCAGATTACGAACGACCGCCTCGTGGCGGGTGAACTCGACGAGTGCGACCTGACGCTGCGGGATCTCGATCGCATCCGTGAGGCGTTCTACAGTGTGCTCCAGGGGGTGTTCCATCCACGCATCCAGTACCCAGAGAAAGCGCAGCGCCGTGCAGCGCGCCCCAGCACTGGGACGTGATGGCCCCCCACGACACCGCGAGCGCGTGCAGACGCGCGCACACGAGGAGTCAGCCATCGCCATGCGCCGCCATCGCCACGGCACCCTGCTCGACAGCTTTCGCTATGCCTTTGCCGGGCTCGTCTATGTCCTGCGCGCCGAGCGCAACGCCCGCGTGCACCTGGCCGCCACGATCCTCGTCGTGAGCCTCAGCGCCTGGTTGCGGCTGTCACGCATCGAGTGGCTCTTTATGATCATGGCCATCGCCCTCGTCTTTGCTGGCGAGATGCTCAACACCGTGGTCGAGCTGGTGCTCGACCTCGTGGCGCCGCAGCAGAACACCCTGGCCAAGCACGCCAAGGATGTGGCCGCCGGCGCCATCCTGATCGCCGCCATCGCCGCGGCCATCACCGGGCTCATCGTCTTGGGCCCCCCCTTGTGGGAGCGCGTGCGCAGCCTCTGGGGCGCCTGAGGCGCCGCTGAGGGGCAGCCATCATCCCAACCATGCCATCGTGAGGTCCATCCATGGAGTTTCGGCACTATTGGCGCATCGTGCGCCGGCGTCTCTGGATCATCGCCGTCCTGGTGGGCGTTCTCGCCGCCAGCTATCTCGTCTCCGCGCCGCAGGCGACGCCCACCTATACCGCCAGCATGCGCTTCCTCCTGGGTGTTCGGCCCGAGCCCCGCACGGCGGATCAGTACGCCTATGACTACTACTACACCTGGCTGACGTCCGAGTACCTGGTGGACGATTTCGCCGAGGTCGTCAAGAGCCGCGCCTTTGCGGAGGACGTGTCCGCCGCGGCCGGCATCGCCGTGCCCCCGGCCACGATCCAGGGCATCTCGACGGCCGGCAAGCTGCACCGCATCCTCACCGTGACGCTGAGCTGGCACGATGCCGAGGAGCTCGCCACCCTGGCGAACGCCGTGGTGCAGGTCATGGAGACGGGGGCCGAATCCTACTTTGCGCAGCTGACCACCGACAGCGCCGTCATCGCCGTCATCGACCCGCCCTCCATCGCCCAGGCCGCCACGCCCCTGCGGCAGCGCCTCGACCTGCCTCTACGGCTCGGCCTGGCTGTCGTCGCCGGGGTGGCCATAGCCTTCTTTCTCGATTATGTCGATGATTCCATCCGCGAGCGGGCCGACCTGCTCGCCCTCGGGGTGCCCGTCCTCGCCGAGGTGCCCCCGCAGGGGCCCTGGTGGCGGCGCGTGTGGCGCCGCCCCGCACCGTGACGCGCGGCGCCGGCGGTGGATTGTTTGTCCCCTCGGGTGCCCGTGGTATAATGCCCCGCGTCTGTCAATCGGGAGGCTATCGTGCAACTTTCTGACTATTTGCGGATTTTCGTGCGGCGCGCTTGGATCATCGTCCTGGCGATGGTGGTGACGGCCACCGGCGCCTTTGCCGTCAGCAAGATTCAGACGCCCGTGTACCGCTCGACGATCTACCTCAACGTCATCCCCGCCCGACCCGACTGGGGCATGCAGCAGACCGTCAAGGGCTACATGCGCAACTTTGGGCGCTCCATCCAGTCCCGGCAGATGGCCACCAAGGTCATCAACCGGCTGCAGCTGGACGTCACCCCCGAGGAGCTCCTGGAAAAGCTCACCGTCAGCCCCATCGAGTCGGATCTGCTCATCCGCGTCGACGCCGATGACTATGATCCGCTCATCGCCCGCGACGTGGTGCAGACGACGGCCGAGGTCTTTGTCGAGGATACCAAGGTCCAGATGCTCGAGCAGGACAAGCAGGATCGCGTCGACGTGAGCATCCTGGACTATGCCCTGCCCGGCAGCCTGCACAAGCCCAAGTGGAAGATCAACGTCTTGGCCGGGTCGCTGTTTGGCATCCTGGTGGGAGCATTGGTCATCCTCATCTTGGAGTGGCTCGAATCCGACATCATCCGCACCTCGGCCGACATGGAGCGCCACTCCGGCGTCGCGGTGCTGGGGGTGATCCCCCACACCGCCGCGCTCGCCCGTCCCAGCCGCGAGCGCCGTCGCCGCGAGCGCCCCAGCCCGGTGTGAACCCTATCGGGAGGCTACCGTAATGCCCACCGACCTCGATCTGGTCACGATCACGGATCCCATCTCGCCTGCCAGCGAGGCGTACCGCACGCTGCGCCTGAACCTCCAGTATGCGTCGCTCGATGCGCCCCTGCACACCCTGCTCATCACCTCGGCGAGCCCGGAGGAGGGCAAGTCGACCACGCTCGCCAACCTAGCCGTCACCATGGCCCAGGCGGAGCAGCGCATCATCATGGTCGACTGCGACCTGCGGCGCCCCCACCTCCACGAGCTGTTCCGCCAGCACAATGACGTCGGCCTCACCACGATGATGCTCGAGGACGAGGCCCTGAGCGACCCGCCGTTGCTGGAGACGCCCGTGCCGGGGCTGCGCCTGCTGGCCAGTGGCCCCCTGCCGCCGCGCCCGGCCGACCTCCTCGGTTCCCAACGCATGGAGCGCGTCCTCGAGCGCCTCACGGCCGAGGCGGACATGGTGCTCCTCGATGCCCCGCCGCTGATGACGGTCACCGATGCCGTGGTGCTGGCCACCAAGGTCGACGGCGTGCTGCTCGTCGTGAGCGCCGGCACGACCAAGCGCGAGCACGCCCAACGCGCCGTGGAGCGCCTGCGCAAGGTGAACGCGCACCTCGTCGGCTCGGTGCTCAACAATGCGCCGGTAGACGCCACGCTCCATGGCTACTACCGCTGACGCGGCGGCTCCCCGCGCCGCCGGCAGCGCTTTTCCCCATCGTCTCCCCCAGGCTGTGGATAACCCGATGGATATCTGTGGAAAACTGTGGATAACCCCGGCACAACAGGGGGGTTTATCCACAGCCCCTCTGGGCGCCTCCCCCGCTCCCTTGGGGTGGTGCGGCGCCCCCCTACGAGGGGTAGTGGTTGCGGTGCACAGCGCCCAAAACGCCCTTCAGGGGTGTGGATAGCTCCCTCCCCTCCCCACAGGGTTACCCACAGGGCCTCGTGCCGCGCACCTACTACCTGTGGGCATCCATTCGGGCAGGGCCACGAGATATGGGTTTTCCCCGCGGTTTTCCACCTATCCACAGCCCCGATGACTACTACGATAAGGTATTCTCTCTAAGGGATGAGGATATCTTTTGAGGATAGCATGTTCGTCTCCTCCCTTGGGGCGTGCTAGAATGGCGATATCCCCTCAGCACGGTGATGGGGTAGGAGCAACCGCCGGCTGGGGGACAGGGGAACGAGGAGGAGGATGCGCAACGAGAAGACCCTGTACGTGGCCCATACGATGCCCGGCCTCGAGCAGACGGCTTGGCAAGAGATACAGCGCCGCCTGCAGGGCGCTGCCCTCGAGGGGTACAAGACGATCCGCGACCGCAACGGTATGGTGCTCTTTCGCTACGGCGGCGCTCCCGAGGATGTGCTCGCCCTGCGCACCGCCGAGGACGTGTTCCTGGTGGTCGAGCGCGTGCCGCGCGTGACGTGGGGCTACGAGGGGCTGTCGCAGATCTATGACGCCCTCGTGCGCAGTCGCTTCCTGAGCACCACCCGCCCTGGGCGGCGTGTCGCCGCGCCGCGGGCACGGCAGCGCCCGAGCTTTCGCGTGGTGACGCGCATGGTGGGCAAGAGCCAACCCTATCGTCGCAAAGACCTCCAACAGAGCATCGAGAAGGCGCTGGTCAAGGGCTCGGGGGGGCGCTGGCGCGCCGTCGCCGAGGGGGGCGATCTCGAGATCTGGGCCAACCTCATCGGCATGGATTTCATCTGCGCCCTGCGGCTCTCCGACGCCACCATGCGTCACCGTCGCTACAAGACGGAGCACATCGCGGCCTCGCTGCGGCCGTCGGTGGCGGCGGCTATGGGCTGGCTGACGGAACCCCAGGCGGACGACGTCTTTTTGGATCCCATGTGTGGCGCCGGTACGCTGCTCATCGAGCGCGGCGTCATCGCGCGGCACCGGCTGTTGCTCGGCGTCGACCATGGCGCGGAGGCGCTGGCGGCCGCCAGCGCCAACATCGGACCACGGCACAAGCCGCGGCAGCTGTTCCGCGCCGATGCGCGCCGCCTCCCCCTGCGGTCCGGCAGCGTGACAAAGATCGCCACCAACCTGCCCTTCGGCAAGCGGGTGGGCACGCACCGCGACAACGTGCCCCTCTACCGCGAGGCGATCCGCGAGATGCACCGCGTGCTGGCGCCCGGCGGGCGCATGGTGCTCTTGAGCAGCGAGCGGGACCTCGTGGAGGCGGCGGTGCGGGCGGTGGACGGGCTGCGCATCGTGCGGGGGTACGGCGTGCAGATCCTGGGGATGCAGGCGCGCATCTTTGTCATCGCCAAGGCCTAAACGCCTGGAGGAAACGTGACGACGCCCGTGGCCATACGCCACGGGCGTCGTGTGCGGTGCCGGGGCTGCCCCCGAGACTAGACGCGCGTCAGGTACTCCCCTGTGCGCGTATCGACGCGCACCACATCGCCACTTTCAATGAACAGGGGCACCTCGAGCTTGAGCCCCGTCTCGAGCGTCACCTGCTTGGTGGCGCTGGTGGCCGTATCGCCGGCGTAGCCCGGCGGGGCATCGATCACCTCGAGGTCCACCGTGATGGGCAGCTCGATGCCCAGCGGCTCTCCCTGGTAGAGCTCCAGGTCAATGGTGATGCCCTCCTTGAGGTAGGGAATGACATCGCTGAGCGTCTCGGCCTCGAGCATGGGCTGCTCATACGTCTCGACGTCCATAAAGTGGTAGTAGTCGCCATCGCTATAGAGGAACTGCACCGTGCGGTGATCGAGGCGCACGTCCTGCACCGAGGCCCCCGAGAGGAAGGTGCGGCTTACGGTGGCATTGGTGCGCAGGTTGCGCAGCTTGGTTCGAATGATGGCGTTGCCGCGTCCCGGCTTGTAGTGGTCATACTCCAACACGCGCCAGAGCTGGCCATCGTCCTCAAAGACAACGCCCCTCCGAAGTTGAGTCACTGGGATCATCTGGAGCCGCCTCCCACGCTGGTGCAGAATCGCTGATTATGTGTCCCAACACATGAGTATAAGCGCCACGGTCAACGCCACCAAATCCGTGCCCCTATCGCCGTCCGACGAGGTCCGGCGAGGGAGTGTGTGGAAAGAGGGCCACAGCGTCGTTCTGAGCGTGGCGAGAAACCGTGTCGATGGGCGTCAAGGCCCCTCGCGTACGCTCGGGGCGACATCGTTTCGACGTCGAGTGCGCTCTCAAAACACGACCTAGGCCCGGTTCGTCGGATCGAGCCAGCGCTGTGCCACCGTCGGCAGGGTGGCCACGGGCCCCATGCGCGCCGTGCACGGGGGCAGCGAGCGCAGGATCGTCTTGCCGTAGGACTTGGTGAGGATGCGCTTGTCGAGCACGATGACCACGCCATAGTCGTCGCGGCTGCGGATGAGCCGGCCAAACCCCTGCCGGAAGCGCAGGATGGCGTCGGGCAGGTAGTACTCGTTAAAGGGGTCATCGAACGTCTCTGCCCGTGCCGCGAGCACCGGGTCGGTAGGCACGGCAAAGGGGAGGCGGGCGATGATCAGGCAGCTCAGTGCTTGGCCCACGACGTCGACGCCCTCCCAAAAGCTGCGCGTGCCCATGAGCACCGCCTGGGGGGTGCTGCGAAAGTTATCCAGGATCTGGCGTCGCGAGCCATCGATCCCCTGGGCGAACACGACGATGCCCTCCCGTTCGAGGGGGCGCTGCACGGCGCGATAGGTGGTGTTGAGCTGGCTGTTGGAGGTGAACAGCACCAGCGTTCGCCCGCCGATGGCGCGACAGATGTCGATGATGGCGTTCTCGACCGTCTTTTGGTAGTAGGGCTGGTTCGGCTCGGGGATGTCCTTCGGCACGTACAGCAGCACGGCGGTCTTGTAGTCAAAGGGGGAATCAACGGCCAGCTCGTCGGCGTCCGCCAGCCCCAGGCGCTCGCGGATGAAGCGAAAGCTCTCCCCCGTGCGCAGCGTGGCGCTCGTCAGGATGACGCACTCCTTGGTGTCAAAGAGGCGCTCCTGCAGCGCCGGCCCTACGTGGAGTGGCGCGCTGTGCAGGGTGATCTCTTCGTCGCGGCGCGCGATCGAGATCCAGTAGATGTCGTCGCCCTGTGGCTCGATGAGGATCTCCTGCAGCCCCACCGCGAGCTCGACCCCCCGCTGGTGCTGCGTCTTGAGCTCCTGCACGAGCTCGTCGCGCAGCGTATCCTCTCCCAGGTCCAGCCGCTCGAGCTGCGCGATGGTGCGCTCCAGATCCCCGAGGACGGCGCGCATCGGCGCCGCGAGGTTCTCCCAGGCGATCTCGATGCTCGTCCAGTCGGGCTGGCTGCGCATGCTGGGGGTGAGCGGAATGTCGCGATCGTAGGTCTCCGAGCGGCGCGCCTCAACGTTCTGCTCGAGGAACAGCGCCAGGGCGTTGAACAGCTCAAAGAGGCGCCGCTCCGCCGTGTCCACCTGGGCACGGAGGGATTCCAGCAGCCGCGTGAGGGCCTCGCGGGCGGTGGGGGACACGCCGTCGCGCTGGTAGAGGGCGGGCACCTCCGCCAGGACGCCCCCCGGCATGGTGCGCGTCTCGTGGGTCAGGCCCACGAAAAAGGCGTACAGGTCACGCCGCCCCACGTGGATGCCGAACTGCTCGGTGGCCTGCTCCTCCAGGTGGTGGGCCTCGTCGATGATGAGGTGCGCGAACTCGGGCAGCACCCGCGATTCGAGCCTCAGGTCCGACAGGAGCAGCGCGTGGTTGATGACGATGAGGTGGGCGCGCTCGGCGCGTGCCCGGGCGCGGTAGAAGAAGCACGTGCCGCGCTGGCGGTACGTGCACTGCTCGCCCATGCACGTCTCGGACGACGCCTGGATGTCGGGCCAGAGGTCGTGGTCCGAGCCCACGAGCATGAGCTCGGCGCGATCCCCGGTCTCGGTGGTGGGCAGCCAGGCGAGCACCTTGGCCAGGACGCGCACCACATCGGTGGAGGCGGGGCGCGAGCGCCGCAGGGTCGCCAGGCGCCGCAGGCAGACATAGTTGCCGCGCCCCTTGAGGAGCGTCGTGCGCAGGGGCACGTTCAGCACGCGCTGGATATCGGGGATATCCTTGGTAAAGAGCTGCTCCTGCAGGTTAATGGTGTTGGACGAGATCACCACCCGCCGATCGTTCTGCGCGGCAAAGCGGATCGCCGGCAGCAGGTAGGCGAGCGATTTCCCCGTGCCGGTGCCCGCCTCCACGAGGAGGTGTGAGGGGGTGTTGAACGCCTCCGCCACCGCTTCGAGCATGGCCACCTGTTGCGGGCGGTGCTCATAGCCCGGGAGAGCGGAGGCAAAGACCCCCCCAGGCGAGATTGCCGCGGCGAGCTCGCCCGTGTCGACCGGCGTGATGGTCTCGCTCGGTTCAAGGGGCGGCATGCGCTCCTCGCGACGCCCCTCGAGAAGCGTCGTTCCCGAGGCGGGCGGCGCCGCGCGCCACAGGGGCGTCGTCGCGTCGGAACGGCGCTCGGCCGCGAGGTCACGGAACAGGCGACGGAGCGGCCAGTCGCTGTGCTCGGCGAGCTGGGCGATCTCGCTGAGGGTGGCGGGATCCCACCGTCGCGCGCGCTCCAGGAGCGCGAGGAAGAGGTCCTTGGCCGCCATGGCATCGGCCAGGGCGCGGTGGTGCTCGTCCAGGGTGATGCCGAGGTGCGCGGCGAGGTTCGCCAGGCTGTAGCGCTGCACCTCGGGGACGAGGATGCTGGCCAGCTCAAAGGTGTCGATGAGCAGGTTGTTCAGCGCCAGCCCCTGGCGGGAGAGAAAGCGCATGTCCATGTCGATCGAGTGACCGACGATGGGGTAGCTCCGGACGAAGGCGAGGATGGTGCCCGTGAGGGAGCGGAGCGACGGCGCGTCGCGCACCTCGTCGGGCGAGATGCCGCTGAGCTGCTGGATCTTGAGGGGAATCGGCCGGTGGGTGTTGACGAGGCTGGTAAAGGTCTCCAGGACCTCGTCACCGCGAAAGCGCACCATGCCGATCTCGGTAATCTCGTCACGTAGCGGGTCCAGGCCCGTCAACTCGAGGTCGAGGGCCACATAGATGCTGTTCATCGATCGATCCCGTCACCCCTCATCCACGCCGCGATGATGGCCTGGAACCGTGGGGGAAGATGCGTGCGTGTCGCTGGGCTGCGCGGGGAGCGTGGCGGCGCACCGGGGGCAAGGGGCGCCACTCCCCCGTGCCGCGCCGGCGTCCATCGCGCCCTGGGGTACTGCGTGGGTCCGGTCGCGCGACGCCCGGGCTGGGGTCATCGTGGATCTCCTTCCACTGAGCCGAATCATACGGGGATTATACGGACGAAAAAGGAGGCAATCAACCGATTGCCTCCTTTCGTGCCGGGTGACACCACGGAGCCGCAACGCTCCGCGCTAGTGCAGATCACAGGCCCACAACACACCGCCGAGGCTCAGCGCGTACAGCGTGTACCCCGCGTCGCTGGCGGTAGCGGTGACGCCGATAAAGCTCGTGGTGTCCATGCCGTCCCGGAAGGGCTGCCAGGTGCGCCCCCCGTCGAGGGAGCGAAAGATGCCCGAGCCGGTGGCTGCGTACAGCTGCCCGCCGCCATCGACCTCACCGATGGCCACCACCCCGAGCGTGTTGGCGCCGTTCGGGTCGACACGGGTGCTGATCCACACGTCCTTGGCCCGGCGGAGGGGCCGCAGACAGAAGGGGCCCGTCGCCAGGACCGCCTGCTCGGCGGGGTCCTCCGTCACTCCCAGGGGCATGGCGATATCGATCCAGCGCGCCGCCGTCGTCTGCGTGGTGATCTGGCGCCAGGTGGCCCCGCTGTTCGTCGAGCGCCACACGGCGATGCGGGCGCCTTTGCCGCCCTCGGGCGGGATGGACGTGCCCATGAGCAGGGTGTGATCCTGGGCATAGGTCGGCGAGGCGACGATGGACAGGATCTCTTGCCCCAGGCAGGGGGAGTCGCTCTCCAACCACGTCTCCCCGCCGTCGTGCGTGGCGAGGAGCCGCCCGTCGGACGTCCCCGCCCAGCCCGATTCGTCGGGCGTGAGGACGAGGCTCTGGATGCCCTGCACGTCGGCGACGAGGCGCCAGTGGGCACCGCCATCGGACGAGCGCACGATGCCGCTCTCCTGGCCCGCCAGGAACAGATCCCCCTTGGGGCCCACGGTAAAGGCCGTGAGGGGATAGTAGGGGAGGAGGTTGGGCACGGCCTGCCACGTCTTGCCGGCATCGCGCGAGGTCCACAGGCCCTCCTGGGGGCCCATGACGTACAGGGCGCCGTCCACGGCGCGCAGGGCGGCGAATCCTCGCGCCGCGAGGCCCTGCGACGCCGGCTTCCAGGTGCGCCCGCCATCGCGCGACTTCCACACGCCGGCGTCGTGCAGGCCGGCGAGGAGGATCTCGCCGTTGCCAGCCAGCGCCAGCAGCGAGCTGGGCAGCTCGGCGGCCACCTGCCACGTCTCGCCGCGATCCTCCGAGATGTGCACGCGCGGGCCCACTCCGGCGACCATGACGCTCAGGTCGGGGGCCAGCCACAGGCAATTCACCGGGCCCTCGCCGATGGCGGTCGTGAGCAGGTCCCAAGTGCGGCCGCCGTCCTCCGAGCGGTACAGGCTGCCGTTCTCCGTGCCAGCAAAGACGGTGCGATCCTGGCTGAACTGGGGGCTCACCGCCAGCACATCGACGACGTCATCGTCGAGCATCAGTTCCGTCTCGCGCCAGGCGCGGCCGCCGTTCACCGAGACGAACACGCCCTCGGTGGTGGCGGCGAACATCGTCTCGCGCTGCGACCAATCGCTGGGCGCGGCCAGGGCCAGGACGTTGGGCTCGCCCAGGCCAAAGCTGCTATCCTCCCAGCTCTTGCCCGAGTTGCGCGAGACCAACAGGCCCCCGCCATCGGTGGCGGCAAAGGCCGCCCCGTCGCGCTTGAAATTCGGCGAGGGGAGCACCATGGTGACCGTCGCCTTGTACTCGCCGGGCACCAGCCCCCCCTCCCAGGTCCTCCCGAAATCAAAGGAGGCAAAGAGATCGCCCTCCAGGGCGCCGGCATAGAGGGCGCCGTTCGGGGCCACGCCAATGGTGCTCAACAGGGGGGTCGTGAGGCCCGACAGGTTCTGCACCCAGGTCTCTCCCCAGTCATCCGAGTAGAACACCCCGCAACCGGTCGCCGCCCAGCATCGCGGTACTTCGGACACCGGCGAGATGGCCAGGCCAAACACGGTGCCGCCGTTGGACACACTGCCCAAACGCTGCCACGTGCCCGTCTTGGGTATGACCAATGCGTCGGATGTACTCATGGCTCAAACGTCTCCTGAGGTTTGCGGTGCAACACGAGGGCATCAGTAGTCAGCAGCATCATGGCGCCACTGGCAGCCAGCTGCAGGGCGCGCCGCACGACCCGCGTGGGGTCGACAATCCCCGCCTCCACCATGTTCACGACCGCCTTGCGCCGCACATCAAAACCATAGTCGGGCCCGGCGCGCAGCGCCTCGGCGATCGCCAGGGGCGGGTGCACGCCGGCATTGGCGGCGATGCAGCGCGTCGGCTCTTCCAACGCGCGGGCCATGATGGCGATGCCCATGGCCTCGTCTCCCGTGGCCTGGAGCTCCTTGAGGGCGGGGATACAGCGCAGGTACGCTGCGCCGCCTCCGGGAACGATGCCGCTCTCCATGCCCGCCTGAACGGCCTTCATGGCCTGCTCGGCGACCTCGGTGAGGGCCTTGCGATCCTTCTCCGTGAGGGCACCGATGCGCAGCTCGCCGACGCCTCCCGACAGCTGAGCTAACAGCTCGCGCAGCATGGTGCGCTCCTCCGGGTCCGTCGCTTCGCGCAGGCGGGCGCGCATCTGGCGGATGCGGTCGCGCACCGCCTGGCGATCACCATCGCCCCCGATGATCATGAAATAGTCCTTGGTGACGACGACGCGATCGGCGTGGCCGATGTCTGTCGCCTGGATGGCCTCGGGTGCCATGCCCGACTTGTCGGTCAGTGGCTGACCGCCCGTGAGGGCGGCAATGTTCTCCACCGTGCCTCGGCGCAGGTCGCCCACGGGTTTCATGTTCGCCGCACATGAGCGGATCACGCCGCGCTCGCTGTTGGCCACCAGCACGCCGATGGCCTTGTCGGACATGAGCTTGCAGATGATCAAGACATTCTTGCCGCCCTGGCGGACGACGTGCTCGAGGACGTTCTGGACGCTCTCGGTAGAGTTAAAGGCCATGTCGGCCACGAGGACGTACACGTCGTCAAGCACGACGAGGCGGCGGACGGTGTCCGTCAGCATGTAGGGGGAGAGGTACCCTCCCTTGAAGCGGGCCCCCTCGTGGTAGGCGCGGTCGTGGTACGTCGCGATGTAGGGCTCGATGACGATGTTGGCATCTGGGCCGAGAACGTCGTACATCTCGCCGAGGATCTTGCCGATCTCGGCGTCGCCGGTCGCCGCGGTGGCCACCGCGGCGATGCGGTCCTCACCTTCGAGGGGTACCGACATGGCGTCCAGCGCCTGGACGGCGGCGTCGGTAGCGCGCTCGATGCCACGACGGACCATCATGGCATTGGCGCCCGCAGCGAGCACATGCTCGACCTCGCGGGCGATGGCCTGGGCCAGCACGGCGGTCGTCGCGCTGCCATCACCCACCTCCTCGCGGACCCGCCACACCATGTGGCGCATCAGCATGGCACCCGCATCCTCGGCCCTGTCGGGCAGTTGGATGATGCGCCGTGCAATGGTGGCGGCATCAGTCAGGAGTTCCGGTTCACCACGGGGTTCACGGGCGTTGGCAATGTTACCGCCGATGGGGCCTAGGGTGATGGACAGGAGCTTGGCAATGGACGTAAAGCCGCGCAACATGCCCACACGACCCTTTTCACCGAGTAGCACATCCGGTTCTGGCATAGCCTCCCTCGTCCTCCGCCTCCTTGCAGAATATCGCTTTACCGTCAAGCAGCGGGCGCATAGTATAGCATCGTTGTCAAAACTCGGCAATGTACGCATTTTTGCCTAGGGCGTGCCTGGAAAAAGGGCCACAGCGTCGTTCTGAGCGTGGCGAGAAACCTTGGCGATGGGCGTCAAGGCCCCTCGCCTACGCTCGGGGCGACATCGTTACGACGGCGGGTGCGTTCTTGAGACACGGCCTAGGTAGAGACGCATTCATTCGTTCGCTACCTTTACGAGTAGAAAAAGTCGTCACGACAGAGGAGCCCCTCTGTCGTGACGACCCTTCGTTCTGACCGGACCGCCGCTCGTCACACGGGGTCGCCCATTGTCGCCAGCACGCACTCGAGCTCCTGGAGGTCGGCGTCCTCGAGGGTGGGCGGACCCATGGCGGGGCGGGTAAGCGTCGTGGAGAACACGCCCATCTTGCGTAGGTAGAGCTTGCCCGCCTCCTGCGGCGCCGTGCGCCAGCGCCAAAAGACGAGGGGCAACATACGGTTCCACGTCGCCCGCGCCGCCTCGTGCTCCCCCCGCTGCCACAGGTCGAACACCCGCGCGTGGGAGGCGGGGGCGCAGCAGCTCGGCATGACCCCCTGGGCGCCCCAGGCCAGCTCGGCGGGGTAGTGGAGTCCGGGACCGAACACCACCACGCGATCCCCCAGCTCGCGCACGTAGCGCCGCAGCGTGGGGCCGTAGGTCGTCTCCTCCTTGATGTAGCGCACGTTGGGGATGCGCGCGATGAGGTCCTGGAGGAAGGGGACGTCCATCGCCGCCGTGGCGTGGATCATGAGGGGGATGTCGACGCCCTCGCAGATGGTGGCATAGTGGCGCAGCATGTCCTCGTCCGGGACGCGGGGCTCGAGGAGGGTCTGCGTCCAGTTGGCGGGCGGCATGACGAACACGCCGTCGGCGCCCGCGCGCTCCGCATGGCGCACGAGGGCGGCGGATTCCTCCGTGATGGGGGCGGAGGCGCCGACGAGCACCGGCGTGCGCCCATTGCTCGTCTCCAGCACGGCGTCGAGGATGGCCATGCGCTCGGCGCTGGTGAGGTAGCGGGCCTCCGAGTCGCCGCCGTTGGGCGCCATTCCCTGGGCGGCGTGGGTGATGAGGAACGCCGTCAACCGACGCATGCTGGCGAGGTCGATGCCGCCATCCGCAGCGTAGGCCGTCGGCATGATGGGAAAGTAGCCGCGCAACGGTCGAGGGGACATGGGGCGCTCCTTTCGGGGAGAGGGCTGGGCGGCGTGTGGCGCGCAGCAATAGACAGGGCCGGTCGTCGCCTCGTGATGGGCCCTCGGTTGCCCGCTGGTGGGGGCAGCGCCAAGGGCCCATCATCCGCGGCTACCGGCCGGTGTCCGCCGAACGTGGAGCGCGTACCACGTGCCGCTACGTCTGCGACAGCGCGGGCTGGTTCAGGTTCAGGACGGCATCGCCGCGGGCCGTAAAGACGAGCCCGTCGGATTCCGCATCGTGGTCGACGATGACCACGTCTCCCGCCGAGAAGACACCCTCGAGCAACCGCTGCGAGAGCGGGCTCTCCACGTAGCGCTGCAGGACGCGGCGCAGCGGCCGGGCGCCAAAGGTCTTGTCGTACCCCTTGTCCGCCAGCCACGCGCGGGCGGCGTCCGTCAGCTCGAGGTGGATGCGCTGCTCGGCGAGGCGCGCCTCGATCTCGGCCATTTGCAGGTCGACGATCGCCATCACGTCCTCACGGGTGAGGCTGTGGAAGATGATCACCTCGTCGATGCGATTCAGGAACTCGGGACGGAAGGTGCGCTTGAGCGCCTCGGACACGTCGTCGACGAACTGCTCGCGCTCATCCGTCGCCGCGCCCACCTGGAAGCCGAGCATGCCGCCGCTGCGGCTGGCGTAGCGCGTGCCGAGGTTGGACGTCATGATGATGACGGTGTTGCGAAAGTCCACCGTTCGCCCTTGGCCGTCCGTGAGGCGCCCCTCCTCGAGGATCTGCATGAGGGCGTTCCACACGTCCATGTGGGCCTTTTCGATCTCGTCGAAGAGGATGACCTGGTACGGCCGCCGGCGCACCGCCTCGGTGAGCTGGCCGCCCTCCTCATAGCCGACGTACCCCGGCGGGGCACCCACCAGGCGAGACACCGTATGGCGCTCCCCGTACTCGCTCATGTCCACCTGGACGAGGGCATCCTGATCGTCGAACAGGAACTCGGCCAGGGCCTTGGCCAGCTCCGTCTTGCCGACGCCGCTGGAGCCCAAAAAGATAAAGCTGCCGATGGGCCGCCGCGGGTCCTTCAGCCCCGAGCGCGCCCGCCGGATGGCATCCGCCACGGCCACCACGGCCTCCTCCTGGCCGACGACGCGCCGGCGCAGGTGCTCCTCCATGTGCAGCAGGCGGGCCGCCTCCGTCTCCTGCATGCGCGCCGCGGGGATGCCCGTCCACAGTTCGATGACCTCGGCGATGTCATTGGCATCGACGATCTCATCGATCCCCTGCTCCTGCTGCCACTGGGCGCGCCGCTCCTCCAGCTGGGATTCGAGCTGCAGGCGCTCGGCGCGCGACTCGGCGGCCCGGGCATAGTCCTGCTCGTGGCCCGCCTCCTCCTCTTCCTGGGCGAGGCGGTTGATCTCCTGCCGCAGCTCCCTGAGCTCGGGCGGCAGGCTAAAGATGCGGATGCGCAGCCGCGATGCGGCCTCGTCGATGAGGTCGATGGCCTTGTCGGGCAGGTGCCGGTCCTTCACGTAGCGGTCGGACAGGCGCGCTGCCGCCACGAGGGCCTCGTCGGTGATGTGCACGGCGTGGTGCTCCTCGTAGCGATCCTTCAGCCCGCGCAGCATCTCGATCGTCGCCTCCACCGAGGGCTCTTCGACAAAGATTGGCGCGAACCGCCGCTCGAGGGCGCTATCGCGCTCGATGTGCTGGCGGTACTCGCTCAGCGTCGTGGCACCCACGCAGCGCAGCTCGCCCCGCGCCAGCGCCGGCTTCATCATGTTGGACGCGTCGATGGCGCCCTGCGCCGCCCCCGCACCCACCACGGTGTGCAGCTCGTCGATGAAGAGGATGATGTCCCCCTGCGCGTCCTCGATCTCTTCGAGCGCGGCCTTGAGCCGCTCCTCGAACTCGCCGCGAAAGCGCGAACCGGCGACCATGGCGCCCAGATCGAGCGAGACGACGCGCTTGTCCATCAGGGGCTCTGGCACGTCGTTCGCGGCGATCTTTTGCGCCAGCCCCTCGACGATGGCCGTCTTGCCGACGCCCGCCTCGCCGATGAGCACCGGATTGTTCTTCGTGCGGCGCGACAGCACCTGGATCACACGCATGATCTCGCTCTCGCGACCGATCACCGGGTCGAGCTTGCCCTCCTTGGCCTGCTGGGTGAGATCCCGGCTGTACTTCTCCAGCGTGCGGAACCGACTCTCGGACGTGGGGCTCGTCACCCGGCGACCGCCGCGGAACTCGAGCAAGGCCCGGAGAAAGCGCTCGTGGCTGAGCCCGGCGTCGACCAGGATGCGCGATGCGGCGCTATCCTGGTCGCTGAGGATCGCCAAGAACAGGTGCTCCGTGGAGATGAACTCGTCCTTGAGCCGCATGGCCTCGTCATTGGAGCGATCCATCAGCCGCTTGACGCGCGGCGTGATATAGACCTGCTGCGGCTGCAACGCCCCCGGCACCGCCACGCGGGGGCTGGCCTTGAGCACATCCTCCAGCCGCTGGCGGATCTGTGGCACGTCGACGTGCAGCGTCTCCAGAATGCGGACGACCACGCCGTCCGTCTGTTCGAGCAGGGCGAGAAGGATGTGCTCCGCGTCGAGCTGCGAGTGCTGGTAGCGCTGCATGATCTCGTACGCGCGCGTCGCCGCCTCCTGTGCCCGCTCGGTAAATCGATCAAATCCTATCATGCTTCACCTCAGTCGTTCCGGTCCGCGGGATCACGGACGGAACCTACCCCTCCGCTCCGATCGGGAGAGGGGACCGATACGTTGCTCTCTCATTATAGCGCGAAATGCAAACGAATGGTGCTATTGCCGGGGGCTCCCGCGGGAGCCCCCGGGCGCACAGCGACCTACACGGGCACCGCCTCGGCCTCGACGGCGGGCGCGAACGTGAATCCCGCGTCGTCGACCCAGTCCACCACGATGGTGTCGCCGGGCTTGAACTCGCCACGCAACAGCGCTATCGCCAGGGGATCCTGGACGCGTCGCTGAATCGTCCGTCGCAGGGGGCGCGCGCCGTACACGGGGTCATACCCCTCCTCGGCGAGGGCCGCCCGAGCGGCCGGCGTGACGTGCAGGCTCAACCGCTGCTCCGCCAGGCGATGCTCCAACCGTCGGAGCTGAATGTCCACGATCTCGGTCAACTGGTCACGCGTCAGCGCGTGGAAGATAATGATCTCATCCACCCGGTTCAGGAACTCGGGGCGGAAGGTCTGGCGCAGCGCCTCCATGACGCGCTCGTGCGCCACCTCCTCGTGGTGACCGCTCTCGGCAATCCACTGACTGCCGACGTTGGAGGTCATGATGACCACCGTGTTGCGGAAATTCACCGTGCGGCCCTTGCCGTCCGTCAGCCGGCCGTCGTCGAGGATCTGCAACAGCACGTTGAACACCTCGACGTGGGCCTTTTCGATCTCATCGAGCAGCACCACCGCGTAGGGGCGGCGGCGCACCGCCTCGGTGAGCTGGCCGCCCTCCTCGTAGCCCACGTAGCCGGGGGGCGCGCCGATCATCCGGGCGACGGTGTGGCGCTCTTGGTACTCGCTCATGTCGAGCCGTACCATGGCGTCTTCATCGTCGAACAGGAACTCGGCCAGGGCCCGCGCCAGCTCGGTCTTACCGACGCCCGTCGGCCCCAGGAAGATAAAGCTGCCGATGGGCCGGTTCGGGTCCTGCAGGCCCGACCGCGAACGCCGCACGGCGTTCGCCACGGCACGAAGCGCCTCGTCCTGGCCCACCACGCGCTCGTGGAGCCGCTCCTCCATGTGGACGAGCTTGTCCACCTCGCTCTCGACGAGGCGCGTGACGGGGATCTGCGTCCACCGCGATACGATCTCGGCCACGTCCTCGGCCGTGACCTCTTCCTTCAGCAAACGCTCCTCCCCCTGGAGGCGCTGCAGCGCCTCCTCCTGCTCGTGCAGGTGGCGCTCCGCCGCGAGGATGTCGGCGTAGCGCAGCCGTGCCGCCGCCTCGAGGTCGCCGCGCCGCTCGGCGAGCTCGGCCTCATTGCGCAGCTCCTCGAGGCGCGTCTTGGTGCCCTGGATCGCCTGGATGGCCTGCCGCTCGCGCGCGTAGCGCGCCTCCATGGCAGCGAGCTGCTCCTGCAGGTCGGCGAGCTCCTGGGCGATGGCCGTGGCGCGCTCCTGCGAGGCGGCGTCGCGCTCCTGCGCCAGCGCCTGCTGCTCGATCTGCAGCTGCATGATGCGCCGTTGGAGCTCGTCGATCTCGCGCGGCGCGCTGTCGATATCCATGCGCAGCCGTGCAGCGGCCTCATCGATGAGATCGATCGCCTTGTCGGGCAGGAAGCGGTCGGCGATGTAGCGATCCGATAGCGTGGCCGCCGCGATGAGGGCCGCATCCTGGATGCGCACCCCGTGGTGCACCTCGTAGCGCTCCTTGAGCCCGCGGAGGATGCTGATCGTCTCCTCAACGCTGGGCGCCTCGACAAAGACGGGCTGGAAGCGCCGCTCCAGTGCGGGATCTCTCTCGATGTAGCGGCGGTACTCGTTCAGCGTCGTGGCGCCAACGGCGTGCAGCTCCCCGCGCGCCAGCAGCGGCTTGAGCATGTTGGAGGCGTCCATGGCCCCCTCGGCGGCGCCGGCGCCTACCACGGTGTGCAGCTCATCGATGAACAGGATGATCTGCCCCTCCGCCTCCTGCACCTCCTTGAGCACCGCCTTGAGCCGCTCCTCGAACTCGCCGCGGTACTTGGCCCCGGCGATGAGCGAGCCGAGGTCCAGGGCGACGATGCGCTTGCCCTGCAACCCCTTGGGCACGTCTCCCTTGGCGATGCGCAGCGCCAGTCCCTCGACGATGGCCGTCTTGCCGACGCCGGCCTCGCCCACCAGCACGGGGTTGTTCTTTGTGCGCCGTGACAGCACCTGGATGACGCGCCGAATCTCCTCATCGCGCCCGATGACCGGGTCCAGTTTGCCGCGGTGTGCCAACGCCGTCAAGTCCTGAGCGTACTTTTCCAGAGCCTGGTAGCGCTCCTCAGGGTTTTGATCGGTTACGCGCTGTGAGCCGCGAATGTCCTTCAGGGCCTCATAGACCGCTTCCGTGGTCAACCCGGCGCGCTGCAGCATGCTGGCGGCCGGCCCCCTGTCGGCCACGATGATTCCCAACAGGAGGTGTTCCGTCGACACGAACTCGTCGCGGAGCCGCTCTGCCTCGCCCTGGGCGGCGCGGAGCACGGCGCTCAGACGCTGCGACAAGTAGAGCTGCGTCGGGCCGTACGCCTTGGGCATCCGCTCCACTTCGGTGCGCACCTGGCGCGCGATGGCCGGCGCCGACGTGCCCACCGCAGCGATCACTTGGGGGACGACGCCCTCGGGCTGCTCCAGCAGGGTCAGGAGGAGGTGCTCCACCTCCACCTGAGCGTTGTTGTTCTCCCGCGCCAGGTCTTGGGCCTCCTGGATCGCTTGGAGCGCCTTTTCGGTGAATTGATTCGCATCCATCGATGAGGTACCTTCTTTCCGAATTCACATCCTGCGGCGCGGAGGAAGGGCGCCGCCCTCCCCCCGCGCCGAGGGCTCTAGTAGCGCAAGAGCGCGGCCATGTCGCCGGCCTGGCGCAGCGCGCCGTTCTGCCGCACGATATCGATGGAGGCACCGGCGTTCAGGGCCTGCTCGATGGCCTGGTTGACGATGTCCGGCGCTGCCACGAACGCCTCACCGGAGCAAAAGAGGCAGCGCGCCACCTCGGTAACCGTGAGGTACCCGCAGTTCGCGCACTCGTAGCCCGAGGCCTGCAGGTCCTCCTGCACGAGGAGCACGCGCACGCGCCCCTCGCGCAGGGCGTACAGTGTGTCCGCCAGCCCGATGGTGCCGGCCCCGCCCTTGTTGGCAGCGGTGACGGCCTCAGCGACGAGGCGCTCCTCCTCCGCGCGTTGCGCCTCGGCGGCGACCTCCAGAGAGCGCTCCAGCACCTCGTTCGCGGTGATCTCCATATCCGCCGCAAACTCGCCGATCACCAACTCTCGCAGCGCGGCGGGCATCAGCTCTTTCACCTGCGCCAAGACCGGGGCGTTGCCGGCGAGCATGAGCCGTCGGCACTCGCGGTGCCGGCAGAAGGCGTCGATGAGCTCGACGGCCTGCTTGAGGTTGTGCAGGGCGAGGTTGTCCGCATGGCGCTGGTAGCGCGCCGCGGCCCAGCCGCCCTGCTTGTGGCGCTTGAGCTCCTCCCCCATCGCCTCAGTCTGCGACTGGATGCGGCCCCAGGCGACGGAGAAGAGGCGCACGCCCTCGCGGTCCACCACGGCCACGGCATATTCGGCAAAGCGATCCAGCAGATCCGACAGCACCCGCACGTAGGGCTTGCTGCCCACGTAGCCCTGGGTGTTCACCGGTGCCGG
Organism: Chloroflexota bacterium; assembly: GCA_012841405.1. Classification (GTDB taxonomy): domain Bacteria; phylum Chloroflexota; class Anaerolineae; order UBA1429; family UBA1429; genus DUUT01. The sequence continues at coordinate 25,531 of DUUT01000198.1, forward strand.
CAGGGGCACCGTCTTCCACAGTCCCTCGGGGTTGGCGAATACCGCCACCCCGAGGGACTGCCAGTCGTACTCGAACTCGAGAAAGCGCTCGACGGCGGCGATGCCCGTCGCGGCGCTCGGCAACGCTTTGTCGTCCTGGAGCGCCTTGACGCTCTGCTTGAACATGAGCTTGACGGCGTCCTTGGAGTGGTGTGTCAGGTCAGTATCGATGTAAAAGCTCACGATGGGCGATGCCCCGTTGTACTGGGCCAGATCCTGAATCTCCCGCTCGCTCAACATCGCTGCCTCCTTACGCTGCCTTCAAGCCAGGGGCGACGCGCCGATCCCCCTGGCGATCCCTACTCCTCCGCCTGGTCGGGGCCAAGGACGCGGAACTCACCGCGATGCACCTGACCGCTGTTCTCCATCTCTTCGATCCGCTGGCGCAGGGCGGCAATGCGTGCCTCGGCCTGCTGTTGGATCCGGGCCATCTCTGCCTGCAGCTCCTCGATGCGTCGCGACATGTTCAACACCACTTCGACGCCCGCAAGGTTCACGCCGAGATCCTCGGTGAGGCGGACGATCTTGCGCAACGTCTCGATATCACGCTGCGAGTACAGCCGCATGCGCCCCGCCGTGCGCGATGGCCGGATGAGGCCGATCCGGTCATAGTAGCGCAGGGTTTGGGGGTGCAGACTGACCAGCCGCGCCGCTACGCTGATGACGTAGCAGGGCTCATCATCGCGTAGAATCTCGTCATCCATGCTACCTACTCCGTTCCACCTACCTTGCACTAGTTCGACGGGCGCTCGCCCAGGGTGACGGTCACCTCCTGCTCCGCACCGTCACGTACCACGATGAGTTGGACGGTATCCCCGGGGCGCTTGGTGCGCACCAGGTGGATGAGGAGATCGTCGAACTGCCGCACCGGGCGGTCGTCGATGGCCACGATGACGTCACCGCCGATGCCGATCCGTTCGCCGAACTGCTCCACCGTCTCGGTGGAGCCCCGCAGCCCCGCGCGATCGGCGGGGCCGTTTGGGGTCACGGCGTCAATGATGGCGCCCCGCGGCACGTCGAGGGCCATCGCCTCGCGATGCACCGGCCGCAGGTCGGTGCCCGTAATCCCGAGCCACGGATAGCGGTATGTGCCGGTGGCGATGAGGTCGGGCAGGACGCGCTTGACGGTGTTGATGGGCACGGCAAACCCCACGCCCCCTGATACGCCGCTCGTCGAGTTCATGGCCGTATTCACGCCGATGACGCGCCCCTGGGCGTCGAGCAGCGGGCCGCCCGAGTTGCCGAAATTGATGGCCGCGTCCGTCTGGATCATCTCGGGGATCGAGAACCGCCCCGAGACGCGCTCTGACATATGGCCGAGCTGCAGCGTGCGCCCCAGGCCGCTGACGATGCCCACGGTGAGGGTCCCCTGCCAGCCGAACGGATTACCGATGGCAAGGGCCCGTTGCCCCACCCGGAGGGCGTCCGAATCCCCGAGCTCGACGGTTTGCAGCGCGATATCGCCGCGCTCGATGCGCAGCACGGCAATGTCCGAATCCGGATCGCGGCCGATCACCTCGGCGGGCAGGATGGTGCCATCCCACAGGGTGACCTCGACGCGCTGAGCGCCCTCGACGACGTGGATATTGGTCACCACCGTCCCGTCGGGATCGATGATCATCCCCGAGCCCTGCCCACGCTGAAAGATGCCGTCCCCCTCCTCCTGCCCCTCCCCCCGGGGGATGAGCAGCCCCTCGATGGGCCGCACGACTTGGACGCTGACCACGGCGGGGCGCACGCGCTCGTACAGCGCGGTGAGCAGGGCCTCCTCGGGGTCGGCCACAGATGCCGACGGCGCTTCGGTAGGGGAGACGACCGCCGGCGCGGGCGTCGGCGTCGGTATAGGCGTCGCCGTGGCGCGAGGGGGCTCCAGGAGCAGCTCCCGCGTGATGCCCGCCCAACCCGGCAGGCTACAGCCGGAGGCTGCTATCACGATGGTCAGGATGAGTACCAGCCGCGCACGGCGTCGAACAGCGGTCATCGCCATCTCCCCTCGTTCGGTGATGTCCCCAAGTATGGGCGCTGCGGGCCTCCCTACGCGCGCAGCGCCGCCAGCTGACGGAAGAGCTCCTTCTCCCGATCGCTCAAGCGATCGGGGATGACGGGCTGGACCTCGACGTACAGATCTCCGTACTGCGACGGGTTGCGGAGGTGGGGCATCCCCTGGCCGCGGAGACGAAACACGCGGCCCGCCTTTGTCTCGGGCGGGATGCGCAGCGCGACGCGGCCCTTGAGCGTTGGTACCGTCGTCTCACCTCCCAGGACCATGGTGTAGAGGTCCACGGGGTGCGTCATGTACAGGTCGGCCCCCTCGCGCCGGTACACGGGATGCTCGCTCACCGTGATGACGAGGTAGAGGTCCCCCGGACGGCCACCGCCAAAGCCCCTCTGCCCCTCCCCGGCGACGCGTACCCGCGATCCCGTCTGGACGCCGGGGGGCACCTTGACCTCCAGGCGCCGCTGGTCCGTCTGCAGGATGCGCGTCGTGCCGTGGTAGGCCTCTTCCAGCGTGATGCGTACCGGCTGCTCGATGTCGCGCCCGGTGGCGGTAAAGGCCTGCTGTTGGCGCGTACCGGTACGGCCCCCGCCAAAGATGTTCTGGAAAAAGTCCGAGAAACCGCCCCCCCCGCCAAAGAGGTCCTCCAGGTCCACGTACTCGGTGTAGACGCGCTCACCGCGGCCGCCGGCGAACCACTGGCTCCAATCAAAGCCGCTGGGATCGCCACCGGCCTGCTGGTAGCGCTGCCAGTTGGCGCCGAGCTGGTCGTACTTGGAGCGTTTCTCGGGATCGGTCAGCACTTCGTATGCCTCGTTGATCTCCTTAAAGCGCTCCTCGGCCTCCTTGTTGTTGGGGTTTACGTCCGGATGGTACTTGCGCGCCAGCTTGCGGTAGGCCCGGCGAATGTCCTCCGTGGAGGCATCCTTGCTCACGCCCAGTACCCGATAGTAATCCTTATACTCCATCGGCTCCCGCTCCACCCCCGGGTTCCGCCGCCCCGCCCCGTCGGCGCTGGGGCGCGATGAGGGTTCGAGTACGCGCACGGGGGACGCTCGCCCACCCTGTGCATTAGCCCTATTATAGAGGCTTTAAGGCCCCCTGTCAACAGCCTTGCAAAGAGCGACTCAACTTTGATTACACAGGACACTAAGAACTATTGACATCTCGTTACCCTTCTGCTATAATGCGGGCAGCAAACGATCGATCTCCCTCGTGCGGCAACGCGCCCGCGGACACGGTGCGGGTTGCCGCCTGGCACCAAGCTGGTATGATGGAGGTGGATGTATGAGTAGTCTGATGCGTTGGGATCCGTTCACAGTGATCGAGCCGTTGAGCGACGCGATGGATCGGTTCTTTACGGACGGGCTCGCACCCACCCGTCGTGGCAGTCTCTTCGAGATGGACGCCGCCCGAGCGCTGGCCGCCATGGATATGTACGAGACGGATGACGCCGTTGTGGTCACTGTCGCCGTGCCGGGCGTCGCGCCGGAGGACGTTCAGGTCAGTGTCGTGGGTGATACGCTGACCATCCGCGGCGAAATCAAGACGAACGATCAGGCGGAGAAGGGCCGTTACCTGTGCCGCGAACGCGCCAGCGGCCGCTTCACGCGCTCCGTCACGCTTCCTGGCCTGGTGGAGGCGGACAAGGCGCAGGCCGAGTTCGAGCGCGGCATTCTCACCGTCCGCGTGCCCAAGACCGAATCGGCGAGGCCCAAGACGATCAAGGTCAAGGCGCGCTGATGCCGCACCACGTCCGTCAGGTAGCGCACCCGAGAACTAGTTGAAGGAGGTACGACACCATGACAGTCAGCCGCTGGGAACCGTTCAGGGATCTCATGACGCTTCGCGAGGCGATGGACCGCCTGTTCGAGGAGAGCGTGGTACGCCCCGGTACCCGTTGGGCGGGCGCCGACTCGCGCCTGGCCCTGCCCATCGATGCCTATGCCACCGATGAGGACATTGTGATCACCGCCGCTATCCCTGGTATCGACCCGGAAGCCGTCGAGATTACCATCGAGGGCGATTCCCTGACCATCAAGGGCGAAATCCGGGGGCCCATGGAGAACGTGAACTATCTCTTGCAGGAGCGACCCTACGGCTCCTTCAGTCGGACGCTGCGCCTGAACGTGCCCGTGCAGGCCGACAAGGCGGAGGCCACCTTTGACAAGGGTGTGCTCACGCTGATGATCCCCAAGCAGGAAGAGATCAAGCCCAAGACCATCAAGGTGACCACCAAGTAGCCTTCCGCACCCTGTGACAGACGAACGCCCACCGGTGGAGGTCCCACCGGTGGGCGTTCCTGTATCGTGCCGCGCCCGCCGCGCATGGGGGCAACGGCGATCGCGCGATGGGGCGTGCGCGGACTAGGCCGTGTTCTGACAACGCCCCCGACGTGGAAGCGATGTCGCCTCAAGCGTACGCGAGGGGCCTTGACGCCCGTCGGCAAGGTCTCTCGCCGCGCTCAGAACGGCGCTGTGGCCCCTTTTTCCAAACACTACCTAGTACTCGGGAGGTGCGGCCGGGGCCGGTGCGGGGGGCTCGGGGATGTCGGTGATGAGCGCCTCGGTGGTCAGGATCATCGCCGCGATGGAGGCGGCGTTCTCCACCGCCGAGCGCGTCACCTTCGCCGGGTCGATGATGCCCT
>DUUT01000199.1 GCA_012841405.1 Chloroflexota bacterium
CGCGCGCCCGAGGCGGCGGTGGTGCTGCAGCAGCTCGTCGAGCGCCTGGGCGCCGAGGGGGGCACGACGTACCGCGGGCCGGAGGTCCTCTTTGACCGGGCGCAGGCGCAGCGACGCCTCGGGCGTGCTCTCGTCGTCCTCGGGCGCGGCGATGCCGCCGTGGCGGCCCTCACGGCAGCGTTGACCGCCCTCAGCGGAGCCGCGGATGATGAGGCGCGCCAAGAGGCCATGCTAGCGCAGCAGGACCTGGGGGACGCCTATCTGGCCGGCGGGCACCCCGCTGAGGCGGAGGCGGCGTACCAGCAGGCCCTCGAGATGGCACGGGAGCGCAATGATCGCCGGCTGATGGGTACGCTCAGCGCGCAGCTCGGCACCATCGCCATGGCGCAGGATGAGGAGACCGCTCGGCAGCACCTCGAGACGGCGCTCTTCCACCTCCAGACGCTCGACGATGCCGCCGGCATGTCGGCCATCTGGAGCCAACTCGGGACGCTGGCCTGGCGGGCATCGGACCTCGACGAGGCGGAGCGCTGCTACCGGCAGGCCCTGGAGCTCGCCCGCCAGGCGGGGCAGCCCGTCGCCGAGGCACAGGTGCACCTCCAGCTGGCGCTGACGGCGCGCCAGGCCGATCGACTGCGCGACGCCGAGGCGGAGTACCTCCAGGCGATCCGCCTGTACCAGGACCACAACGTGCGCACGGGCCTGATCTCGGCCGAGATGGCCCTGGCAGAGCTGCTGCTGAGCGAGGGCGAGATCGAGCGGGCGCGCGTGCACGCCGAGGCGGCGCGGGCGGCGGTTGAGGACCCCCGGGTGGCGTTCGATGGCTGGGCGGTGTATGCGCTGTTGCAGCGCATCGCCGAGGCGCAGGGGGATGCAGAGCGCGTGGCCCACTGGCGTGCCATGGCGCAGGAGAGCTTTGCGCGTTCGCCCGAGGCCCAGCAGGTGCTCCAGCAGTGGCAGCAGGTAATCGACGGCGTGGCGAGCGCGGCGCGTGGCGAGGCGCTCGCCGCGCACACGGTGACGCTGCTGGAGCAGCTCGAGGAGCGTCAGGAGTGGCACGCGCTCGTCGGCATCATCTGGCGCATTCTGGGCGGTGAGCGGGGGCACGCGCTGTACGCCGAGCTCGATCACGTTGATGCCCTCGTGGTGCGGCGTATCCTCGAGGCCATCGACGCGCCTGCCGCGGCGCCGGAGGATGCGGAGGCGGCTGCGCAGGGCCAGGAAGGGTGGCCGGTGCCGCTGCCCCAGCTCATGCGCGCCGTGGTGGCCGGCCTGCGGGGCGATGCCAACGCCCGACGCCTGGTGGCGGTGGCGCTGGCGCGCATGGCCCAAGAGGATGCCCCCGAGTCGGCGCGCCGCTTTGCCGACGTCCTCGCGCGCATCCTACGTGGCGAGCGGGATGAGGCCATGCTGGCGGAGCTGCCCAAGGAGATGGCCGATCCCTTGCTGACGCTCCTGCGCGCGCTGCGCCAGGTCAACACGCGCCACTAGCCCGTGTTTTGAGAACGCACCCGACGGAGAAACGATGTCGCCCCGAGCGTACGCGAGGGGTCTTGACGCCTATCGACAAGGTTTCTCGCCACGCTCAGAACGACGCTGTAGCCCCTGTTCCAAACTCTGCCTAGCGTGCGCGCCCCGCATGGCGCTCGGGCCCCTGCTGCGCCCCATTGGGCCGGGCGGGGGCCGAGGGGGGCTGCTCGTCCTGGGCCAGGCTGGAGGCCAGCAGGCGGCGAATCTCGGGGTAGCGGCGCACCACGAGGCGGATGAAGCGAATCCCCGGGCGCCGCTTACCGGCAAACACCATCGACAGTTGCCCGGTGGAACAGCCCACCTGGCGCGCCAGCCCCTGGTGGTTGAGGTTGTCGCGCTCTGCGATGGCGCGCAGGGCGTCGATCATGGCCTGAATCTCGCTGTCGCGCATGCTGGGCTCCTTTCGCCTGGCTGCCCGCATTATAGCACAAATGTTCTAGGGCGCCAAGGCGCCATTGCAGAGGCGGTGCCATGGGCAACGGCACGCGGAAACCGCATCGGCGCGCCGTCCACATCCCCTGGGCGACGCTGAGTGTGATCGCTGGAACGCTGGTGGCTGGCATGGCCCTCGCCAGCCTCGCCCTGCGACCGGAGGGCGTAGGACGGCTGGCCCTCTGGCTGGCCCTGGGGGTGGGTGCCAGCGCGGGCCTGGGGGGCGCGGCGGCGCTCCTGTGGCACCGGTGGCGGGCGCAGCGCGGGCTGATGGCGGACGCGGGGCCGGCGCAGCGGCTGGGGCCGGTGGCGCTGATACTCCTCGCGTTGGCGCTCCTCGCCGCCGTGCTGCCCCTGCCCTATCCCTCACCCTGGCTGAGCCTTGCGCCGCCCGTCGTCCTGCTCGGCGGCGCCGCGGCGCTCGCGC
>DUUT01000200.1 GCA_012841405.1 Chloroflexota bacterium
CCGCCGTGGCCGGCATCCTCACCGTGCCGGCCACGTTCCTCTTCGTCCGCGTCTGGTTTGGCCGTCCCACGGCGGTGGTGGCGGCGTTTCTGTGCGCGACGACCATCTGGACCGTCAACCTGAGCCGCATCGCCTTTCGCGCCGTGCTGATGCCCCCCGTGACGGCCCTTGCCCTGGCCCTGCTGTGGGAGGGCCTCACGCGTCGCCGGCCGGTGCACCTCGTGTGGGCGGGGGCGCTCCTGGGGCTGTCGCTCTACACCTACCTGGCGGCGCGCATGGCGCCCGTGGCCATCGCCGCGATCGCCCTCTATGCCCTCATCTGGCACCGGCGCACCCTCTGGCCGGCGGGATGGGCCCTCGTCGCCCTCTTTGAGGCGCTGGTGGCCGCGCCCCTCGTGGCGTACCTCGTCGTGCAGGGGAGTGATGGCCTCCTGCGCGTCGGGCAGGTGAGCATCCTGAACCCGGCCATCAACGGCGGCGACCTCTGGGGCACGCTCGTACGCCATATCGGGCGCACCGCCCTCGGGTTCGTCGTGCGCGGCGATTTCATCCCGCGCCACAATGTGCCCTTGCGACCCGTCTTTGCCCTCCCGGCGGCGCTCGCCTTTGTGGCCGGCGGGATCATCGCCGTACGCCGAGCGCGGCGCGCCCCCGCCCACGGCGCCGCGCTCCTCTGGGTGGGCGTCATGCTGCTGCCCACCATTCTGGCGGAGGACGCCCCCCACATGCTGCGCGCGGTGGGCGTGCTGCCCGTGCTGTTCGTGTTCCCGGCGCTCGGGTTCGTGGCGCTGTGGCGCACCCTGGCGGTGCGGGGCGGCGCGACGCTGGCGACGCTCGCCGTGGTCGCGCTGGTGGGCGGTGGCGCCGTGGCTGATCTCGTCGCCTACGACCGGCACGTACGCGGCGAGGCGGCCTACTACCAGTTCGAGGCGGGAGCGACCGAGCTCGCCGCCACGATCAACCGCTTCCTGGGTGGGGGCTGGGACGGTGCGGGGCTGGCGGCGCGCGCGCCGGAGACCCAAGAGGGGCGGCGCGTCTACCTCGCGCCGCGACTGTGGGAGAATTGGCCCTCCGTGCGCTACCTCTGCCCGGCGTCCGAGGCGCTGCGCACCCTGCCCGACACCCAGGCCCCCGGGCCGACGGAGCAGGTGCTCGTAGCGCTGTGGCCCTATGAGGACGCCGGGGACGTGCTGCCGCTGCTGCCGCCCGAGCGCGTCGTCCGCGTGCGCGAGGGTGCCAGCGAGCGGGGCGACCTGGAGCCCGAGAGCCGCCTGCTCTACGTCACCTGGGAGACCGCCCCCAAGAGCACGGCCCCGTACAATCTGCGCGTCCCCTTTGCCCAGGGGATCACGCTGACGGGCTATCGCCTCGATGCCGCCCGCCCGGGGACGCTCACCGTGGATCTCTACTGGCAAGCGGAGGCGCCCACGGGCGAGAGCTATACCGTGTTCACCCACGCCCTGTGCGGCGAGACGGTCGTCGGTCAGCACGATGGCCTGCCCGGCGCCGGGCGCTACACCACGGACCGTTGGCGCCCGGGCGACATCATCGCCGACCGGCACGAGATCGCTCTCTCGGCGCCGTACGACCGCACGGCGTGTCGCGTATTTGCCGGGCTGTACCGCCTGGATACCATGGAGAGGCTCGAGATCATCACCCCGGGGGGCACGCCCACGGGAGCCACCTCCATCGCCTTGCAGTAGGCCGCACCAGGCACCACCAAGGAGAGGACCGGATGGGTCGTCCACATCGCACCCACCACGCGATGCTGACCATCGTCGCCGCGCTGCTTCTCGTCGCGCAGGCGCTCGCGCCCCTGCCGGTGGCGGCGCAATGCCTCGACACGCTCCTGCTGAACGCTACCTTTGAGGACGGCTACTCGGAGCGTGGCGCGGGCGAGGTCTCGTGGGCGCAGATCGCCGTGACCGCCCAGGCGCAGGCGAGCACGGTGACGCCCCCGCCGACGGATACGCCGCCAGCGGCACCGGAGGCCACGCCGACGATCCCCCCGCGGCTCACCGCGACGCCCGTGCCCGCGGGGGGATCGATCCTGGGCCGCTACGGGAGCTTTGTGGTGGCGCTGGTCGCCATCGGCCTCGTGGTGCTGATGCGCGTGCTGCGCGCCAGAGGGTAGGGGCGCTATGCCGGTACGCAGCGCACGGATGCTCCAGAGGTCTGGGGTGGGGACGCCCGCCACGTCCGCGGAGGCGACGCCCGCCCGGAGGGCTTGGCGCGACCCCTACCTGCTGCTGGCCCTGGCGCTGGGGCTGGCTGCCGCGCTGCCGACGCTGGTGGGCCCGGGCATCGTGGCTACCCGCGCCGGTGGGGATTCCCCCTTTCTCGTGCAGCGCGTCCAGCAGCTGTCGACCGTCCTGCGGGCGGGGCACTTCCCGGCCCGCTGGATGCCCGACGCCGCCCACGGGCTGGGCTACCCCTTCTTCCACTTCTATGCCGCGCTGCCCTACTACCTCGCCGCGCTGCTCGACATGGCCGGCGCCGGCGTGCTGTGGGGCATCAAGCTCACCCAGGGGCTCGGTTTCCTGGTGGCGGCCCTCGCCACCTATGGCCTCGCCCGCGCCATGGGCGCCTCGTCACCCGGTGCGCTGCTGGCCGCCGCGTCGTACACCTTTGCTCCCTTTCACCTGGTGAACGTCTATGTGCGCGGGGATTCTCTCTCCGAGTTCTGGGCCATGGCCCTCTTCCCGTGCATCCTCTGGGCGCTGGTACGCCTCACGCAGCGGCCCACGCCGGGGCGCGTGGCGGCGCTCGCGGCGAGCTATGGGCTGCTGGCGATGTGCCACAACATCTCGGCGCTGCTGTTCAGCCCGCTGGTGGGCGTCTGGCTGCTGGGCGCTGCCCTGGAGCGCCGCCGTGCGGGGGGCGGGCGCCTGCTCCTCGCCGGCGGCGGCGCCCTGGCGCTGGGGCTGCTCATCTCGGCCTGGTTCTGGGCGCCGGCGTTGCGCGACCAGCCCCTCGTGCAGCTCCAGGATCAGACCACCGGCTACTTTCACTACGCCGGACACTTTCGCGCCGACGACCTCGTGCAGTGGCGCGCCATCCACGACTATGCCATCACCGGCGAGCGCGACCCCTTTAGCGCCGGTCTCAGCCAGGTGGCCGTCGCCGCCGCGGGCCTCGTGGCCCTCGCAGCGGCATCCGTGCGGCGCCGGCGGATCGGCCTGCCCGCGACGATGGTCGTGTTGACGGTGGGCGTCTATACCTGGCTCATCACCCCCTCCTCGGCGTGGGTGTGGGACAGCCTCCCCCTCCTGCCGTTCGTCCAGTTCCCGTGGCGGCTGCTGTCGGTGCAGGCGCTGGGGCTGGCCTTGCTGGCCTCCTCCCTCCCCCGGGCGCTGCCCGGCC
>DUUT01000201.1 GCA_012841405.1 Chloroflexota bacterium
CGGGCGGCGCTGTGGCGGGCTATCGTCGTGCTCTGCGGGCGGCGCGGGCGGGGCCTGTTGGCGCGCCTGGCCGGCCCGCAGCCAACTTCCTGGCGCTACCCTCTGTACGTGGCCTTGCACCACGCCGCGCTCGGCGCCCGGCTCTGTGAGGAGGCGGGCTGCCCCCCGGTGGTGGTGCGGCTCGTGCGCCTGCACGACGCCGAGTCGTGGGAGGGGGCTCCAGAGCTCGTCGGGTACCTCACGGCCCTCCGGGCGGCGGACGAGGCGAGCTAGGTGTCGTGCGATCGTGGCGAGGGCTACGGCTAGGTAGTGTTTGGAAAAGGGTCACAGCGGGGTTCTGAGCGTGGCGAGAAACCTTGGCGATGGGCGTCAAGGCGCCTCGCTTACGCGCGGGGCGACATCGTTTCTACGTCGGGTGCGTTTTCGAAACACGGCCTAGGAAGGGAGCCATGGAGATCACCGTTGTCGGCCTGACGCCCCTGGGCACCGCGCTGGCCCTGGCGCTGCAGGCGGCGCATGAGGACATCGCCGTCATCGGCCACGACCCCGATCCGGAGCGGGCCACGCGGGCCAAGCAGCTGGGGGCCATTGATCGCAGCGAGTGGAACCTGCCGGCGGCGTGTGCCCAGAGCGGCATCATCCTGCTCGACATCCCGCTGGAGGAGCTGCGCCGCACCCTCCAGGCGATCGGCGACAGCGTGGCCCCCGACGTCGTCATCATCGACCTCGCGCCGGTCAAGCGTCCCGTGCTGGCCTTCGCCAAGGAGGTCCTGCCGCACCCTGAGCGCTTTGTCGGCGGGCATCTGCTGCCGGCGCCACGAGCGCTCGGCGGCGACGAGCCCTCTGCCGAGCAGATCCGCGCGGCGACCTTTTACCTGGTGGCCTCGCCAGAGACGAGCGCGCAGGCGTTGGACATCGCCAGCGACCTGGCGGTCGCGGTGGGTGCGGTGCCGCGGTACATCGACGCCGTGGAGCACGACGGGCTGATGGCCGCCACGGGGCAGCTGCCCGTCGTCGCATCCGCCGGTATCGTGGGCACGCTGGCCACAGCGGCAGGCGACCAAGAGCGCGGCGACGCGGCGGGGCCTGCCGTCGCCGCCCTGCGCCTCGTCCTCGGAGAGGGCATCGACGCCGCGACGCTCGTGGGCAACGCGGACAACCTGTTGTACTGGATCGACCGGTACGTGGTAGAATTGCAGCGGCTGCGGCGCCTCGTCGCCGAAGAGGAGCGCTCGGGCCTGGCCGAGGCGCTGAGCGCGGCGTCCGAGACCCTGGCGCGTTGGACCGCGTCGGACGATGAGGCCCAGGAACCGGCGGAGCCACGGCACCGCGGGGGCGCCCTCCGCGACCTGCTGCTGGGCGGCCTTGGCAGGAGCCGAACGGGACGGTAGGGTTCTCGGCGCTCGTCCGGGCCGCTCGGGGTGGCGCGGACGCATGGTGAGCGCCCATGCCCGGCTATCGGGCCCCCCCCAGGAGGAGTGAGGGCAATGACGAGCCTATCCATTGGACTTCCCGCGCACAATGAGGCGGAGAACATTGGGCCGATGATCGACATGGCGCGGACCAAGGTGGGACCCCTGGTCGATGACCTGGAGATCATCGTGGTGGACGACGGCAGCAGCGATGGCACCGGCGCGATCGTGCGCGCCATGGCGGAGGAGGATCCGCGCATCCGCCTCGTCGAGCATCCGGTGAACCAGGGGTACGGGGCAGCCGTCCGTGACGCCATCTGGTCCGCAACGAAAGAGCTCGTCTTTTTTACCGATTCGGACCGCCAGTTCGACCTGGGCGAGCTCGAGCGGTTCCTGGCGCGCATCGAGGACGCCGACATGGTCATCGGCTACCGCTATGC
>DUUT01000202.1 GCA_012841405.1 Chloroflexota bacterium
ACGCGCTCGACCGCGGCGGCGCTGCCGATCGGCTGCCGCGCGATGGCGGTGATGACATCGCCCGGCTGGAGGCCGGCGCCCGCCGCCGCGCCATCGGGCGACACGCGCCCGACGTAGGCGCCCTCGGTGACCGTCGTGCGCCCCTTGGCGGCCATATCGGCGGCGTCGGCCACCGCGGCGCCGAGGCGGGGACGCTGGGCCCACGCCAGGAGCTGATCGAGGCGCGGGCGGTCGAATCCGACCACGGCCTTGCCGTCGATGACCGTTACGGGGACGCCCTGCTGGCCGCTGATGCGCACCATCTCCATCGCCGCCGCGCGGTTGGAGGCCACGTCCACCTCGCGGAAGGGGAGCGAACGCTGTGAAAGATACTCTTTCACCTGACGGCAGAAGGGTCAAGTGGGCGTCGTATAGACTGTTATCTCCATGATCCGCCTCTCAGCGGGCATGCACGGCGCCCGGGGGGGCAGCCCTCCGGCGGCAGGGTCGCACGCCGCGCTCGCATGTCCCCTGCCGCCTGGAACTCGTAGGCGATACCTATCCCGCGGCCCCGCGGCACACCCGCGTCACCGTGCTATGGGGTCCGTCATGTACTCCTCCAGGAGCTGGAGGTAGTCCTCCTCCGGGCGGGTGCGCAGGGGCTGGTGCACCAGCGGCCCCGCCTCGAGCACGGCGAGCTGCTCCTCGTAGGAGGGCACCGTCTCGTCCTGGAAAAAGATCCCCACCGGGATGCGATCACCCCCCGGAAACTCGCTGGCCCGCGCCATGGCTGCCTCCCGGTCACTCGGGTCATGCCCCTGCGCGGCGAGGTCGTACACGCGCTCGCGGTACCATTCGTTGCTCATCCGCGGGTTGTAGGTGACGCAGACCTGCATGACGTCGAGGAGGGCATAGCCGCGGTGGTTCATGGCCGCAGTGATCATCTCGATCATGTGGTTGATGTTCGCCGAGTAGCTGCGCGCCACAAAGGTGGCCCCCTGGGAGAGCGCCAGGGTGAGGGGGTTGATGGGCACATCCACCACACCCACGGGCGAGGTGCTCGTGCGGATCCCCTTGGACGTGGTGGGGGAGGCCTGCCCCTTGGTCAGCGCGTAGACGTGGTTGTTCTGCACGAGATCGACCATGCTGATGTTTCGCCGCACGGCGTGCAGAAAGTGGTTGCCGCCCTCCGAGTAGCCATCGCCGTCTCCGTGGACGACGACCACCTTGAGGTCATGGTTGGCGAGCTTGATGCCGGCGGCCACCGGCAGCGGGCGCCCGTGGAGGCCGTTAAAGCCGGTGATGTGCATATAGTCCGGGGTCTTGGACCCCTGCCCGATACCCGTCACCATGATCACCTGGTGGGGTTCAAGGCCGGCGCCGGCAAAGGCGCGCTTGAGCGCGTTCCAAATGGCATAGTCGCCACACCCCGGGCACCAGGTAGGGCGGATATTGTTCGAGAAATCCTGTACTGTTGCCATCTCACTCGACCTCCAGGCGACCGAGGATATAGTCGGGTGTGAACCCGCGGCCGTCGTACTTGAGGATGTGCTGGTCCACACGGATGCCGGTCTCGGCGTGCAGCAGGTAGGCGAACTGCGCGCGCGCGTTCCCCTCGACGTCCACGAGGCGCCGGGCGTTGGCCAGCGCTTGGCGGGCATGGTCGCGCGGGAAGGGCCAGAGGTCAACGAAATGGACCATGTTGGCCGAGCCGCCGTTGGCGTTATAGAGGTCGACCGCCTCGCGAATAGCGCCATAGGTCGAGCCCCAGCCGACAAAGGTCACGTCGGCCGACTCGGGGCCGTAGCGGTAGGGCGGACGCATATCGGCGCGCGCTACCTCTTCCTTCCGCAGGCGCTTCTCGAGCATGGCCGCCGAGATGCCGGCATCCTCGGTGATGTGCCCCTCCTCGGTGTGCTCGTCCCCGGTGGTGAGGTACACGGCCTTGGGGCTCATGCCCGGCAGCGCGCGGGGCGAGATGCCGTCTTCGGTGATAGCAAAGCGCTTGTAGCCATCGAGCTGCTCGAGCTCCTCGACGCTCAGCAGCTTGCCGCGGTCGATAGAGATGCGGCTGGGCAGGAAATGCTCCACATCGGCCGAGCGCACCGAGGTGGCCAGGTACTCGTCAAAGAGCACGACGACGAGGGTCTGGTACTTCTCCGCCAGGTTGAACGACTGGCCGGCGCACCAAAAGGCCTCCTCTGGCGTGTGCGGGGCGAGGACCAGGCGAGCGAACTCACCGTGGGAGGATCGCAGCGCCAAAAAGAGATCGCCCTGGCTGGTGCGGGTAGGGAGGCCGGTGGCGGGGCCGGGGCGCTGGCCGAGGTAGGCGACGACGGGGGTCTCGGTCATCCCCACGAGGCTCCACGCCTCGGTCATCAGGTCAAAGCCGCCGCCCGAGGTGGGTACCAGGGCGCGCACGCCGGCGTGGGCGGCGCCGATGGCCATGTTGGCCGCGGCGATCTCGTCCTCGGCTTGGCGGGCGACGATGCCCCAGTTGCGGCCATGGAGCGACATGTACTCGAGCACGGTGGTGGCCGGCGTCATCGGGTAGGCGGCGACGAACTTGCACCCCGCCATGAGCGCACCGATTGAGAACGCCGAGTTGCCGGTGATTGTCATGCGCGGTGGGAGGGTTTGGGGCTGCAACTGCCAGGCAAAGCCGTCCGGCACGTCCTGGCGGACGAGGTCATAGCAGCGCTGGGCCACGCGGGCGTTCTGCTCGACGACCTGCGTGCTCTTTCTGATAAAGTTCTTTTCGATGACGCGCACGATGTGTTCCAGCGGCAGCCCAATGAGCCCCGCCACGTAGGCCAGGGCGCCCGTGTTGCTCATGATGCGATTGCCCTCTTGCCCCGCAATCTCGAGCAGCGGCGGGCGGAGGAGGCGCACGTCCTTCCCCTGGAGGATGCTCTCGTCGAAGGCAATCTCGGGATCCACGATGACGGCGCCACCGGGCTCGAGCGCGTTGATGTGCAGCTCCACCGTCTCAGCCGTCAGGGCAATGAGCACCTGGATCTTGTCGCGCACGGCATAGACGGGCTCGGAGCCGGCGCGCACGGTGAAAAAGTTGTGCCCACCGCGGATGCGCGAGCGATAGTTGGCCTCGGCGAACACGTGTACGCCGCCGCGGGTCAGCGCCTCGGCAAACCCGGTGCCACTTGACTCCACCCCTTGGCCGGCTTCGCCGCCGATACGTATCGATACATCGTTCGCAGGCATAGATTCCAGCTCCTTTCAGCGGCCGGCGGTCGACGATCTGGAAGCGCGACGCGCCATGGGGCGCGGTGGTCGCCGACCGCCGCTCATTGATCGCCTTAGCTGAGCACGCAGACGGATCCGGGACGTTTGAGGCGCAGGGCCAGCGTCTCAAAGATGCGGAAGCGCTGATCGAGCCCCTCATTCCCCAACCAGGCCGTCATCACGTCCTGCCCGATGACGAGGTCCATGTTCCACGGCTGGGGGCTGAGCACCAGCACCCGCTCGCTCACTTCCGGGTCGGTGCTTTGATAGATGCCCGCCTCGAGGAGCGCCTCGACCATCGCCAGCTCGCGCTGGCCCTCGTAGAACAGGCTGGCGAGGCGGGCGTACGTGGTCGGGCTCATGATGGCCGCGTACGGGCCGTGAAAGTCGTTGGTGCGTAGCTGGGCAATGGCCTCGGCAATGGCACGGAACGGCTGGCCAAAGGTGCTCCAATCGCCGAGTGGGCTGAAGCACCCGGCGCCGCGAGCGAGGCCACCGATGACGAGGTCGTCTTCGGCCTTGGCGAGCTCGACCGCGGCGAGGGCCGCGGCGCCCAGATCGAGGCTAAAGGGGGTATGGCGCGCGGTAGCGATCTGCCGGGCGCGGAGGGCGAACTCTTTGGCGATCTCGACCAGCTGGAGGTACTCGGTGCTGGAGGTGGCGATGGTGGCGCCATCCTCCTCGGTGAAGGAAAAGAGGGGGGCCACCTCGACTCCCCAGCCCACGGGACCCACGATGTCGATGACCCGTCGGCCCACCAGCGTCGTTCGCACCGCCGATAGCACCGTCTCATCAATTGCCGCCCAGACCTCCTCGGTGAGCGGGGCGTCCTCACGCATCAAGTAGTCACTCATGACCTCTCCTTTCCCAGTGGCGGCCGCGAGAGGCCGCTACAGCAAGCTCTTGATGTCAAACTCTGTGCTCAGGATGGTGTCGAGGTAGGGCGTGACGTCCACCTTGCGTGACATCAGCTGGGTTACCGGGCCGACGTTGGAGCGGTCCCCCACAAAGATTGCTCCCACCACCTGACCGTTGCGCACCACCAGCTTTTCATAGATGCCGGCATCCGGCTTGGAGCGCCGCACCTCGGTGACGGCACCGTTGGCTTCGGGGATCGCCTCTCCGATCGAGGTCACATCGATGCCGGTGACCTTGAGCGTGGTGCTGGGCACGATGTCGTGGTACCGCACACCGGTGTCACCGGCGATCTGTGCTGCGGCGACGCGCGCCTGGGCGAGGGCGGCGGCGATGATGCCCCACACGCGCTCGTGGAACTCGGCGACGTCACCCACCGCCAGGATGTCGGGATGGCTGGTGCGCAGGCGCTCGTCGACCACCACGCCCCGACCACAGGTGAGCCCGCCCGACAGGGCAAGCTCCAGGTTGGGGCGCACGCCCGCCGAGATGATGACCATGTCGGCGTCGATCACCTCACCGCTCGCGAGGTGGATGCGCTGGACCGAGTTCTCTCCCTCAATGAGGGTACACGTCTTGCCGGTGAGGATGTGCACGCCGCCCTGCTCGATGGTGGCCTGGAGCACGGCGGCGCCCTCTTCGTCCAGCTGGCGCGGGAGCAGGCGCGGCAGCAGCTCAACCACGGTGACCCGCTCCTGCTGGGCGTGGATGGCGTGCGCCAAATCGAGCCCGAGGAGGCCGCCTCCGAGGACCACCACGTGGCTGCTCGTGCGCGCACGCTCGCGAATGGCGATGGCGTCCTCCATCGACCGCAGGGTGAACACGCCGTCCTGGTCGGCGCCGCGGATCGGCGGAACCCAGGCGTGTGCTCCGTTGGCCAGGAGCAGGAGGTCATAGGTGATGACCTCCCCGCC
>DUUT01000203.1 GCA_012841405.1 Chloroflexota bacterium
CCCCGGTGGCCCACGCCGCCTGACGCGCCAGCAGGTCACTCTCCAGCCGGGCCACGAAGGCGGGATCGGGCTGCGGGCCCCGTCCGGCTCCCAGCGCCAGCAGCGTGGCCACGCGCACGGCGGCGATATCGGCATCGCCTGTGCCGCGCAAGGGAACGCCATCGGGGGCCCGGCTCCCGCGCATCGCCTCGATGGCGGCATCGATCAGCTCGAGCGAATCACCTCTCATGGTCGTCATTCCTTTTCTGCGCGTCCTCCCGCACCACCGCAGTGGCGCGACGGAGGGCGCGGTGTTGTAGCACCTTGACATAATTGGCTGTTATGCCCATGATCTCGGCGGTATCCGCCACGGAACGCCCCTCCAGGATGCGCAGCTCCAGGACGCGCCGGTACTGGTGGGGCAGGGCGCTCAGCAGCGATAGCGCCCAGGCGCTGAGGCGCCCATCGCCAGCCGCAGCCTCGTGCTCCGACGGCGCCTGTGTCGCCAGCAAGAAGTCCAGGGGTAGCTCGAGGGCATCGAGGCATCGTACTGCGGCAGCGACTCGACGACGCGGGTGAACACCTCGGCGGTGAGGTCCTCGGCGTGTTGGCGGGTACCTGTGCGCGCCAGGGCGAAGCGGTAGATCGCGTCGCAATGGCGCCGGTAGAGCGCGCTGAGTGCGGTGGGGTCACCGCGTCGCGCCGCCCGCGCCAGAGCCTCGTCGGAATCTGACATGGGGCCGTCTCTCGCTGGTATGGTAAGTGGACAGGATCGATCCGTCACTATGATATTCGTCGGGGGGTTACAGACACGCGAGCCGCAAAGCCATGTCGCTTGACAGCAGTACGTGGGGTTGCTATAATCGTCTTGTATGTAAAGAGTATCCAAATAGCGCTCAGGAGTGTAAAATACAGCTCTCAGCCCAGGGGGTGCGCTATGAAGGTCGTCGCGATGCTCGGGAGCCCTCGCGCCCAAGGCGTCTCATCCACCGTCGCGCGGCGCGTGCTCGACGGCGCCCGCGCCGCCGGACACGAGGTGGTCGTCTATGAGCTGAACGCTATGAACGTGCGCGGCTGCCAGGGATGCCGTTTCTGTAAGGACCATGACGTCGATTGTCGCCTCGATGATGACCTCCAGCCATACTGGAAGGATCTCCATGAATGCGGAGCGCTCGTGGTCAGCGCGCCGAACTACTGCTCGCAGGTGTGCGGGCCCATGATCACGTAAATGAACCGACACTACTGTCTCATCGGGGCCGACCGCAAGCCGCGCATCCATCCTGGCATCAAGTTGGTGGGTGTCTTCTCCCAGGGCGCTCCGACGGTCAACGAGACGAGCCAGCGCAACTATGCGTGGTTCCTGGCTGACTTTGAGAATCGTGGCATGGTGCTTGTCGACACGCTCGTGGCCACTGGCGGCACGTCGCTCGCCGAGGATAGCGCGATCATGCGGCGGGCCTACGATGTGGGCGCGGCGCTCTAGATGGTGGCGCCCTCGAGCGACCAGAAACGGTGCTGGAGCAGTGTTATGTCCTTCTACACCGTATGTGATTTATTCATCATTAAATAACATACTCATACCTACACATGGAGCCCATCGTTGGACCACAACACGATCGCACCCCACGAGCCCCCCTCCTCTGCCGATGGCAAGGCGCTAGACATCGATACCGTCAATGACGCCGCCGAGGCCATGTTGGCCGATCTCGAGCTCAGCCCGTTGACCAAGACGACCTACCGGCATGGGCTGCACGCTCTGGTGCGCTACTTCCATTTGACCTGCGACGCCTATGACGAGGCCGATGCCCTAGCCCCCTGCCCCATCGAGCGCATTGACGAGGAGACACTGGCGGGGTTTGCGCGCTATCTCCGCGAGGCCTATCCGGACCCTCGCGCACGGCCCGGCGAGGACCAGGGCCCCACGCGCACGGCGCGCACCTATATGGTGGCCGCGCGCCGATTGATGAACTGGCTTGACCTCCGCAACCTGCTCCCGGAGGGTGTGTCCTTCGAACGCATGGTGCGGCGCATCGACGCAGGCCGTGGCCATCGACGCCAAGGTTACCCCCAGCGACGCGTCGATCCGGAGGTGATGCGCGTCTTGACGCATTACATGCGGCAGAAGCTTCCCGAACGCGGTGCACGACGTCTCGTGATCCTGAGGAACCGGGTCCTGATGGCTCTGCTCTATGATACGGGCATGCGCATCAGCGAGGCTTTGGCCCTGTCACGCGAGGATGTCTTGGATGGGCGCGCGCACAAGGTACGCCTCACACGCACCAAGAACGGCAAGCCACGCACCGTCTTTCTCGGTGAGGAAACGCGCCGCCTCATCGCGGCATACGTCCAGGAGCGCGAGCGCGCAGACGCCCGTGACGACGTCTTTGCCCCGCTCTTTGTTTCGCATGGACGGGGAAGGGCCAGCGGTGAGCGCGGAATGTCACCCATTACGCCGGCCCACGCCTGGCGCATCGTCAAGAGTGCCGCCCAAGCGGAAGGGCTGTACGACAATACGTCGCCGCACTCGCTGCGCCATCGGCGCGCCCAGGATCTTCTCGATGAGGGGATGCCGCTCGAATGGGTCGCTGCTCTCCTGGGGCACGAGCACCCCGACACGACGCGCGTCGTGTATGCCTGGGAGACGGATGAGGATCGCCTGGCGGATATGGTGGCCACTTTTGGCAGAAAGCCGACGGAAGCGGCCTCGGGCACGGGTCCTTCGGGCTCTGCGTAACGGCTGGCGAGGCTCACGCGCCGTTGGCCGCTGCCGCCAGCGGCTCTACCCAGATGTGCGCCGCCACGGCCAGTCCGAGCACGACCTCGCGGTCGGCGGCGTGCACGGTAACTGTCTCGTTATAGGGCAACACTTCTATCACGATGACCTCGGCACCGGGCACTACACAGTGTTCCTCGAGGAAGGCCATCATCCGCGGGTTACGCTCGATCTCTTCATGCACCCGTGCAAGGAGATAGCGCTGGCCCGGCGCGGCACTCAGTAGCGGGATGAGTTCCTCTGTGAGGGCCTCGTGGCCCGGCAAGGGATTCCCGTGAGGACACACCGTGCTCTCGTTGACCACCTCGGCAACGCGAGCGGCGGTTTCAGTCGTGAGGTTGTGCTCGAGCTTGTGGGCCTCTTCATGCACCCGGGACCAGGGCACCCCGAGCACACGAGCCAGGAGCAGCTCGGTGAGCATGTGTCGGCGGACAACGGAGGCAGCAGCCCGACGGCCGGCCTCGGTTAGGTGAATGGTCTTATCCTCCGCCATGGTGACCCAGCCATCGCGCACCATGCGCTGCACGGTGGCCGTCACGGTGGGTGGCGAGACCTCCATCCAGTCGGCGAGCTTGCGCCCAAAAACCGACTCGCCGTCGCGAGCAAGCACATAGATGACGCCAAGATAGTCTTCGACGGTTGGTGTCGGGCGCAGCTCCTCCGGGTACTCCGGGAGGCGATCACGTTCAGCTGGTACCATCTGTTCACTTCCATGGTGCAACCGAGGGCAGAGGCCGCCGGGAGGTCACCCCTTACACATTGCCACCTCGATTCTACCACCGCATCCGGCGCGGCGCAACATGCCCCCTACCCCGGAACGCCTCGGCATCTGCTGTAGGGTAAGGCCGTCCGACGACGGTCGGGGATGCTGGCAGGATGCTGCAAGCCGTACTACTGTTATGTCGCGTCTAGCACCGCATCCCGGATCAGCATCACGCCGTGTGCCAGCATCGTGTGGGCAACGTTCGTGCATCCTTGTGCGTCGTGCCGCGCAACGCGCGAAAGCACCTTGCGTGCCAGACGCGATTGTTGTACTCTGGTGATGCTGAGGATGGTCTATTCCACGTCGGCGCAGCAAGCTACTCGCAGCGCTCGACATCGTCTCGGGTGCCGGGGAGGTTGTGGCGATACGCGAGGCGTCCGGCGTCACGTCGCAATGCTCTCGGGAGGACTGTGGAGGAGCTCGGGTGGCCGATCGGCCTGCGCATGATGGCATGCAACTGCACACGGACGTAATCGCGTCGCAAGACGATAGCGGAACTCGGTCGGAGGGCGGTAGCGGCCCGCAGTGGCGCCAGGCGGGCATCCGCGAGCGCCTCCTCCAGCTGGGCCCCTATCTTCGTAAGCGTGCACTGATCGGGGCCCTCGTGACGCTGCTCGTCCTCCTCCCCTTCTATCTGCAGCTCACGTTGCGCGCCCAGGAGTGGCTCCTCGGCGAGGCACGTGTTGAGGTATCCACCAAGCTCGATTCCCACGGGAATGCTCTCGCCTCCGCGCTCTATCGGCGCCTCGCGCTACTCCAGAGCCTGCGCGCCTATGTGCGCTCCGACCTCGACGCGGTGTCCCGTGCGCTCGACCCAGAGTCTTCCGCCAGCCTGGATAGCTGGGCCAGCGGTTTGAGTGTCGGCACCACCGGGGTTACCTACTTTTCCATCGCTCCCAGTGGGCGGCTGCGGTACGTCTATCCGCTCGCCACCAACGAGGACCTGCTGGATACCGACCTGCTCCGCGATGCCTGTCCCGATCTGCGCGCGAACGCACTGCGCGCCATTGCCACCCACGAGACGGCGGTGGGATGGCTGCGCGAGGGGTGCCGCGACAGCCAGCGCCTGTGCGCCCACCTGGCGGTGCTCGATGAGCAAGACCTCTGGGGCCTCGTGGGCATGGTCCTCGATCTGAGCCCCATCCTCTACGAGGCCGGCATTCAGGCGCAGCCCTCGGACCTCGATCTCGCACTGCGTGATCACACGGGGATGGTGCTCGTCGGCCCCAGCGCTGTCTTTTCCTCGCAGCCGGCGATCCACCGCATCGAGCTTCCCGATGGCTACTGGGAGCTCGCCGGCGTCCCCGCCGGCGGCTGGTCCGCATCGATTCGCGGCACGCTGGCCGCGTTCCAGGCCGCCGGCTTGGCCATCATGGCACTCGTGGTGGTTCTCGTGGGCGTCATTGTCACGCGGCAGGACTACCTGGCGCAGATGGTTCGCGATCGTACCACCGAGCTCGAATCGGTGAACCACGAGCTGCAGGTTGAACTCGCCGAGCGCCAACGCATCGAAACGGCCCTCCGTGACTCTGAAGAGCTGTACAAAACCCTCGTCGAGACCTCGCCGGATGCAGTCGTTATGACGGACGTGCAGGGCCAGATCCTGAGCGTCTCACGGCGGATGGTCGAATGGCATGGGTACGCTGAGCCAGATGCCCTGGTCGGCTTGAACACGATGGACCTCGTGACGCCCGCTGACCGCACCCGTGCCCGCGAGCATCTGCAGGCCACGCTACGAAGCGACGAGCCCAGCGCGGCAGAGTACACCCTGATGCGGCGCGATGGCACCTCATTTGTGGGCGAAATCCGATCTAGTCCCATCAACGATGCCGAGGGACGGCCGCGTGCCATCGTCAGCACGATCCGCGATATCACCCAGCGCCGCCGCGATGAGGAGGCGCTACAAGAGCTTGCCGCCAACCTCGAGGATCGCGTCCGGCAGCGCACCTTCGAGGTACAGGTGCTCTACGAGCTGTCTCAGCAGATCGGTTTTGAGCTCCGCGATGACGAGTTGCTGGGGCTGACGCTGCAACATGCCCAGCGCGTGGTGCCCTATGACGCGGCAGCGGTACTCCTGCTCTTGGGGGACGACTACACCATCTATATACGCTCTGCGCGTGAGCTCTCGACCCACAGCGAACGCCAGTTGGTGAACTGCCTCATCGCGAACTATGGGTACGTCAGCGGCCGAGCGCTGGATGCTGATCGCGCACGCGTGACGTATCTGCACCAAGCGCCCATGGATGCCGACAAGGCCACCGTGCCAGTGTTGGGCTCGGTGTTCCAGGTTCCTCTCGTCTTCTCTCGGCGCCTGAGGCCGAACGAAGCCACCCTCGGCGCCATGGAACAAGGCCCGGCCTCACAGATACCGCTGGGAAGGGCTGAGAAACGAGAGGTCGTGGGGTTACTGGTGGTGGCCGCCGAGGAGATAGGGGCCTTTAGCGAGGACCAGATGCGCCTCGTGTACACCATGGCGAACCAGACGGCATCGGCGCTGCAGCGCATGCGCGCCCTCCTGGCAGCCCAGCAGGAGCGTCTCGAGAGCCTCGTCGAAAACCTCCCCGAGGGCGTCCTGCTGCTCGATGGTGATTTCCGGCCTCTCGTCGTCAATCCCGCGGCACGCCACTACCTGGTTGCCCTGGGGAGCGTCGTGCAGGATGGAGTGTTGTCTCAGCTTGGGGGTAAGGCACTGGGCACCATCCTGCGCTGGGCCGATGGCCACCAGCCTTACGAGCTGGTCACGGAGGGGCCGCCGCGACGCACCTACGAGGTGCTGGCGCGTCCACTACTCGATGATGACCAGGACGGTAGCGAGCATCGCCTCATCCGTAGCTGGGTGCTCGTCCTCCGCGACGTCACGGAGGAACGATCCGTCCAGGCGCGGATGCAGCAGCAGGCGCGCCTGGCGGCCGTGGGGCAACTCGCGGCCGGCATTGCACACGACTTTAACAATCTCCTCACGTCGATCCTCGGCTACGCCGAGCTTGCCGCGACCGATCCTGATCTTCCCGACGCATTCCGAGACGATATGGACATCATCGCCCGGCAAGGACGGCGTGCCGCCGATCTCGTGCGCCAGATCCTCGACTTTTCGCGCAAGTCGATCAGCCGGCAACAGACGCTCGATCTCGCCCCCTTTATGCGCGAGACGGTCAAGCTGCTGCAGCGCACGTTGCCGGAGCCTGTGGCCATCGTTCTCGAGGCAAGCCGCGATGAGGACTATACCGTGCGCGCCGACATCACGCAGATGCAGCAGGCGATTACCAACCTGGCGATCAATGCCCGTGATGCCATGCCAGAGGGCGGCACGCTGAGCTTTGGGCTCTCGCGCTTCTACCTGGGTGCCGACGAGGAACCTCCTGTTCCATGGATGCCTCCCGGTCACTGGGTGCGGCTCACCGTCACGGACACGGGGGTGGGGATCCCCGATCAGGTGATGCCGCACGTGTTCGAGCCCTTTTTCACCACCAAGGGGCCCACAGAGGGCACCGGTCTGGGTCTCTCTCAGGTCTATGGCATCGTCAGGCAGCACAACGGTTTCATCGGCGTGGAGAGCGAGCCGGGCGCGGGCGCCACTGTCACCATGTACTTCCCGGCACAGGTCTCACCGCAGCTCGACACGACAGCCCCTGAGCGGCGCCGCGACGAGCTGCCGCGCGGCAGCGACGACACCACCATCCTCGTTGTCGAGGATGAGGACGCCGTTCGGCAGGTCAGCGCACGCACCCTGGAGAGGCTGGGGTACCATGTGCTCTCATCACGGGACGGCGTCGAGGCACTGGGGCTGTATGACCGCTATGCCGGCAGCATCGATTTGGTGCTGATGGATCTCGTCATGCCCAAGATGGGAGGGCGCGAGCTGCTGCTGGCGCTGCGTGAGCGCGACCCCAATGTGAAGGTGATCGTGATGAGCGGCTACCCCCTTGATGTGGAAGTCGAGGACATCCTCGTTGGGGAGCACATCGCGTGGTTGCCAAAGCCCCTGCGCCTCGGAGATCTCGCCGCACGCGTTCGCGCCATGCTCGACCGGAATGGCTCTGGCGCTCTCCCCAGCGCCCAGGACACCCCGGACGATGCGCAGAGCCTCCATAAAGCGCCCGGGGCGTGACAGGCGCTGCACTGCCTTACAGGGCGCTCTCCACATGGACCTCGGGTATCGGTTCGCGCTTGCGCGCCCGCGTCGGCTGGCCATTCCAGCTCCTAGCCCTACAAGATCGCTTGGCGCTCCTTACGCGGAATGCTATAATCCGTTCTTGACTCTAGTGTTCAAGATTTGTCCAGGCGATTGTACCAGTGCGTCGCCTGCTGAAGGACTGTGAGCCATGGCGAACGATAGGTTCGAGGAGCTAATCCCAAGGCCGCCCCGGGGCCTCCGTATCTCCTCGTTGGTGCTTGGGGCCATCCTGCTCCTCATCCTCGGCTTTGGGGCTGGCGTAGCCACCATGTTATTCGCCGGCGCCGATCTGCAGCGTGCCGTGTCCACACTCGCGCCGGGCGCCCCCGCTGTTGCTGCCCCACCCGAGGAAGGCTTCAAGCTGCTAGATGAGGTGTGGACCATTCTGCAAGAGGAGTACGTCGATCCGGAGGCACTCGACAACCAAGAGCTGATCCATGGCGCTGCGTCCGGCATGGCGGGCGCCGTCGGCGATCCGCATACCGTCTTTGTGGAGCCCCTTCCGGCCGCGATTATGGAACAAGACATGCAGGGATCGTTCGAGGGTATCGGCGCATCCGTGGACATGATCGACGGTCGGATCGTCATCGTGCACCCTCTGCCAAACAGCCCGGCGCTGGCCGTCGGCCTCCAGGAGGGTGACGTCATTCTCGCGGCGGATGGCGAGTCCCTCGAGGGCAAGACGCTGACCGAAGCGATCACCCTGATCCGCGGATCGCAGGGGACCGTGGTGCATTTGCTCATCGAACGCGAGGGGGTGGCCGAGCCATTCGTTGTGTCGGTGACGCGCGACAAGATCGAGTTGATGACCGTCGAATATACGATGCGTGACGATGGCATCGCTTATGTTCGCCTGACCGAGTTTAACGCCATCGCACGGGATCGGCTGCGCGAGGCCCTCGAGGAGCTAATGCGCCAGGATCCGAAGGGGCTGATCCTTGACCTGCGGAGTAATCCTGGTGGGTACCTCGATATGGCCGTGGACGTCGCGGGCGAGTTCCTGCCGAGGGGGACGCTGGTACTCACAGAGAGCGAGCGTGATCGCGAGCCCAAGGAGCACCGCGTTCGCGGTCGCGGCCTGGCGACCGAGATCCCACTGGTCGTCCTGGTCAATAGAGGCAGCGCCAGTGCCTCCGAGATCGTTGCCGGTGCCATTCGCGATCACGACCGTGGCGTGCTCATCGGTGAAACGACCTACGGCAAGGGCTCGGTGCAGAACCCCCACCGCCTCACCGATGGATCCAGTCTTCGGGTGACCATCGCACGCTGGTACCTGCCAAACGGTGATCATCTCGATGGAAACGGCATCGTGCCGGACATCGAGGTCACCCCCTCACCGGAGGAGAGCCTTGCAGGGGCGGACCCTCAACTGGACCGGGCGGTCGCTTTTCTCATCAACGGGGAGTAGGACATCGTGGCCCAGAAGAGCAAAACAAAGCGGACGGAGCCCCGGGGCGGCGACCGGCTGATCGCTAGCAACCGCAAGGCGTACCACGACTATTTCGTCGACGAGACCCTTGAGGCCGGCTTGGTGCTCGTGGGCTCTGAGATCAAGTCGATTCGCGCCGGCAAGGTCAACCTACGCGACAGTTATGTCGCCATCCGCGACGGGGAGGCATGGCTCATCGGCACCCACATCGCTGGCTATGCCCAAGCCAGCTATCAGGATCACGAGCCGCGGCGTGACCGCAAGCTGCTCCTCCACCGTCGCGAGATCTTGCGCCTCGGCCAGCGCGTCGACCAGAAGGGCTATACCATCGTCCCGCTGCGGATGTACCTAAAGAATGGTCGTGCCAAGGTCGAGATCGGTCTGGCGCGCGGCAAGCGTCAGTATGACAAGCGTGAGACCATCGCCCGGCGCGACGCCGACCGGGCGATCGAGCGCGCCATCAAGGACGCCTATCGCGGGTGAGGTGAATGCCTCTCGCTCCCCCTACGTCAGATACTTGCCCACTATCAGTCGCAGTTCCTCGATTCGTTCCGGCGGTATGGCATCGCGTTGCGTGATAAAGGCATCGGCGAGGGCGCTGTCGCAAGCACATTCCTGCGCCAGCGCAGCGATACGCGGGATCGCCGTCCTCAGGATCGCCTTGGATGTGCCCACGTTGGCCTGCATGTTCGCCACCACCATATCAACCGTCACACACTCCTCTGTCTCGCGCCAGCAGTCATAGTCCGTTACCATAGCGACGGTGCAGTAGTGCATCTCTGCCTCGCGAGCGAGTTTGGCCTCGGGGAGCGCCGTCATGCCGATGAGATCGCCACCGATCTGCCGGTAAAAGTTGGATTCGGCGCGCGTGGAGAACTGGGGCCCCTCCATCACGACCATGGTGCCCCCATCATGGACAGTAGCGCCCGCCTCGGTGGCAGCCTGAACCATCACGCGCCGCAGCTCTGGGCAATAGGGCTCGGCAAAAGCGATGTGCACCACGATGTCATTACCGAAGAAGGACGCCGGCCGCACTCCCTTGGTCCGGTCTAGGAGCTGGTCCGGTATCACGACGTGACGGGGTTCGAGCTCTTCGCGCAAGCTCCCCACGGCGCTGACGGAGATCAGGTGCGTCACCCCCAGTGATTTCATCGCCCACACGTTCGCTTGTGACGGCAGCTCGCTCGGGCTGATACGGTGCCCCTTGCCGTGCCGTGGGAGGAACGCCACCCGCACACCATCGAGCGTCCCCACGGTAATCGTGTCGCTGGGGCTGCCAAAGGGGGTATCGATAGCCACCGACTCGATGTCCGTCAATGCTTCGATATCGTAGAGTCCACTGCCACCGATGACGCCGACGCTGGCCTCTGGCATCGTCCTACTCCTTCACTCGTGTAGTGTCGTCGTGTCGATTATAGATGTCCGTCAGTCCGCTGACAAGGGATGCGCGCAACTACAGGGGAGCGCCTGGTGGGCACCGCTGATCCCTCACCCCTTCCCCTCTTCCCGCCGCATGCGGCGGGGAGAGGGGATCGTGACGCCGCAGCGTTTCCTGTCGCGGCAGAGGCCCGGCGCTAGGAGCGCCACCCCAATCTGCGCGGACGTGTACTGCAAGGCAGGCTTGGCAGGCGCAAGAGGCGTATCTCTGAGCCGGTGGAGCGCGGTTAGCGCCACGATCCGGGTTTGGGATCGGCACCTCGGCCTGCGGCACACCAGAGCGCGTTCACCCGGCTGAACGTCTGGAATCCTGGACACACCCAGTCCCGTTCTTGTCCTGGCAATTTCCGTAGGAGTGTGGTATAATACCGTCGCCTGGGGATGACAGGCTTCGACAGGGAGGGCTGATCAGCGATTGCAGGCCGAGGTGCCTCACCCTCGTTAATCAGGGGCAACACGATAAGTGCCAACAACACTTACGCTCCGGCTTATGCAATGGCCGCGTAAGCGGTCACTCTAAGCCACCGGTCGACAGAGTCGACCGCGTCCGCCTCCTGGCTTTGCCCGAGAGCCGGAGAACGGGCGTCGACTAATTCGGGATCCGGGGCGCGCGACGCCGATACCGCCGCCTCAAAGATGCATCGGCTGGTAGCCCGAGGACTCGGTCGGTCGAGGACCGGGCTATAAGAAAACAATGACCGACTATGCCTGTAGTATATCTCTGGTCGAACTTTCTGGACGCGGGTTCGATTCCCGCCATCTCCACCTAGGGCGCACAGCGCCGACGTGACGCGACTCCCGATGAGCGGAGTCGCGTCGTGCTTTCGCCCCCTTCCCTCCTCGCCTACTTCGTGCCGGGCCTTCGCGTGGTTTGTCCGATGTGCTGGGGTGTGTCCAACATATCGCGACGTGCACCACAGGCGTACTTGACTCTGACGCTGCCCGACGGCTATGATGCCCCTCGCTGATGTGCCTTCGCAGGCAACGGGATGCGCAATCCCCGGGATCTGTCGGCGAGCGTGGGCCTGCGCTATCGTATCAAGCGACCGGCGAAAGGGTGTAGAGCCACCATGTCTATCGTTATGTCATCACGGCGACGCTTCTTGGCGTCGCTGCTTCGGGGCCCCGTGGATCGCCCGGCGGTTGCGAGTCCAACCTCCGTTGCCACCGTGGAACAGATGGAGCAGACGGGAGCATTCTTCCCCGATGTCCATCGCGATGGCGCAGCGATGGCACGGCTGGCCGCAGCTGCCGTGGACACTCTCGGCTATGACGCCATCATGCCCGTGTTCAGCGTCGTGCAAGAGGCCGCTGCGCTGGGCTGCCCGGTGGACTGGGGAAGCGTGGACACGATGCCCACCGTACGCGCACCCCTCTGGACCGGGCCGGATCAGGTACAGATTCCAGCCGCCTTTCTCGAGGGGCCTCCGATTCGTACAGTACTCGACGCCATACGCGTCCTACGCGCCACGTACGGCCACCGCGTAGCGATCATTGGCAAAGTGATGGGGCCGTGGACCCTCGCCTATCACGTCTATGGCCTCCAGGAGTTCCTCACCGATACCCTGCTGGCGCCCAAGCGCGTGCGCGAGTTCCTCGAGGCGCTCTCGGCCGTAACGCTCGCCTTTGGGCGCGCGCAGCTCGCCGCTGGCGCCGACGCCCTCTGCCTGGCCGACCATGCGACGGGTGATCTGGTGCGCGGTACGATGTACCGCGACCTACTGCAGCCTATCCACCGGCGCCTTGTGCGCGATGTGGGTGGGCCGACGGTACTCCATATCTGCGGCAACACCCTCGATCGCCTCGGCTACATCGCCGATGCCGGCTTTGACGCCTTTCACTTTGACTCCAAGGTGGATGCCTTCGATGCTGTGAACGCCGTCGGTGACCGTCTGGCCCTCGTGGGGAACGTCAACAACCCAGAGACCCTGTTGCGCGGGACGCCCGAGGAGGTAGCGGCGCAGGCTCGCAGGGCCATCAACGCGGGGGTGCGCATCATCGGCCCCGAGTGCGCCGTGCCACTACGCACCCCGCTGGAGAACCTCATCGCCATCCGCCACGCCGTCGAGGAGGCCGCACGGAGAAAAGGCGGTCACCGCGAGTGATAGGAGCCAAACCTGCGCCGAGACCGCAGAGCAGCATGCATTGCCATGATTCGCGGTC
The DNA here is from genome assembly GCA_012841405.1 of Chloroflexota bacterium. Classification (GTDB taxonomy): domain Bacteria; phylum Chloroflexota; class Anaerolineae; order UBA1429; family UBA1429; genus DUUT01. Next base: position 12,719 of record DUUT01000203.1, read on the forward strand.
TCGGCGCTTCGGGGTACAGCTCGCGATACAGCCTCACCCACTGCGGGGCTTGGCCAGGATCTCGCGGATCTCGAGGTCGAGGAACGTGTGCGCATAGGCTGGCTTGACCACGATGGCCGTGTCCGCGCCGGTGCTCGAGCCAGCAATCGCGATTGCTTCCTCGTTCACATCGATCTCTCCCGCTTCCGCGGCCATCACCACGCACTCGACGGCCACCTTCATCCCTTGGCAGAAGCAGTACAGCGTGTCCCGCACGATCTCGTCAGCGGACCTCCCCCCGTGCTTGGAGGTGAACGCCGACGCCACGCCATCCCCCAGGGCGTGGATGCCTGTCACGACGGCAATCCCCTCAGCGCGCAGCGCGGCCTTGGTCTCGCTGTCCATGCACCATCCCTTCTCGTCCCAGCCGTACCCGATGGTCACCGCCACAACACGAATGCCAAGCGGAACACACAGCGCCTGGGCACGACGAGCCGTATCGCCATGGGATGACGCCACGACCATCTGGCGGATGCCGAGGGCGCGGGCGCGCTCTACGGAGACCCGCAGTGTTTCGTCGGTGTTCTCAGGTCCAGGGCGCTCAAAACAGAGTGTGACGAGTTCCATAGTGTCCCTCCTGCTGATAGCTGTGATGTCGGCTGCCCTGGCGCCGCCATCAGGGCAGCGCGGCAGCGTTTGCTACGAGCGTGAACCACGTGCGGAGCAGCACGCGGGTGCGTACGATGCGCTCATAGGTCTGCGAACCTGCGGTGTAGCGCCCCGTGGCCGCGATCACCGTTCCCGGCGCGACATCGTCGTTGATGCGCACCACCAGACGTACCTCGACAGACGTATTCGGAGCCAGCTCTGCGCTGAACGCCAGGGTGTTTGTCCCTGCATCGAACGAGACACCCGCCCCGCTATGGGACACGTAGGTAGTGCCGGCCGGCACTGCCAGGGTCAAGCTCACTGTCGTCGCGGCGTCACCGGTGTTCTGAAGAACCGTGCGATACTCCAGGGTATCACCGGGCAGGGCCTCCGTTCGATCCACCGCGAGCGTCGAGCCCCCGCCGGGCACGGCAGTGACGACATCCTCGGTCACAGCCGTATGCCCCAGCGCGTCCCTCGCCTCCACCGTGACGGTGTACTCACCGGCCTCCGGGAAGGCAAAGTGGATGACCGGCGCCGAGCTGCTCGTCTCGAGTAGCACCTCTTCTCCGCGAGCGATGCGCCAACGATAGCCCGTGATACGCGCGCCGACGGATGACGTCGCACTGGCCTCCAGGCGCGAGAGGTCAACGAGGCCAGCTGCTGTCGGCACCAGCATAACAGTGACCTCATCATTCAGCCAGTCGAGGGCGCGCGCGAGCAGCTGCGCGCGGCTGGTCAGCCCGTCGCGGTTGTTCACACCCTCTACACCGAAGGAGAGATACGCGCTGCGATAGACGATGTCCTGCACTCGATCCTCGAGGGTGGGATCGTCCCACTTGATGACGCCCACATACCCCGCTTCGATGGGCCGTGCGTCCACAGCCTGCAAAATCGGCGCCACGAGGTCGAGATCCGAGCCATCCGGGACGCCCCCGGGCGCAATCTCATCGATGGTCGTCTGGTTACCCTCGCCGTCGCCCTCAAGCCCCAAGTCGAGGGCGACCTGGCGCATCGGCGAATCGCCCAACCCTACGACGGCGATCTCGCTCGATCGGGGCCGCATGGCGGCGTCATTTGGCGCAAAGACGTTCCCCTGCAACCACCGGGCACCCAGGTAAAAGTGATAGAGATCGGCGCGACCAAACACCGGGTCGGGGTTGGGGTTCACGTCACTCGCCTGGGCAAGGTTCTGGCCAATGGCCAGCAGTCGTCCGCCGCCATCGAGATAGTCGGCCAACAGCTGCAGATCAATGGGAGTGAGCGGGGTGTCCACCACAAACGTCCCAAAGGGGCTCTTGTTGTCACCGGTAAGCCAGATAATGGTGCCGTAGCGTTGCAGCGTCGGCAGATCGGGAATCGTCTGCGGATTGTCAAAGCGCACATCGGCGTCCCAATAGGAGTAGCTGTAGGGCAGCGCCTCCAGGACGGGGGTGATAACGCGTGCATAGTCGGTGAACGTGTCAAAGTTAGAAAAGTCGTTGTCGATGAGCAGGATATCGGCCGCCTCTACGGCCGGCTCTATGTGTGCCCACAGCGGCACGTGGACGGCCCCGCTGGCACTCGACAACACGAGATCTGCCGTCGCATCCCCTGCGCCGGCCGCGGTGCTAACGGTCACTCGCACAGGTGCCGTTACCGTCGCGCCAGGCGTGACTCGAACGTCGCCCGGCATCTCCACTGAGATCATCCCCTCCACACTGGCGGATAGCGTATAGGCGATCTCTGCGCCGGATGTACGCGTATCCGTCACCGTGAGGGGCACCGTAACGGCTTGCCCCGCCTGGATCTCTGCCAACGCGATGCTGGGCGGATCCACCAACAGGGGCGCCGCTGTGGCCGCCGCAGCGTCCAGCAGCCCGGCACCTCGTGCCAATACGCCTGCGGGCTCTGTCGCCTCGGCATCCACCCACAGGTTCGCGGTATCAGCGGTGCCCATCAGCGCTGCCTTGACCTCGGCGTGCCCCCAGTCGGGATGTGCCTGCAGCACGAGTGCGGCCGCACCCGCCACATGCGCCGCGGCAACACTCGTACCCGACATCTGCTCGTACCGCATCGGCGTTCGCGAGGCGGAGAGCACCGAGACGCCGGGGGCTACCAGATCGGGCTTGAGGTACCGCATGAACGCGGGGCCGCGGGCGCTATTCTCCCATACCACCCCCGGGGTTACCTCGGTGATGCGCGCTCGTGGGTCGAGCTGGAGGGTGGCATTGGGGTACAGCGTGCGCCACGACGCGATGCGCTCCCCCGCACTCTGTGAGACCATAACGGCGGGGATGCCGATCCTGCCCGGCGCGCAGAACTCGCCAGAACAGGCGAAATCCATCACCGCCTCCTCCGTGTTCAGGATGACAACGGCGACGGCTCCGGCCTGCTGGGCGTAGAATACCTTGTCAGCAAAGGGGCATTCCCCACGCTCGATGAGGGCGATCTGCCCCTCGAGGATGCCCGCCGGCAACGGTTCACAGGCGAGCCGAAACGCGCCACCGCCAATCTCGCCCACGGTGATGAACGTCGTCGGCCCAAAGACATCCTCCAGGGGAGCGCCAAACAGCGCCACCCCCAATGGAAGGTTCTGCAGAAAAGCCGGCACGTCGCCGGGACTTGTCACGTCGAGATGGTTGCGGGCCAGGATGGGCGTCTTGGTCACGGCGCCTACGGATATCGTGGGGTCATAGCCCCCCAGGAGGGTGCTGGCTGAGCCATAGGCGGGCCCCTGGTTGCCCGCCGCCGACACCACCACGATTCCCGCATCGATCGCGGCCTGCACTGCGGACGCCTCGGCGGTTACGAACGGCAGCCGTGGCGAAGCGCTCTCCCAGCTGCTGAGGATCACATCGGCGCCGTCGGCGATGGCGTCGTCCAGCGCCTTGAGCACTTCGGTGGAGCGCGCCTCTTCAACGCCGGTGCGCTCGCCGCGGTAAAAGATGCGATAGTTCATCAGCTGCGCGCCCGGCGCCACGCCGGACAACGCGAGTGAGAGGCCGTTCACCGTGGCGGTCACGGGAATGCCGGCCGCTACGGCCGCCACATGGGTGCCGTGCGGCGCCGAGTCGGGGCCCGGTGCCGGCGTGCCCTCGCCCTCGAGGGGTGGATCCGTCGGGCGAAAGTAGACGCGTGCGGCAATCACCTTGGGCGTGGTAAAGCGCTCATCGCCCAACGGAAAGCCGGCTGGGTAGGAGAACGCGTTCGGAGCCAGCATGGGGTGGGTTATGTCGATGCCATTGTCCAGCACCGCGATACGTACGCCGGCACCGGCCTGCGCTTGCCCTCCCAGCGCCGACCAGGCTGCAGGCGCACCAACCATTGCGAGGCTCGAAAACAGCGCTGGGCGATAGGTGATCTCGTCGAATACGGCGCGCACGCCGGGGATCTCGGCCAGCGCGGCAACTGCCGCCTCGTCATCGTCCGGCAGGCGCACGGCCAGGCCATTGAACGCCCACTGGTACCGCTCCACGACCTCTGCTCCGGCCACCGTCGATGCCACGGCAACGCTGGCTGCCTCTTGCTCTGCCTCAAGGTCCATACGGTAGGCACTCGCCTCAGCCTGCAGTGCAAGACCTTGTTCGGCGTCCTGTCCTGGGCCGAATGCCTGTGCCACTGCGGGCGCCTCGAGCTGCACGATGACACGGCGTTCTTCAGCATCCTGCATGGTGATGGATGCGCTGCGTGCACGCGGCGTGGACGCCGCCACGTGTGTGTTGAGCTCGAGGATCAGAGGCGAAAAAAGACAGGCGAGCGCGGCGAGGCAGCGCACGAGGGAAACATGCCTACGGCGTCGCGCCGGGATGGGCGTGGCGGCCTGTGGAACAGGCGACATTCGCCGATCGAGGGGTACCGGCACCATGGCTCATCCTCCAGGGTAAGGAGCGGCGCCGACAGGGGATGGCCCGCCCCTAGAACTCGGTCCCGCCTTGTATCGTCACGGAGAGATCGATCGTTAGGGGGCACACGGATATGACACGATCAACGAGGAGCGCCTTGGCATCACTGTCGGGTTCCAGCGTGGCGGCGGTTACGTGGCGGTGGTAACCGCGGAGGCGAGGCGACCCGTCGGGGCCCTCAACGACTGTGGGCTCATAATACCGCTGGCGCGTCAGCCGCGTCAACCGCCAGGGCGTCTCTGGCGTCGCATCGCTGGGTACGTCCACCTTGAGGATGTCCGCCCCCGGTGGAAAGGGGCGAGCGAGTGCGTACTGCGCGAGGCGTCGCGCAAAGGCAGCGGCTGCCGCAAAGTCGACAGCCTCGCTGTGGGAAAAGTGGTGCGCAGTGTCGGTCTCGAGGGAGATGGCGATGGAGGGAATCCCAAAGCTAGCGGCCTCGATGGCACAACCGACCGTCCCCGAGGCCGTCACGCCGATCCCCACGTTTTCGCCATAGTTGATCCCGGCGATCAACAGTGTCACCGGCCGCTGCGCTGCCAGGAGTACACCCGCCCGAACCGCAGAGGCTGGGGTCGCCTCCACCGAGTATGCGGTGACAAGGTGGCCATCCGTCGGTATCCTCTCGGGCCGCAAGGGCCCGATGGGCCCCAAGGCGCGTCCCGTCGACGACTGCTGGTGCCGCGGCGCTACGACGATGACGTCTCCGAGATCGGCGACGGCTCTCGCCAAGGCGTGCAGCCCTGGCGAGGCGATACCATCGTCGTTTGTCAGGAGGATAAGCGGCCGCGTGCCCTGCTCCCGTGAGGTCGACCAGCGGCTCATAACCCCAAGCCGTATCCGAGGGGATCGACCCAGGGCTGATAGTCGCCCCACTGCTCCAGGAAGTAGGGTTTGACCCTCTGGAATGCCTCCACAATCTGACGCACCACTGCCTCGCGTTGCACCACGGTCATGCTCTCGGTCTCGCGGACATAGGAGCCTGCCCGCCCGTAGTACAGCGGTAACAGCGCATCGCTCACCTTGTCTGGATCGCCGTCGCCCTTGTTGTAGCTCAGGCTAAAGTCAGCGACGACCCGAGCCCAGAGGTCAATTGGAAAGCTAAAGGTCTCGATGGGCTGGTCAAAGAGCGCGTTCACCGCCGCCAGTGCCTGGGGTGATAGGGATCGTTGCCACTCGGGCATGTAGGCCTCACGCGCAGCGAACATCGCCTCGATGAGCGCGGTGGCGCAGTCACTGCACGGCACGGACACGTCGGGGCTCCGGTCTCCATGGAATGTGGGGTGCCGTGGCGGCAGGTTGCGCTGCCAGACGCGTCGGTGGACCATAAGCGTCCGGAAGAGCGTGCCCACCATATGACCGAAGCGCGCATCGCCGGGGGCGCCGGGCTCGCCGCTCCCCTCACCGCGATAGCCCAGGTCTGCCTGGGCGATGCGGCGCTCCTCAACGAGGCCCTGCACGGTGAGCCAGATGTTGATGCCGAACCGGGCCACATCTGTCTCCCATACGTCGCGATTCGCCAGGTCGCCGGCGAGCGTGCCCGAGAGGGCAAACTCGCTGGCCAGCGGCTCGCGGACATCGGCATTGAAAAAGGTACGGAGAAAGGGATAGGCCAGGTTATCCGTCAGCGCCGCGGCGTAGGCGCTTCGGCGGTAGCATCCCAAGACGATATCGTTGCCGCTCATGATCGGATTCACCAGGGCGGGAATCCATTCAGGGACGATTCCTGGCGCGCGCGCCTCAACCACGACGCACGCCTTGGCATCCAGATGGGCCGCTGCCTCGAAAATGGAGCGGATCGCTATGCCCTTGCCCATACCACCTTCGTACACGGTGATGAGGCGCTCCACGTTGTCACCGACGGTGGCCTCGGCCAGGTAGCGTGAGGTATTATCGGAGGAGCCGCCATCGGCGTTCATCAGCACGACACGCTGATTGGACAGGTATACCGTGACCCCCTCGGCCACGGCGCGCACAACCTCACCGATGGTACGGGCGTTGCGATGGCTGGGTATACCCACCACCACATCGGCACTGCCGATCTCCCTCAACCGACGCCGAGCATCATCACCCAGCGCGCTCTCATACATGAGGATACCTTTGCGTCCCTCTGACATAGTCTCCTTCACCTTAGACGCATCACTGAGGCTGCCGCCGTGATTGCCGCGCGCTCGGGCGTGGCCAGTCCATCCAGCACATCCTCAATGGCGCGCACCACGGCGGCCTGTATCGCCCCATAGTCTTTGAGCCTTGGGTAAGGCCGAGCTTGCTCCATCTGGTCGCCCAGGAAGCGGCGGTACGGCGCATCCTCAATCACGGCGGGTAGCACCTCCCGCTGTGTCGGCACGTAGCCCGTTGCCGTAGCCCATGCGGCTACCCGCTCAGCCTCCAGGGCTGTGGTAATGTACTCCACGGCAAGATCGCGCTTGGTGGGGTCACGGGTCGTCACCCCCCACGCCCATGACCGCGCCACGGTGGCCATCTCGGTTCCCATTGTTGGCAGCGGCGCATAGCCGATGCCGGCCGCCAGAGCTTGATCTTGGTGATAGAGGCGTGCCGTCGTGCCCGCAAGAGACGCCCCCCCATCCAGAAACGCACCCCAGCAATCCTCCCGCGTGCGCAAGCGCCGTACCGCTTCGGGCACGATTCCGGCATCCATCGCACTGCGATAGCTACGCAGAATGCGTGCGGCGATCCCCGAATCGAGGAAGGGCCGGCCATTTTCCTCCGTCAGCCGGCCACCGAGGGCAAGGTAGTGCACCATGAACGCATCGGCTGCCGAGCCATCGCTGCCTGTCGCGGGAAAGATCAAGGTCGGCGGCTGCTCGTCCTCCTGGCGCATCGTCAGCAGAGCATCCCAGGTCTCTGGAGGCTCTGGCACCATGTCGCGATCGTAGGCCAACACATCCACATCGGCGTGATAGGGCACCCCCAGCCGCTGACCATCCAGAGTCACGGCGTCTACGGCAAAGGGGTACATTCCTTGCCAGAGGCTCGCCGGCAGAGCATCGTCCAAAGGTTGCAGCACGCCGGCCTCGGCGAGACGCGGCAGCTCGGCGGTGTCGAACACGATCACGTCCGGCAAGCGTGCCGGCACCACCGGCTGGGTCGCCAGCACCATGCTCACGATGCCGCCCGGTCCGTAAGCAGCCTTTGGAACCAGATTGAGGCGCACCCGCGAGTGAGCGGCCAGGTAGTGGGCGTTCCACGCGCGCACGATTGGGCTTCCCGGGCTCTCCTCCTCAGAGAGGACCATCTCGGGCGGCAGCCATAGCGTGAGGGTGATCGGTGCGTTCGGATCCACCCGCGTGGGGAGTGGTTGCGGGGTATTGCTTGGCGTGGGCTCGGGCGAGCGCGTAGCCGTCGGCACGACCGCGGCGTTGGAGGGCTCGGGCGTGAGATACGCACACCCCCCTAGCAAGAGGAGCAGCACGAACGCCGCAGCCAAGGGGCCGAACTCCCGTCCCTCGCGTCTTCTCGTCTGCGACGCACGCTCTACGTCCGAGTACACATCGCCCTCCGCCCTGATACGCCCAGAAGCGGTGCACGACGAACTGGCGCCACGAGCACCGGCATGGCATGAACCGTGGCCTATTATAGCACACAATGCCCGTATCGGTAGAAAACCGTGATCCATCGATACGCGTGCCCGCCCTTCCGGTGCCATCGTAGACGCCGTCTGTGCAGACACAGCGAGAGTGTGCCATCTGAATCGAGTGAGAAACTTGACATTTGCATAAAGAGGTGCTACACTGGCCTGACGAAAGGCGGCCTGTGGTACGCGACACTGCATCCGTTGCGCGCTGCGGCCGGTTTTGGTGTACATGGGGCTCGTGCCGCTCGACGCACTCTCATCACGCAGAACAAGGAGAACTGCCCACCATGGACCTTGCCAACCTGGTACGCGATGTTCCGGATTTCCCGGTGGAGGGCGTTCTCTTTAAGGACATTACGACGCTGCTTCGGCGCCCTGATGCGTTCCGTGAGGCTGTCGACGCCCTGGCGGCTCGCTTTGCGGATAAGCGCATCGACCAGGTTGTGGCAATCGAGTCCCGTGGGTTTGTGTTTGGAGCGCCATTGGCGTACAAGCTGGGGGCCGGGTTCGTGCCTGTGCGTAAGCCGGGCAAGCTGCCTGCCAAGACGATCTCGAGGGAGTACAGCCTCGAGTACGGGACGAACACGCTGGAAATGCATGTCGATGCGATCGATCCCGGGCAGAGGGTCCTCCTCGTCGATGACCTCCTGGCAACCGGAGGCTCTGCGCGAGCCGCGGTTGACCTCGTGGAGCGGCTCGGAGGCGTCGTCGTTGGAGCGGCCTTTCTCATAGAGCTCGAGTTTCTGCAGGGCGCCAAGAAGCTTGAAGGCTACGACGTGTTTTCGCTGATCCGATTCTGAGGCACGACCAACATTGCGATGGGTCGCGCCCAGCGCGACCCATCGCGGCGCGTTGGGCGTGTCGCTGCCTCAAGTAACACGGCCCCACGAGCACCTGCCTGATGCGGTGTAGGGCGGGTTGGTCCATGGGGCAGCTAGGAGACAGAAAGATGATAGATCAGGACGCCAAGTTGGAGGAGCTGCAGCGCCTGCGTACTCGTACCCTCAGTGACATCGCACGGCTCAGGGATGAGCTTCACGCTGAAATCGAACCTGCCTCAGCGACTGATGATGATTCTGCCGACGTCGCTGCGGACATCTATGAGCGGAGCAAGATCATCTCCCTCATCCAGAGCATGGAAGCCAAGCTCCACGCCGTAGATCACGCCATTAGCGTTGCTGCCAAGGGTCGCTACGGTATCTGTGAAGTGTGTGGCGTCGAGATCCCGGCTGAGCGACTGGAGATCATGCCAGAGACAACGCTGTGTGTGAACTGCGCCAGCAAACTGGAGCAGGGTATCCGTCGTCACCAGATTCTCGCCAGCACGCCCCAGACCGTCGATTTCTATGAGGATTTCGAGGAAGAGGCCGACGACGCGGATGATGACATTTGACGTGGGTCGGATGGCTCGCGTCGGCGCGCCGACGCAGGGCTCATGACAGGTACAGCAGCCCCCTTTTGACAAGGGGGCTGCTTCGTTCTAATATACACGAGTTTGAAGCCCAGTGTCACACGGGGGCGTTCCTTTGTCGTGTCCCGATGGCGGCGCAGCATTGCCGATCGGTTCCCTCGACAGGCCCTTCACCGTACACGAAAGGGACGGTACCGGCGATGACGCCCCGCCTATGAGAGGCCTCGACGAACGCTCACGAGAGCGCTTGCCAGAGCTTGTGACGCGCGCCACGTGCGCCCGGCCTGGCGTTTTTGCTGCCTCGCTACCCTGGGTGCCATCGTCGGTGCCGTATACCCAACCCATCGTGTGTTATTCCAACCAGGAGGTACAGGGATGAGCCACATGACCGAAATTCGCTGGCACGGTCGCGCCGGTCAAGGCGTGGTGACCGCAGGCGAGCTGTTGGCCGAGGCGGCCATGGAGGAGGGCAAGTATTTCCAGGCCTTCCCAGAGTATGGTTCTGAGCGTATGGGCGCTCCGATCAAGTCGTATACCCGGATTAGTGATACCCCCATCGAGTTCCACTGCCCCATCCTCGAGCCCGATGTGGTCATCGTGGTCAATCCGAACCTCCTCAGTGTGCCGGATCTTGACCTGACCGAGGGACTCACGACGGACGGCACCATTATTATCAATACGCCTCAGACCCCAGCGGAGATCCGCCAGCGGCTCAAGCGTACCACGGGCAGCGTCTGGTGCGTCGATGCCACCAAGATCGCCATCGAGGAGTTCAAGCGCGATATTCCCAGCACGATGATGCTGGCGGTGGTCGCGCGCGCCACGGGCGTCATCAACCTGGATGCCGCCATCAACCTCACGCGCGAAAAGCTCAGTGGCAGGCTCCGCCCCGAGGTCGTTGAAGCCAATGTGCGTTCGCTGCAACGCGCCTACGACGAGTGCGTCGAAGGATAGCCCAGCTCTTGGTTGTTCGTTACCCTGCCCGCCTCTCTTGGGCACCCCGAGCAGCCGTTGACGAGTAACTGACAGCATCGGAGGACATTCATGAGCGAGAAACGCGAGGCTCCTCGGCTTGACCTGCCCTGGACCGAAGTAAGCCCCGGCGGCGTGGTCACCGATCCGGGAAACTCGGTTACTTATATTACCGGGACGTGGCGCACGATGCGCCCCGTGCGTGACATGGAGCAGTGCACTCAGTGTCTCATCTGCTGGATCATGTGCCCCGATTCGGCCATCACGGTGGAGGATGGCAAGGTGGCGGGGTTTGACTATGACCACTGCAAGGGCTGTGGCATCTGCGCCGATCAGTGCCCGGTCAACATCAAGAAGCCGCACGCTGAGACGGGCCAGATGGGTAAGGCAATCCAGATGGTCCCCGAGAACGAGGCGGACGATTAGGCTGAGGCACCCGGCAGGCCGTCAGGCGCGCGGGGTTGACCGCCGATCGCACGATTGCGGTTCCCCAGGCTGCCGGCCCCCTATTCCAGCAGGAGGACTCTACAATGGTTCCAAGCAAGTACATGCCTCTTGACGGTGCCAACGCCGTCTCGCAGGCCATGCGTCAGATCGACCCCGACGTCGTCGCGGCATATCCCATCACGCCGCAGACGGCCGTCGTTCAGAATTTCTCTCAGTACGTCGCGGATGGCATCGTGCACACCGAGTTCGTGCCCGTGGAGAGCGAGCACGCTGCCATGAGCGCCTGCGTCGGCGCTTCAGCCGCTGGGGCGCGCGTCATGACGGCCACGAGCGCCAATGGCCTCGCGCTCATGTGGGAGATGCTGTACATCGCATCCGGAATGCGGCTGCCCATCGTGCTGACGGTCGTGAACCGCGCCCTGTCCAGCCCGTTGAACATCCACTGCGACCACTCGGACTCGATGGGTGCACGCGACTCTGGCTGGATCCAGCTCTACGCCGAGACCGGCCAGGAAGCCTATGACAACACAGTCCAGGCCATCCGCATCGCGGAGCACGCCGATCTGCTCACGCCGGTCATGAGTTGCCAGGATGGCTTTATTACCGGCCATGGCGTCGAGCGCGTCGGCTTACTGCCGGATGACGCCGTGCGCGAGTTCGTCGGGGCCTACAAGCCCAGGGCTGCACTGCTGGACCTTGACAACCCGACGACCATGGGCGCCTGGGACTTTACCGACTATTACTTTGAGCACAAGCGCCAGCAGAGTGAGGCGATCAATGGCGCCCTGCCCATCATCGAGGCGGTGGGCGAGGAGTATGCCAAGCTCTCCGGGCGTCCACAGCCGATCCTCGACATGTGGGGGATGGACGACGCCGAGTACGTGATCGTCGTCGTCAGCTCGACCGCTGGAACCGCCCGCGCCGTCGCGCGCGAGTTGCGCGACCAGGGGAAAAAGGTCGGCGTGCTCAAGCCGCGCGTCTTCCGTCCCTTCCCCTCGACCCTGATCGCCGAGGCACTTAAGGGCCGCAAGGCCGTTGCGGTGCTCGATCGGGCCATCTCCCTCGGCGCCCCGCAGGGCATGGGCCCCCTCTTTACGGACATCACCTCGGCGCTGTACAACGAGGGCGTCAACGGGCTCAACATCGTCAACTATATCTACGGCCTTGGCGGACGGGACACGCTCCCCGCGCACATCGAGTCGGTGTACTCCGACCTGGAGCAGGTCAGTGATGCGGGCGACGGTGGTCGCAAGGTTCGCTACCTTGGTCTGCGTGACGCCTAGGGCGGCTGATAAGGAGAACACACCACAATGGCTGAACGAATTCGCGTCAACCTTCGCGACATTATCAACAACGAGGATCGCCTCGCGCCCGGCCACCGCCTGTGTGCGGGCTGTGCAGAGCCTACGGTGATTCGGCAGATCCTGCACGCCGTCGAGGAGCCCGTGGTGATCGCCACGGCGACCGGCTGCATGGAGGTTTCGACGACCGTCTATCCCTTTACCGCGTGGCGCACCCCCTGGATCCACAGCGCCTTTGAGAACGCTGCGACGACCATCTCTGGTGTCGAGGCCGCCTACAAGGCCCTGCAGCGCGCCGGCAAGATTCCCGAGGACCAGGTCATCAAGTTCATGGCTATCGGCGGTGACGGTGCCAGCTATGATATCGGCTTCCAGTTCATCTCCGGTGCCCTCGAGCGCGGCCACAAGTTCGTGTACGTCTGCCTCAACAACGAGGCCTACATGAACACAGGTATCCAGCGCTCTGGCGCCACGCCGCGCGGCGCCAATACGACGACCTCGCCGGTCGGTGAGGTCATCCAGGGCAAGACCCAGTGGCGCAAGCCCTTTACCAAGATCATGGCCGCCCACGACATCCCCTACGTGGCGCAGGCGTCGCCGCACAACTATCGCGACCTCATGATCAAGGCCAAGAAGGCCTTTGCCGCCGATGGGCCTGCGGTGCTGAACATTCTGGCTCCCTGCCCGCGCGGTTGGCGCCATTCGAGCGAGGAGACCATGTCGGTAGCCAAGCTCGCCGCGGACACCTGCTACTGGCCACTGTACGAGGTGGATAACGGCAAGACGACGGTCACCTACAAGCCTCGTGAGAAGCTGCCCGTGGCCGAGTGGTTCAAGCGGCAGGGACGCTTCCGCCATCTCTTCCGCCCAGCGAATACAGAGCTACTGGAAGAGATCCAGGCCAAGATCGATCAGGAGTGGGAACTGCTCCTGAAAGCCGAGGCACAATCGGCATAAGTGGGTAGCAGTGCCTGGTGATCGGCTGCTGGCGTCTACCCATCGCGGGACCAACGAACGCTAGCGGCCGATCACCGGCGCTCCGCACCGTGCCGCAGCCCCACGACCGATTGCCACAGGAGAACCGCTATGGATGCTCACCCACGCGTACATGTCTCTGGACACCCGCTCATCCAACACAAGCTCACGCTGCTGCGCGACGTCAACACTGAGCCCAAAAAGTTCAGAGAGTTGGTGCGCGAGGTGGCAATGCTCCTGGCGTACGAGGCTACCGCCGATCTCGCGGTTTCTCCGCGCTCGGTGACCACGCCTCTCGCCACGGTCGAGGGAAGTCAGCTGCGTGAAAAGATCGGCTTGGTCCCGATCCTTCGCGCAGGCCTCGGCATGGTCGAGGGGATTTGGGATCTCATGCCTGGCGCCGAAGTGTGGCACATTGGGCTCTATCGCGATGACAAGACGCTCAAGCCCGTGCAGTACTATAACAAGCTACCCGTCACCCCTACGGTGCAGGTATGTCTCGTCCTTGACCCCATGCTCGCGACGGGTGGATCCGCCGCAGCGACGGTCGGCATCCTCAAGGAATGGGGCGCCCAGCGCATCAAGTTTGTGGGCATCATCGCTGCCCCTGAGGGGATCAAGGTCCTGTCCGAGGCACACCCCGACGTCGACATCTATGTGGCTGCTGTCGATAAACGCCTTACGCCACCACCGAGTGGCCCTGGTGACCCTCCCGAGGGGTACATCGTGCCTGGCCTGGGCGACGCGGGCGACCGTCAGTTCGGTACCGGCTGAGATCGGTAATCAGTGGCCAGAGTGCAGTCAGAAAGGCCTTTGTCAGCTCCTAGTCGATAGCAGGAGCGACAGGCCGTTCACTGAGAGCTGGCTGCTGAACACGGACCACTGAATACTGAGCGCTCTTATGCCTACGACGCACGCGATCCTCGTCTTGTTGTTGTCTGCCGGGCTTACGTATGTGCTCACTCCCCTAGCCATCCGTCTCGGCCTTCGGCACAACCTTGTGGATGTGCCCGGTGGCCGCCGGAAGCATAGGGGTAGCCTCGTGCGCATCGGCAGCCTGGGCATCTACCCAGCGTTCGCTATTGCCGTCCTATTCACCCTCGGCTTGCCGCGCCGAGACCCCCTCGAGGTCACGCGCATTGCCGGTGTCCTTCTCTCCTTGGGCGTGGTGTGGGTGTACGGTCTCCTCGATGACCGCTATCGCTTGCCCGCATGGCTCCACCTCGTGGTGTTGACAACGGCGTCGCTGATTGCCATCGCGTTCAAGGTGTTCGTCGAGATGTTTAACAACCCCTTCACCGACATGCAGGTGAAGGTAGACTGGTACCTGATGACGCCCCTCACCATCGCCTGGCTGGTGGGCATGGCCACAACGGTCAACGAGGTAGACGGCATCGATGGTCTGGCTACGGGAGTGACGGCAATCGCCGCGCTGATCCTGTGCATCCACATGGTACGGCTCGAGCAGCATACCGTTGCCCTCCTCCCCTTGGCCCTCTTTGGGTGCTGCCTCGGGTTTCTGCCCTACAACTTTTACAACGCCCGCATCATCCTCGGCGGAGGCGCCTTTGTGCTCGGCTATGCCCTCGGCACGCTGTCCATCGTGGCAGGGGCCAAGGTTGCCACCGCCCTACTCGTCGTCTGGATGCCGATCCTCGACTTTGTCTGGCAGCTGTACTGTCGCTGGCGTCGGGGGCAGAGTATGAGCCTCGGCGATCGCGGCCACCTCCATTTCCGCCTCCAGGACCTTGGTTGGTCCTCGCAGCAAATTGTTCTCCTCTACTACGTCATCACCGCCGCGCTCGGGTCGGCGGCGCTGCTCATCTCTTCCCGCCTACTCAAGCTCGGCGTCATGGTGGTGGGCGGTCTCCTCATCATGACGTTGCTTGTTGCTCTCCGCCGCCATACCGGCGACGCAACGCCGACGGGTCACTAACCACCGCCCACCATTGCTACGGCCCCCTCCGGTACGTCACTCCGCCCCACTTCGCATGGCCTAGCATGCCCTACAGGCACGGTGCTTGGGAGTGAGAGGTTGCAGCACATACGACTATGCGAAGTCGCTACACTTCAAGCCCGGCGCCCATGTCCGATTTACACACAGGCCACGGTGCCTGCGTGTAGGACTGTGGCCTGCACTGTGACGATGATGGGGCGCACGTCCTAGGCTTTACCTGTTGCAAAGCGCCCCGTGGGCATTCGACAGGTCACTCCCCTGCGGTTGGGGAGATGATGCCGAGCTCCTCCAACAGTGTCAGCACGCCCTCGACGTCATTCCGCCGAAAGAGAGGGGCCTCTGCTGCATCCGCCTCCAGATCATCCGAGACGAGGGCCAGGAGCTGCCCCTCCGGCGTAATGCGTCCGTCGGCGGTCCACGCTTGGCGCGTCGTTACCTCGATCTTGGGCCCACGATGGCGCTTGAACCCCTCGATGATGGCAAGATCCATCCCCGCCGGCAGACGCGCGAGAAGCTCCTCAAGCTCTGCGTCATCGTCCCGTTCCTCGATCATGGCCACACGGCCCGGCGCCGAGATCATGACGACGCTGCTGCCAGCATGCCGGTAGCGCCAGGTGTCGGTACCCTCGCGATCGATGTCAAACTCGGAACGCGCGTGCTTGATGGTGGCCACCCGCATGCCACGCCGCTTGAGCACCTCGAGGAGCCGCTCAACAAACGCTGTCTTGCCGACGTTGTGCCAGCCCACCACCGAGATGGTGGTTATCCCTCCATTACCTGGCGCTGTCGAACTCTTGGTGTGCAATGCTGCGTCCCTCCCAGCCCTCGGGCCAGTCTTTTATGGTGATGTCGCGCGATGCGAGATCCCGTCGCCAGCGCTCCAAACGCGCCAAGACCTCCCGCACATCCCTCATCCCTACCACGTCTCGTGCCACCCGGCGTACCTCGGCCCCATCCACCGCCTCCAAGGCCTGCCTCACGATCGGCACCCGATCCGGTGCGATGCTCAGACCATCCACGCCGATTCCCCACAGCAGCAGCGCGTCAGGAAGCTGCCCCGCTGCCTCACCGCACACCGTCACCGGCACGCCAGCGTCCCGCGCACGGCGCGTAACGTCTGCCACCAGGCGCAGAGCCACGGGCTGCAGCGTCGGCAGCACTACCACACTCCCACGTTCGCGGTTCCCACCAAACAAGAGCACCGCTAGATCGTTCGCGCCGATGGCAACCTCATTGGCGCCGGGCAGCAGTTCGGCGATATCCAGCGCCGCGGATGGCGTTTCCACCAACAAGCTCACACGCGTGGCGACGCCCAACGCCCCCGCCACCTCGTGCCAGTGCCCCAGAATCGCTTCCCAATCAGCGCGCGTGGCGACCATGGGGACCATGATGGTCACCTCGCTCGCGACAGTGCTCGCCACGCGCGCCAGAGCACGCAGGTGGGGCACCGCCAGCGCTGGATACCGCGCGAGCAACCCCGCTCCGCGCCACCTTTGGCTGTCGATGCCGAACAGCGGCACGAGGTAGGGTGGCACCTTGTCGCCGCCGAGATCCGCCAGGCGCAGGGTCAGGCGCCGCCCACCACAGGCCATCGCCAGCTCGCGAAACGCCTGGTACTGCTCTTCCTCATCCGGCGGCACATCGCGGCCCAAAAAGAGCCGTTCCGTACGGGTCAGGCCGATTCCTTTGGCCCCAGCATCCAGGGCGCGACGCACCTCATCCGGGGTGTCGGCGTTGGCCCACAGGATCGGGCCCTTCGCCTCGACGCGAGAGGGAGCTCGCCAACGCTCCACAGCCGCGTCCGTCACCTCCTCCAGGGCATCTGGGTCGATCACGAGCTGCCCACGCCCGCCATCGACGCGCACCAGCAGCCCCTCATCGACCTCTGCCGCCACCGTCGCCAGCATCTCTGCGTCAATGCCCACCACCATCGGCACGCGCAGGGCACGTGCAACCACTGTCGCGTGCGACTGCGCGCTGCCCAGGACCGTCGCCACTCCTGCGAGCTGCTCGCGCGGCCACTCGAGGAGCTCAGAGGGTGACACCTGGTAGCCGACGAGGACGATCGGGCCCTCGTATGGCGACTCCAGAGCATCCGGCTGGCGGTGCGTCAAGATTCTGCCGACGCGGGTGCCAACATCCCGGAGCACCTCGCGCAACCCCTCGGTGGGACCATCCCCCGCAGTGGAGGGTAGCACCGGGCCGGGTTGCCGACTCGCCGCCCATACGGCAGCCTCGGCGCTCAGCCCTTGGTTACGGATACTGTCTTCCAGGAGTTCGACCCAGACGGCATTATCAAGGAGCGCGCGCTCGGCATAGAGAACGCTACTCGCTTGGCCGATGGCGCGCGCTGCCCACACTTCCAGAGCCTCCAGCTGCGCCCGTGCCTCCGCCAGGGCCTGGTGGAGCCGGCGAATCTCTGCCGCGTGATCCAGCCAGCCTCGCGTGACCAGCATCTCGCCGACATCGACGGCGATGACGCCCCGCCCGATGCCCACACCGGGCGCCACGCCCCTACCACGATAGATCCTCTGCTGTCGCGAGGCGGTAAGCAGCGCCCGTACCTGCTCGAGCGCCGCCTCGGCCTCGTCGCCCTCCACCACGACGCGCACCCGGCCCCCGACACTCACACCCAGCCCAAGCAGCGAGACGAGACTCGTCGCATCGGCAGCACGATCACCATGGGTGATGGTGACACGTGCCCCCAGGCGCCGCACTGCCTGGACGATGCGAGCCGCTGTGCGCGCATGAAGCCCGCCAGGTGCCGACACGGTGACCCATCGCTCCACCACGCTCATTCGCCCCTTCGCTCACCACCAGGGCCACAGCGCCCGCCACAGCGCCACAGCGAGGCCAATCCCATAGGCGGCGAGCGTGATCCGTCTCTGGCGCCCGCCCCAGTGCCGTAACGCCAACAGCACCAGCACCAGTGCCACCGCCGGCAAGCCATACAGCGCCTGGTCTAAGAGGGAGGCTGTCGCCACCGCGTCGCCAGCTGTTACTGGTAGCAGCAATCCCGCCACGGGCCCCACCGTCAGAACGCCCAACACAATGGCACTGGCGCACTCGGCGCCCACTACCAGGCGTCGCCAGCCGGCACCACGCAGTACATCGAGCACCCCCGCAAGCCCACCGTGGTAGCCTCGCTGAAATGCCCACCCACTGACACCCCAAACCACAACCGCCATGACGAGGCAGTACGCGATGACACTGCGTCCTCCTACCACCGGGGCCGCCGCCACCGCCAGGGCCACAGCGAGCGTCCCTATCGCACCATGGATCACCGTGTCCCCGACGCCCGAGACCGGCCCTGTCAGCCGCGTACGCACTGCCTCTGTAGCGCTCGGCGTGCTGTTCTGTCGACGTGCCTCCTGGCGCGCCAGCACGCCAACAACCGCGGCGCCGAGGTTCGGCTCGACATTAAAGGGCGCGAGGTAGCGAACCAGCGCGCTCGCCAACTCGGAGCGGGTCGTATAGACGCGACGCAGCACCGGCGCGAGCGCATGCGCCAACGCGACACCCTGCAAGCGTTCCTCGCTATAGCTGGCGTGGGAAAAGAACATCCAGGTGAGGAGACTCGCCCGGCGGTCTGCCGGACGTACGGCGCCGCTTTCCACGGGCTCGCCGATTCTCTCGACGCGGCGAGCCCCCGCGGTAGGCGCTTCCCTTGTGATCCACGGCAGCACCATCGCCACCAGCGCTCCGAGCCCGCCGCCGAGGACCGCCATCTCGCGTCCCGTCGCGGTCAGAGCCGCGCCCGCCGCCACGAGGTAGCATGCCGCCGTTCGCCGCGTCCACACGAGAGCCAATCCGTTGGCTACTCCCATGGCCACAAGGAGCCGCCCCGTCAGGTCGAGGCCGGCGATGGCCCACTCTGGTGCCATGGCCGGTACGCCGCGAGCCGCCTGCGGAGCCAGATAGGCTACCGTCAGTGCCGGCACCCAAGCGAGCAGCACCAGCATCGCTTGAGGGATGAGCACGTTGCAGCGGGCAATCCCCCGCACATCGCCCCGCCGCGCATAGCGCATCGCTCGCCGCGCAGGAAGATTGCTCCAGCGCAGCCGCACACGGTATAGCCCGTATCCCAGCAGCCCAAGCGGAAGGCTCACCGCCAGTGACGCCGTGGAGCTCATGCCCGTCGTCAGAGCGATTGTCGTGCCCGCATAGCCTACGAGCGCCATATCCGTCGGCAGCGCTCCACCCGTGCCCAGGAACCCCAGAAAGGCGAGGTTCAGCACCGCTCCGACGCGTACACCCGCCTGCGGATCGCCCAGGATGACGCCAACGAGTGCCCCAGCGACGAGGGGGCGGTACAGCGTCCAGTACCCCAGCCCGGCTAACCACGCGCTCTGCGAGAGGTAGTAGCAGAGCCCGATGAGCGCCGCCGTCCCGAGGCTAACGAGGGGTCCGCCTCTGATGGGAGTCGGTACGCTCTCTCTTGTGCTCAACAGCAGCAGGGCGATGATCAGGCCCAGCCCAATCGCCGCCCCCAACCAATCTAGTCTGCCCACTCGCGAGGCTGGCGCACCTTTGCCAGCGTCACGGCGCCGTCCGACGGCAGGGCCTGCAGTTCCACGTCCACTCCTGCCCGCTCCAGATATCGCAGCGCCTCCCATTCTATCCGGCTCACACTCACCTGCTGGCCGATACGCGCACGATCCGGCGCCCCGCCCACGGCCCCCACATTCAGGCGTTCGTACTGAATTCCGCTATCGAACAGCCGCCGTGCGCTCTGCGGATCGCGGACGAGCACGATGGTGCCATCGAGCGGCAGACGTCCATCCAGAAACGCCGACGCCGCCTCTCCGACGGCACCGACCCATATGTCGATCCCTGGCGGCTGAGCCGCTCGCAGGGCCGCTCTGCCGAGCTCGTCTCCAGCCAAGGTATCATCGGCGATAACAATGCGCTGTGGCCGTAACGCCCTCGCCCAGTTGAGGGTGACCTGCCCATGGAGAAAGCGGTCATCGACCCGCACCAGCGCGAGGCGCTCCCAGCGCAGCTCGGTATCCTCGTCCTCAGTTGGCATCGCTGTAACCACTACAAGTCGTCACGCACGCTTTCCCGTACCTGTTGCAGGCCCACGGAGGCCACGTGGAGTGCCAGGTCCCTCGCGGTTGTATGGCCCTCACACGACAGCAACGCGTCGACGACCATCGCCAGGTTCACGCCGCTCACCACGACACATGCCTTTGGCCGCGGCAGCTCTTCGCTCAGCATTGAGGCCACACGGTGGGGTGTTCCTCCGAGGAGGTCTGTCAGCACCAGCCACTCGGCCGGAGCATCGTCTCCCGTCGTGAGCGAACTGAGGAGGCGCTCTCTGAACGCCTCCGGAGCCTCGTCGGTCCCCAGTTCGAGCGCATGGGCGTTGGGGCAGGCTCCGGCGATCAGTTCCGCCGTACTGAGTAGCGCGCTAGCAAGGTTTCCGTGTGAGACTACCACCACACCAACCACTGCGGACCTCCCTCACGATGCTCCGTCAGTCGTCACCACAATCGAGTATATGTGCGCCCTCAGAGGGTGTCAACGTATGGTCCCTGCTGTGATCGGGGCTCCTACGCTATGCGCCCCCGGTGCCGCCCCTCCCCGCACCGTTTGACCACGTACCAGGCATACACTATCATTACGCAATGACCGGCGCCCGCCGCGGACCGTTACGTAGCGCTGGTCGCTCGTCCACGCCGATGCCGCCCTTTGGGCGAGAACGTGAGCAGGTGATGTCCAGCACCTCTGGGATTGATAGACAAACGACGCTTGACCAGCGTGAACAGCGCCTCCACGAGATCCTCGCACGCCTCGGGCGCGTGGCGGTCGCCTTCAGTGGCGGTGTCGATAGCAGCTATCTCTTGGCCGCCGCCGTCGACACCCTCGGCCGCGACCACGTCATCGCCCTGACGGCCGACTCGCCGCTGGTGCCCAACAGCGAGAGAGACACCGCAGTGGCGGTTGCCCGCCAGCTTGGGGCCGAGCATCGCCTCGTCCCTTTTGACGAGTTGGCCATCCCCGGAGTCGTCGAGAACTCGCCGCAACGCTGCTACTACTGCAAGCGGGCTCGCTTTGAGGCCCTGTACGCTCTGCTGCGCGACGCCGCATCGGATGGCGATGCCACCGAGGCCGTCCTCGTACACGGAGAGAATGTGGATGATGGCGATGACTTTCGGCCGGGCGCGGTGGCCGCGAGGGAGCTCGGCGTTCGTGCCCCCCTCGCAGAAGCGGGCTTGACCAAGGCCGACATCCGCACCCTCTCCCGGCGGCGCGGCCTGCCCACCTGGGACCATCCGGCGGCAGCGTGCCTCGCGTCGCGCTTTCCCTATGGCACGCCCATCACGCGCCAGGGTCTGGAGCGCGTCGAACGAGCCGAGAGCACTTTGCAGGCGCTGACAGGCTTGCGCCAGGTGCGGGTACGTGATCACTATCCCGTTGCCCGCATCGAGGCGCCGCCCGATGCCATTGCCCGTCTGGCCGAGGACAACCTCCGGCGCCGTATCCATGACGCGCTGGTGGCAGCGGGCTATCGTTACATCACCCTGGACCTGCTTGGATACCGTATGGGGAGCCTCAATGAAGCAATCGAAGAGCCTGACCGATAGTCGCCACAGTGCCACCCCCTTTGCTCGGCCCGACTTTGGCCGGCAGCAGCGCAAGGGAGTGCCCGAGGTTATCCTGACGAACAGCAAGACCGCAGAGCAGTCGCTGGCCATTGCGCGTTCGTTTCTCGAGCGCACAGGTCGGGCGATTCTCAGCCGTGTCTCACCCGAGCTCGAGCAGGCTCTGTGCGAGGAGTATGGCCGCGACGGTTTCGAGTGGTACCCCGTCGCGCGTATGGCCATCATCCGCAGCAATGGCGCCGAGCCTACCGCCACCGACGGCCGCGTCGGTGTCATGACGGCGGGCACATCGGATCAGGCCATCGCTGAGGAAGCCGCCATCATCTGTCGCGAGATGGGCTGTACGGTGTACCCGGTGTACGATGTGGGCGTTGCCGGGCTTCACCGCCTGTTCGAGCCGCTGGAGGAATACCTGGAGGCCTGCGTCGACGTAATCATTGTCGCCGCAGGTATGGATGGCGCCCTTCCATCGGTGGTCTCTGGGCTCGTCGACATCCCTGTCATCGGTCTCCCCACCTCCGTGGGCTACGGCATGGGCGGCCAAGGACAGGCGGCGCTCCTCTCCATGCTACAGACGTGCTCCCCGGGCCTGGCAGTGGTCAACATCGACAACGGCGTGGGTGCCGCCGCCATCGCGGGCCTTATTGCCAACCGTGCGGCCCGCGCGCGCCGTGGAGAGAGGTAGCATGCCTGCCGACGCTGGCCGCGAGAGCGCGCCCCAAGAGGTCGCCCTCCTGGAATGCAACCTCGATGACATGACCGGCGAGGCGCTCGCCTATGCGCTCGAGCGCCTGCTGGAGGCCGGGGCCCTCGATGCCTGGTTCACGCCCATCATCATGAAGAAGGGGCGCCCCGCCGTCACGCTCTCCGTTCTCTGCCGCACGCAGGACGCGCCGATGTTGCGCTGCCTCATCCTGCGCGAGACGAGCACCCTCGGCGTGCGTTGGCGCCTGATGCAGCGTGAGGTCGCCGAAAGAAGCACCGATCGTGTCGACACGCCCTGGGGGCCGGTACGCCGCAAACTCAAACACGTGGGTGGGCAGGTCGTGAGTGTCAAGCCGGAATATGAGGACTGCGCCCGCCTCGCGCGCGAGTTCGACGTCCCGCTGCAGGACGTCATCGATCACGCACGCGCCGTGCCCATCGACGCTGCCACCTGACGTTCGTCACGATCCACACGCCGCAGGCCCCCTCAGAAAAGCGCGACGGAGAAAGGGAGTGCCGTGAGCTCCGATAATCGCGAGCACCCGCCGCACTGGCCGGGGCTGCCCTCCTGGATCGTACGCCGCCTGAACCGCCACCCACCGTTAGCATACCTCATCGCCACGACGGCCATCGACAGCTTTTCGGCGAGCCGCGGCGCTCAGGTCGCCGCCAGCCTCGCATACTATGCGCTCTTTTCCATGTTTCCCCTGCTCCTCTTCGTCATCAGCGCCCTAGGCTTTGTCTTGCAGGCCGAGTTCGTGCGCACGCAGATTGAGGAGCTGGTCATCCAGTTCTTCCCAACCTCGCAGGATCTCATCATCGAGAACCTCGAGATGGTGCTCCAGCTCCGTGGGCCGGCCACGGCCATCGCCGCCCTGAGCCTCCTCTGGTCGGGGTCCGGGTTCTTTACCGTGCTGGCACACTATATCAACGACGCCTGGCCCGGCGCCGAGGTTCGCGGCCCCATCCACGGGCGGATTGTGGCCGTCAGCATGGTGGGCATCCTCGTGATGGTGCTTCTCATCCTGGCGGTCTATAACACGCTCCTACAGATCATTGCCTCGATCAGCCAGCCTTTGGCCAACCTCATCGCCTTCTACGGCCCCTTGGTGGACGCGCTCCTCTCCCAGATCATCCCCTGGATAGTGACCTTTGGCCTGTTCCTGACGCTCTATCGCCTCGTACCGCGCGTTCGCGTGCGCTGGCGCGAAGCACTGATCGCCTCCCTGGTGACCACTGTGCTGATGCGCATCACCACGGCCGCGTTTGGTTTTTACCTGCGCAGCGGCCTCTCGCGCTATCAAATCGTCTATGGGTCGCTCGGCTCCGTCGTCGCCCTCCTCTTCTGGATCTATCTCGCCGGCTGGATTACGCTGTTCGGCGCGCATCTGAGCGCCGCCATCGGCCACTGCTGTCGGCCCACTCCCCCCGGATCCAGCAAAGGCCCGTGACGCCTGCGCTGCGCCATCTGTCCCCGCGACGGTAACGCCCCGAGAGGTGCCTTGCGCCCCGTTGACCCCATCCCTCTCGCGTGATAGACTAGGATAGCTTCTCTCCTTTACTGATACCTTTACTACAGATACCTCTGCCCAGATCGGAGGTGTCCCATGCTGCGCCAGGCCCTATCAGTGCTCTGTGTCACCGCATTCCTCCTCGCCTTCGCCGCCCCTCCGGCCGTTGCCCAGAGCCCCCTTACCCCGGCGCCGCGCTTGCAGCGCGTTGTCACCGGCCTCGACCGCCCCACCCACGTAACGCACGCCGCCGATGGCAGCGACCGCCTCTTTATCACCGAGAAACCGGGTACCATCCGCGTCCTGCAGAATGACATCCTCCTGCCTGTGCCCTTTCTCGACATCTCTGACCGGGTCCTCTCGTCGGGCTCGGAGCAAGGGCTGTTCAGCGTCGCCTTTCCTCCGGCTGGTGCCGATGCTGGCCACGTTTACGTCAACTACACGGGCCTTCCCGATGGAGAGACCGTCGTATCACGCTTTGCCATCTCACCCGATGACGCCAACGCCGCGGACGCCGCCTCGGAGGAGCGCATCCTTATCATCGAGCAGCCGTTTGCCAACCACAATGGCGGGCAGCTCACCTTTGGTCCCGATGGCTACCTCTATATTGGCACCGGTGACGGCGGCTCCGGGGGAGACCCACAGGGCAACGCCCAGAATGGGAGCGCGCTCCTCGGCAAGATACTACGCATCGACGTCGAGTCGGCCCCCGCGGGTGAGCCCTATGGCATACCCGCCACCAACCCGTTTGTCGACACGGCGGGCTTTCGCCCCGAGGTCTGGGCGCTCGGGTTGCGCAACCCGTGGCGCTTTTCGTTCGATCGCGCCACCGGCGACCTGTACATCGCCGATGTCGGCCAGAGCACCCGAGAGGAGGTCAACTACCAGCCCTCTGGCGGTGGCGGTGAGAATTACGGGTGGAACATCATGGAGGGCTCGACCTGCTTTCAGGCCCAGTCGTGTGACACCGAGGGCTTGACGCTACCGGTGGCCGAGTACGGCCGTGACCTAGGCACCAGCATCACCGGTGGTCACGTCTATCGCGCCACAGCTCCCGCCGCCTGGGGCGGAATCTACTTTTACGGTGACTTTGGCTCTGGGCGCATTTGGGCTCTCGAGCGCTTGAATGATGGCTGGCGGAACACGCTTGTGCTCGATACCGAGCTTTCCATCGCGTCCTTCGGCGAGGATGAGGCAGGGCACTTGTACGTCGTCGATCTTGGCGGCTCCGTCTATGCCCTGGCTACCGCAACGTATCTGCCGATCTTTGGCGCTTGGACACGCATTGACATGCCATCTTCATCCGCTATACTTATGTATGCTGCGCACTGACGAACCGTCCGGTACCAGCGCCGGAATGGCGCCTCACCGTGAGAGGAGGGCACCATGTCCGTTCTGATCCTCAATGCCAGCCCCCATCCGCACGGCTCCTGTGCCGCCATCCTGCACGCCATCGAATCGGGTGCCGGCGGTGATCGGCCTGTCGAATGGGTGGATGTGCACAGCCTCGACATCGCTCCTTGCCAGGGGTGCAAGCACTGCCGTACGGACGGCATCTGCGTGCAGGAAGAAGATGATGCCCAGCGCATCGGACGCCGTATCGAGGCTGCGGAGAGTCTCGTCATCGGCACGCCCACCTATTGGGGCAACGTGCCCGGCCCCCTGAAGCTCCTCTTTGACCGCACCGCGGCCGTCTTCCTGCGCCGATCCGAGGCACGTCCACAGCCGCCGCAACAGACGGCCGCCATCGTTACCACCTGTGACTCTGCCTGGCCGACCAGTCACCTGCCCACCCAGGGGCGTGGCGCCATCCAAGCCGTGCGCAACGTGCTGGCATCCGGCGGATACCGCATCGTTGGCACCATGATCTATCCAAGCGCAAGCGCACGCCGCAACGTCCCCCCGTCGGTTCTGAGGCGTGCGGTGGCGCTCGGTCGCCGGCTCTAGTGTGTCGTCGGTCACGATCGGTGTTCGCTTCCGAACCATGGCGAAGCATCCACAGGCCATGGCCCGATGTCCACACAGTGGAGGTGTTTCCTATGCGTGCACGTCAGTTGAGCATCATGATGCTCCTGGCTCTGGTCATCCTTGGCAGTGCTCCCGCCGTCGCGCTGGCGCGTAGTGCGGATCCGGACAACCCCGAGCTGCTGCGACCGAATGAAGCGCGCACCGGGGGCCTGCCAGGCGCGCCGGCGGGCTCCTTTGCCTTCTTTGCCGTTGACTATCCCGGCGGCGAGCAAGAGCTCGTCCTGCGGATGACGCCCAGACCCGCCGACCCGTCCGTCGCCAACCAGATTGCCTTCAATGTCTACGGGCCCGATGGCCCCATTGGTTCGTCGCGCACGCCGGACGAGGGGGATCCCAGCGTCCGCGAGTTCCGCTACACGGCGTCCAGCCCTGCCCGGCTCTTGATCCAGGTCTACAACTATACCCTGAATACGACCATCGATTACACCATCGTCGCCAGCGGTATCGCGGCAGCGGCTCCAGGACCGGCCGAGACGCCGCCGCCTTCCCAGGAGCCGCAGGTCCTTCCAGAGACCGGTCCGCCTACGAGCGGGACGATCGTCGGCTCGCTGGGCGGCGCCTTTGCTACCATCACCATTCCTTACCCCGGTGATGGCTCGAGCGTGACGGTGGAGGCCACTATCGCGCCGGATGATCCCGTCCTGGAAAAAGCCGTAGGCTTGAACGTCTACACACCTGACGGCCACCTCATTGCCCAGGCGACATCGCGCTCGACGCCGGGCCGGCGCCAGGCGACGTTCTCCTCCGACGTGGGAGGGAGCTATACGGTACAGATCTATAACTATACCGACGGCACACCCGTGAGCTATACGGTATCCTGGTAGGCACTCGTCTCACCCTTGGTTGGGTGCTCGCGCGGCGCGTGGCGCGCC
>DUUT01000204.1 GCA_012841405.1 Chloroflexota bacterium
CCATCAGACAGCGCCACGGCCGAGGCATAGAGCGCGTCGTGGGCACCTGTGGCGGGCTCGGTGCGGTCCGCATAGCCCATCATGTGCACCCCAGCCGGTGGCGAGATCGCCTTCTGGGCGAACCCGGCCATCACCTCTGCCATGCCCACCTCCTCGTGTTGCCAGCGACCGCCCAGCGCGCGCCTACCAGTCGCGGCTGTCGGGCACCTCGAGCCAGCGCCCTCCCTCACGGATCGACTGCTGGCTCACCAACCCCGGCAGTGTCAGGTCCATGGCCTCGTGGATGCCGATGGGCGGCAGGCAGCCGTTCACCACAGCCTGGACGAACTCCCACACAGCATAGAAATCGCCGCCGCCGTGGCCGCTCGCTCGGGCGACGTCCTCGAGGGAGCGGTATTCCTCGGGCAGGTAGGCCTCCAGCTCGTCCAGGTCCATCCAGGTATTGGCATCCCTCGCCCGGTGGCGAAGCCAGATGCGGTGGCGCTCTCCAGGGGCGCGTGGCGATTCGTAACAGCCGTCGGTGCCCTGCAGCTGGTAGTTCGTCATGGCGTGGGGTCGGTCTGACAGCATGTCGACGCGAACCTTGGCCAGACCACCTCTGCGCATCTTGCACAGCATGACACACGAGTCCTCATTCTCGTACCAGTTGCCGCGCGGATCGCGGTAGTGGTGGCCGCTGCCAGCACAGCACACCGCCACGACGCGCTCGCCCGGCATCCATTGGAGGATGGGCCCTAGGCTATGCGTGCCGTACGTCACGCCGTTCACGCCCGTCTGCCAGACGCGTCGCCACGGGGTCAGCTCGTTGAGCTCTTTGAGCTCGTGGATGTACTCCCCCTCAGCGTAGTAGGTCTCGCCAAAGAGACCCTGGCGTACGAGCTCGCGCACCAGCACGTTCGGTCGCGTATAGATGTAATTCTCGGCCATCATGTAGGTGGCTGTCGACGCCTTGCACGCCGCCACGAGCTGCTGGCACTCTTCCAGCGAGACGCCGGCGGTCACTTCGCTGAGCACGTGTACACCGCGTCGCAGCGCAGCCACTGCCTGGGGGACATGCAGGTGCATGGGCGTGCCAATGATGACGGCGTCCACCGACGCGTACTCTAGCATCTCCTCATAGTCGGTGTACGCCTCATCGGCCCCCATACGCTCCGCCGTCTCGGGGAGGTGTGTGGCGTCGATGTCGCACACGGCGTGGATGCGGGTGTTCCCCAGGTGCGCGATGGCTCGGGCAAAGCTCCCCCCACGCTTGCACGCTCCCACGAGGCCAAGGTTGAGCTTTTCTAGAACGGTCATACGCCCTCCTTGCCGGCTGTGGCGACGCCGCACGCGCCAGCGCCCTCACCCGGCACGCTCCGCCAGCACGTCCACCGCGAGCTGGATCCAGCGCACGAACACGGTGTGGTCGAGAACATAGATCAGTGCGAACGAGGTGACGATGATATTGGCTGCCAGCCACTTGGTGTAGCGCCCGCGTGTCCTGCTCATGAGGACGAGCGCGAGCACGGCCATGACCGCCGGCCCCACCACCTTGACGTCTCCCAGCGGCACCTCGTAGCCGGCGACATAGCGCGAGGAGTAGCCCAAGAGCTCGGCGAGATCGAGATTGACATCGAACAGGAGAAAGAGCGCCTGCAGCACCAGGACGATGGCCAGGCACCACGAGGCCCAGCGCGTGGATGGCCCCTCGGTGCGGTAGGCCTCGTAGGCCACGGACGGCGCCAGGCCCAAAACGATGACCATTGGCGACCGTGCGAGGAGGCCGAGGACGATGCCGACGGCTGCGATGATGCTGAGGGCCAGGCAGATCTTGCTTGCGTGCTTGGTGGGCTTTGCCATGGAGGAGGACTCCCTATCGCGATGGTGTTGAGGCGCCGCCAAGCGTTCCCGCGCCCAAAGCACCGGAACGCTCACCGGCGGCAACGATGCCTGCTCCTAAGGCATCGGCCGTGGAAACCGTTTCTATACTGCCGTAGGCACAGAAACCCTCTCCGTCGGGCCCTCCCTCAGGCAAGCGGCAGCGTCAGCGCCGTCACCGAGTGTGGCTCCAGAGTGAGACGGAGACGCGCGCCCGACGCCGCCACCGGCCGCTCGACGGCCGTCACCGCCTCCGGGTTCTCGCGCGTGTTCGTCGCCTTGATATCGGGGCCGGTCACCACCCAGGACTTGCCCGAGCCGCCCCACGCGCCCTCCTGCAGGACGATCTCGGCCTCGGTGGCCTCCAGCGAGCGGTTGACGACAAAGACACTGACCTCGCGCTCCTCGGGGTTGAGCGTCGCCGAGACATCGAGCACGCGAACGCCAACGCGGTCACCGCCCTGGAACGTCTCGCCCTCCCAGTAGGCGTCGAGGGCCACCGAGCCCGCCTGCCGGCTATAGATCTCGAAGGGGTGGAAGGTGGTTTGGAGCACGAGGCCGTCCTCCCACGTCATCATGGGAGCAATCACGTTGACGACCTGGGCCAGGTTGGCCATCTTGACGCTGCGTGCGTGCCGGATAAAGGCGTTGAGCTGCATGGCCACCACGAGGGCGTCCTCGAGGTTGTACACCTCCTCGAGGCGGTTGTCGCCACGGGTGCGGTACCACACATTCCATTCGTCGACGGCCAGGTATACGGGGCGCGGCAGCTGGCGGCAGACCCGCATGGCGTTGATCAACCCCTCAGCGGCCGTGAGCCGGTCCTCGAACAGCTCGGAGAGCGCCATGTACCGCCCAAAGTCATCGTCGGGGTTGCCGACATACCAGTGGATGGCCATATAGTCGACGAGCCGGGGCGCCTGTTCGAGCAGCAGCTGACCCCGCTCCACCCAGTCATCGAACCAGCCGCTCGTCCACGAGGCGATGAGCCGGATGTCGGGGTCGACCATTTTCATCATCTTGCCAAACTCGGTGAAGGCGCGGGCATACTCCTCCGGCGTCTTCATGCCCATCTGCCAGGGCCCGTCCACCTCGTTGCCGATCCCCCAGTAGCGCACGCGGTGGGGCTGCTCGCTACCGTTGCGGCGCCGCAGGCGCACGAGGGCGGTATCAGTGGTGCCGTTGCAGTACTCGACCCAATCCCTGGCCTCGCGCATGTCACCGTCGCCACAGTTCACAGCGAGGTAGGGCTCGGCCCCCACGAGGCGGCACCACCGCACGAACTCGTCGGTGCCAAAGCGGTTGCTCTCGACGGTGCGCCAGGCCAACTCGGCGCGGGGCGGGCGCTCATCCTGGGGGCCAATGCCGTCCATCCACCGATACCCGGAGACAAAGTTGCCGCCAGGGTAGCGAATGATGGGCATGCCCAGTCGCTTGACGGCCTGGATGACATCCCGGCGATATCCCTCGGCGTCAGCCAGGGGCGAGCCCTCGTCATAGATGCCGCCATAGATGCAGCGTCCGAGATGCTCAGCAAAGCCGCCGAAAACGTTGCGATCGAGCGTTCCTAGCGTACGATCGGGGTCAATCTTGATGGTGTTCATGGTGGCTCCTCGGGTGTGTGCCGGGCGAGCCGTACTTCCGCCCTCGCAGTCCTTTCGCGCGATGGGGTCGCGCGTGATCCCGTCGCGCGGCAGAATACCACTGCCCGGAGGGGGCGTCAACAGCGTTTCGCCGGGCCCGCACATCGTCACAGAGCCTCCGGCCCGCCGGGCGGCGGGCGGCATAAGGTCAGGGGGCCCGTATCACCCAGCGCGCCCGGCGCCAGGTACGGAGCAGCAGCCAGAGGTCAAGGAGGATGCCCACGCCTAGCACAGAGACCGGCCCCACCGAGAGGCCGTGTCCCTCCGCAAGCACCTCGAACGCATCGATGGTGCAGACGTGTCCCGTCGAATCCCGATGGTGATCCGAGGCCACTTCCAGCTCGAGCCGATGGACGCCAGGGCTGAGATTGCGCGCCAGGGGGAGGCGTACGATCTCGCCTGCTTCAGCGCTGTAGAGGTCGACCACTCCCGACGCCAGCGCGGGCGCGGGCTTGCCATCCACCGTCGCCAACAGACGCCCCCCGTCCGGCGAGCGCATCGCGTACAGGATGATACCCGTGCCTTCAAAGGAGAACGCCAGGCGATCTCCTGGGCTCTCGGAGCGGAGAAGGCCCCCCGCCGAGGCCCCGGCCTCAGTTGCCAACCCCCAACTGCCCGTCGCCTGCACAGCGGGGTTCAGTTCCTGGTACAGTCCAGGACCAGGAGGCTGCTCGCTGCGCGCGGCGGCCTGCACAGCCGTGTACAGCGGGCGCGGCGCGAAATCCGTATCCACCATGCGAAAGTAATAGTCGGCCCGCTCGGGTGGAATGTTGCCCACCTGGCGAAAGTACCAGATCATGAACACACCGGCCCATGGCCACTCGGAGCGCGCCATCTCGATGGCGCGCACGGTGTACTCCGCCTGCTGGGTCTCGTCCACGCGGCTCCAGGTGAGCTGCTCGGCGGCCATGTGCTCCGGGGCAGCGTTCCAGCCAAACTCGTTGAACCACACCGCCTTGTCGGCATCGCCGTGCTTTTCCATGATGCGGCGATGCAGCACCACCCGCTGAAAGTTCAGCGTGTTGGCGTCCGGGGGGTCCTCCGGGGGGCGATCCATGCCAAAGGCGTTCGCCGAATAGATGTCGAAATAGTCCTTCGCGCCAGCACGGTACATCGCCTCGAGGTAGTCCAGGTCACTCATGGAGCGCCACTTGCCGGGTTCGGGGTGGGGTTCCCCAAGGGTGATGGCCAAGGGCGCCGCCAGGACGCGTACGTTGGGGTTGGCCTCTTTTGCGCGGCGGTAGGCGACCTTGAGGAGCTCGACGTACGCCTCCGGGTCGACGGGCTGGTTGCCCCACTCGGGAAAGATGTTCGGCTCGTTCCAAATCTGGATGTGGTCGATCCGCCCCCGATAGCGCTCGACAAAGGCATAGACATAGTCCCCATAGTCGTTGAGATCGTCCGGGGGGCGCTCCTTGTAGCTATTGTCCTGCCGGCTCCAATCGGGGGGGCGGTCGAGGCGGGCGACGATCCGCAAGCCGTGGGCCTCGCATTCGGCCACGATCTCGTCAAACTTGGCCCAGCTGCTCCCCTTGCTGATGGGGTCGATGAACTCGCCCTTACGGCGAGGCTCCACTTCTTCCCAAGGAAAGTGCTGCTTCACCCAACCGATACCGGCATCGGCCGCCATGTGCAGCGTCTTGTCACGCTTCCAGGGCTCGACCTCTCGGGTGAGAAAAAAGTTGGCGCCATAGGGGTTGACGTCCGTATCGGGGATGGTTCGCGCGTCGCCGCCCTGGCGTGCTCGGCGGCCAGCAACGAGATCGGCGTGAACCGTATTGGTGAGCAGCGCGGCGAGGAGGATCAGGAGGGCGACCAGGGCGTACAATCGCAGCCGCCATACCTGCCGACTCGCGCGTCGAGGGGATGCCATGAGTTACCTCTGCGCGTTGCGTACTGAGCGAGCAGCCATGAGCCGTGGCATTATAGGGCTGCGTCGATGGCGTGTCAATGACGGTGGCCTGGGGCCACCATGGAAGGGGCGCGACGCGCGGGCGTCGCGCCCCCGTAGGACCCGTTAGGGTCGCTGGAAGTCACGAAAGACGATCGGTAGATAGATCACGGTGCCCAGCTCCACACCAGGGATGACTGCGTCCAGGGGCTGGTTCACACCGTCACCGACGATGAACACGGTAACGCTCTGACCCGCGACCAAGCGGAAGGGCGCGATGTCGACAACGACGGCACCATCAGGATTCGTGACGGCGAGGTCATAGACGCCGGGAGCGACGTCGATAAAGGCGGTGACGTCCTTGTAGGTGAGTCCCTCCACATCGTCAAAGGGCTCGCCGTTGTCCGCAACCACGTTCACGGCCGTCGCCTCGAGCGTCGAGGTGAACGGCGCCACATGCACGATCCGCAGGCCGGCCATCCCCTCGTCTGGCTGTGCGATGTCACGCAGCACGAACAGGTCCAGCGGCCAGTTGGCATTGTCGCCGATCACCGTCGCGATGTACTGCATATCCCACGTGAGGAACATCGCTCCACCGATGGCCTGGGCCATGTCGATCTCGGGCACCACCGCAACGTCAAAGAACCCCGCCGGTAGAGCCATGAAATCCGTCGCCTGGCCAAACGTGAGCCCCTCAGCGATGGGCATCTCGTTCAGCGCCACGGTGATGGCCGTATCCGCGAGGTCTGGAGCGAATGGCGCCAGGTTGGCGAACTGCACATCGGTGGGCATGCGCATTTCGTCGGTGACGAGCAGGGCGTCGAGCGGCTGGGTCTCGCCATCACCGATCACGTACAGCGTGGCGACCTGGTTTTCCATCAGGGTCAACGGCGGGATGTCCAGGATCGCCATCTCGCCTCCCGGGATGGTCACGACGAGATCGTAGGTGTCGGCCGCGACCTCTACGTACTCGCTGGCGGTGCCATAGGTCACGCCCTCGAGCCCGGCAAAGACCTCCCCCTCTGCGTCGCGCACGTCTACGGCGGTGAGCGCGGGGTCATCACTGAACGGCGCCACGTGCACGACACGCAGCCGCGACATCCGCGGAGTAGGCATCTCGATGTTGTCCATGGTGGCGAGGAGGTCCAACGGCTGGAGGGTGCCGTCCCCGATGGCGATCGCCGTATAGTCGACGCCGCTCATGAGCGTCACTGTGCCGGTGATGGCGGGCGTCATCTCCCCCGTCGGCACGATCGACACGGTGTACATCGCCGGCGGAAGCTCGAAATAGTCGGTGGTGGCGCCATAGGTCACCGCGCTCGCCACTTCGGTGTCCTCGAGGAACACCGACACCGACGTCTCGCCTACCTCCGCGGCAAAGGGTGCCAGGTGCGCCAGCCGCAGGTGTGCGGGGTCCTGAGGCGCCTGGATGGTTGCCAGTGGCTCCAGCGGCCAGTTGTTGGCTCCCCCGGCCTCAAAGAGCGTCATCACGTCGCCGTCCTTGAGCACGATGGGGCCGGTATTGAGGAGTATCGTCTCGGGATCTGCCGGATCCGTCACCATCAGGTCGATGATGCCGGCCGGCATCTCGACAAAGCCGCCAAAGGTACCATAGGTCACGCCTTCCGCGACCAGCGTCCCATCAGCATTGCGGATATCCACTGCCGTCGCCGCCAGATCGGCGGCTACAGGTGCCAGGTGCACCAGGCGCAAGGCAGCCAACCCTGGCCCGGGCTCTTCCCAGTTGTCCTCCGTCTGGATGAGCTCCACGGGCTGGTTGGCACCATCGCCAGCGACCGCCAGGGTATAGTCCTGCCCTTCGGCGATGGTCACCGTCGCCGTCACGACCGGATCCGTCGCGCCGGTGGGCACGATGCCAATATCGTAGGTACCCGCCGCCATACCAAAGTAGGGGCTGGTGTCGCCATACGTCAGCACACCCGGTTGCGACACGCCATCGACAGTGACGGTCACCACCGTATCGGTGATGGCCTCCGCAAAGGGGGCCGCATGGACAAAGGAGACGCGTCCGACGCCCTCGGGGGCCTGAGACAAGCCCTCGCGAGCCGGCGTCGGGCGCCGTGCGGGCTCACCAAGCCCCGGCGCCGCCTCCAGGCCAAATGATGGCATGACACCCAGCAGCATCACTGCCAAGGCCACAAGGATGCGGAACAGACATCGCGAACTCATGGACAGCTCCTTTCCAGTCATCCCGGAGGGATCTGCTCCCATGAACGAGGATGCATTGCTCCCATGTGGTGGCGTGATGTGGCGGATGAGCCCTCCCGACTCTAAGCGCCTCACACACTCGGGCCTACCACCACCCTTACGTGCCCGAAAGGCTGCGTCAGATCGCTCTCGGTTCACCTCCTCCTGGTATGGCAAGCCGGCCGCTTTTTGATGTCCGAACTGTCCTGCGTCGGCCCAGCAGTGTCCACCCCTCCGCGCGCATCGCACGAGAGCGCGGCGGCCGGCCACGATAGATGATGGTTCTCAACTGCTGACGTGGGTGCTTGGCCCGAAATGGGCGTTGTTGGGCCCGTCAGGCCGGGATCAGAGAAGGTGGGACGGGGCTACTGTCTCGTGTTGCTCGGACCGAACACAAAGAGGAGAGGTTCAACGGTACACACACGTATTCGGCCCAGCGAACCCACGCGGGTTGGATCGATTTCAGTATAGCGTGATGCACGAGAGCTGTCAACGGTTACCGCCAGAGCCAACGTGCGCCTCCACCCACGCCCAGGAGGGATAGCGGCATCGACCCGACCCGGCATGACGGACCACGCCGCACATGTCGTGGCCGCCTCTGGCCGCCCATTGGACAGCCCCGCGCGGGACGGGCTATAATGACCGAGTCAACTGTGACGCCGAGGGACATCATGAAGGTCATCACCAGCCACGAACGTGCCGATATGGATGCCTTGGCGGCGATGTACGCCGCCAGCCTTGTGTACCCTGACCACCAGGCCGTTCTGCCGCAAAAGCTGAATCGCAACCTCCGTGATTTCCTCGCCCTCTACCGCGACGAGCTCCCCTTCATCGAGCGGCGCGATCTGCCGCGTCGCCCCATCACGCGGCTCGTGCTCGTCGATACCCAGGCCATCTCGCAACTTCGCGGAATGGATTCGCAGGCGACGACCCACATCATCGATCACCATCCTCCCGAGGAACCGCTGCCGCGCAACACTACCTTTGAGGGCGATATCGTCGGCGCCACGACTACGCTGCTGGTGGAAAAGATCCGCGCCCAGGGCATCACGGTCACTCCCCTCGGCGCGAGCCTCATGCTGATGGGCATCTATGAGGACACCGGCTCCCTCGCCTATCAGACGACGACACCGCGTGACCTCCTCGCGGCGGCGTGGCTGCTCGAGGCCGGAGCCGACCTCGCCCTCATTGATATCTTTCTCCACCGCCCGCTGTCGCCCGATCAGCGCCGTGCCCTCGTCGCCTTGACGCGCTCGAGCGCAATGCTGGCCGTGCAGGGGCGCAGTATCTGCATCGCGGGGGTAGTACTCGAGGACCCTGTGGACGAGTTGGCCACCCTCGTCCACGAGCTGCTGGCGCTCTACGAGCCGGATGCCTGCTTCCTGCTGGCCGAGTTCGCCGGCGACGTACAGATCATTGCCCGCAGCAACACCGACGCCATCGATGTCGCCCGCGTGCTCAACGCGTTCGGGGGCGGCGGACATACCAAAGCCGCCGCCGCGCTGGTACAGAACGAGCGCCTCGACGACGTGCGCTCGCGTTTGGTGCGCGCTCTGGAGCCACACGTCATACCCGCCGTGCGCGTGCGCGAGATTATGTCGATGAACGTCCACACCGTGGAGGCGAGCACCTCCATCCGTGAGGCCGGGCAGCTCATGCAGCGCTACGGCCATGAGGGCTTTCCCGTGCTATCGGGCAATCGGCTGGCCGGCATCCTCACGCGGCGCGATGTCGATCGTGCCCTGCACCACCGCCTCGGGGATATGCCCGTGCGCGGGTTCATGCACACTGGGCCGGTGTTCGTTCAACCCCACGATCCTGTGGACGAGGTGCAGCGTGTGATGATCGAGAACGACCTCGGCCAGGTGCCGGTCGTCGACGACGGCCGCCTGCTGGGCATCGTCACCCGCACGGATCTCATCAAGCTGTGGTATCCCGGCCAGGAGCCCTCTCAGGCGCACATGGTGCGCCGCGCCATGGAGGATGCCCTGCCCCCGGGGCTGCACCACCTCCTGCTCCGGGCCAGGGACGTGGCCAACGATCTGGGGTACTCGCTCTATATCGTCGGGGGCTTTGTGCGCGACCTGCTCCTCGGCTCGCCGACCCTCGACCTGGACCTCGTGGTGGAGGGCGACGCCATCCGCATGGCGCGCCAACTGGCGGAGGACCTGGGCAATTGCCGCGTGCGCAGCCACGCGCGCTTTGGCACGGCCAAGGTCATCTTTGAGAGTGAGCGCGACCCCGACGTGCCGCCCTCCCTCGACTTTGTGACCGCCCGCACCGAGTTCTACGAGCGCCCCACAGCGCTCCCACATGTCGAGCGAAGCTCGATCAAGCAGGATCTCTACCGACGCGATTTCACCATCAACACGATGGCCATCTGCCTGGACCGCGAGCGCTACGGCGAGCTCCTCGACTATTACGGTGGTGAGCGCGACATCCGCCAGGGGCTGATCCGCGTCCTACACAACCTGAGCTTTGTGGAGGATCCCACACGGATTCTGCGCGCCGTGCGCCTCGAACAGCGGCTGGGGTTCACCATTGAGGAGCGCACGGCCGAGCTGATCGACGACGCCATCGAGCTGCTGGGCAACGTCAGTGGGGAGCGGGTGCGCAACGAGCTGTACGCCCTCCTGCGCGAGGACGAGCCCGAGCACGGTCTGGAGCGCCTGGCGCAGATGGGGGTACTCGCCCGGCTGCACCCAGACCTGCGCTTTAACGGCGAGATGGCTCAGCTCTTTGTCCGGCTGCGCCGCCGGTTCGAGGAGATGGGCGCCGTCACGGAGCCAGCGCCCGGGCAACCAAGGGGGTGGCCATCGGAGGAGGCGGACGGGGCCGGAGACGTCCCGACGCTCAGTATGTGCTACCTCGCGCTGCTGAGCAGCCCCCTCAGCCGCGAGGCACTGAACGCCTTTGTCGACAGACTGCGCATCCCACAGCACGATGCCCAGCTCTTGCACGAGGTGGTACGGCTGCGGGAATCGCTGGCCGAGCTGCGCTCCTCGATGATGCTGCCCAGCGGCATCTATCGCCTGCTGCACCCCTACTCCCGCGAGGCGCGGTTTGTGCTGTCGGTGCTGACGGATTCTGACCTCGTCCGTCGGCGGCTGGACCTCTACCAGCGCGAGTGGAGTGCCGTGCGCCCGACGATCGATGGCCACACGCTACGCGCCATGGGCGTCCCACCCGGCCCCGTCTATGGCGAGATCCTGGCACGGGTACGCGATGCGCTCTTGGACCGCGAGATTACCCCTGGCGACGAAGAGCTCGCGTTCACCCTCAACCTGGTGCGCAGCCTGCACGGCTGGAGCGAGGAGCGCCAGCCGCGGGAGGCACGCCCCGATCACCGGTAGCGCTCAGGAAAAGGGCCACGGCGCCATCCCGCGTCATCCGGATCACCGCGTACACCGCGGCTAAAAGATGCGCGTGATCTCGTCGCTATCGAACCGCGGCAACGGGCACCGCGTGGTACCACACACCATGGTGATGCCCTCGCTGGCGGGCACGAGTTCGCCAATGTCGGCACACGGCACGGCGCTTCGCCGGTAGGCCTCGATCAGCGCCTCCGACGTGGTCGGGTCCACCGCTACGATGAGCGCCCCCGAGGCGATGGCGCCCAGCGGATCGAGACCATACTCGTCGCAGAGCCGCTGCCCCTCGGGCAGGATCGGCACGCGATCCGCATCCAGCCGCAGCCCCGCGCCAGCAGCAAGCGCCAGCTCGTGGAGGCCTGTCGCCAGCCCCCCCTCAGTGGGATCGTGCATGGCGTGGGTGCCGGCGTGCCGAGCCGCCACCTGCGCGGGACCCACCACGCTGATACCGGGATCACGCAGGAACCCCTGCGCGCGCTCGATGAACGCCGCATCGTAGCCACGACGGCGAAGGTCATCCGCCTTTTCATGGGCGATGATGGCCGTGGCCTCGATGGGCACCCCCTTGACGAGCAGCACGCGGTCGCCAACCCGCGCCCCGGCCGTGGTGAGCAGCTGCTCGCGGGCCACCTCG
Organism: Chloroflexota bacterium; assembly: GCA_012841405.1. Lineage (GTDB taxonomy): Bacteria > Chloroflexota > Anaerolineae > UBA1429 > UBA1429 > DUUT01. The sequence continues at coordinate 11,605 of DUUT01000204.1, forward strand.
CCCACCATCACCCCTACGACGATCGGCCGATTCAGGCCATAGGTCACCTCGGTATGCCCACCCACGAGGATGATACCCAGGTCGGCACAGGCCCCATGGAGCTGGGCAAAGATAGCCTCGACCATCGCCGGTGTCGTGGTCGCCTCGGGCAGCAGGATCGCGGCCAACATCCATCGCGGCGTTGCGCCGCTCGTGGCGATGTCGTTGGCGTTGACGTGCACGGCATACCAGCCGATCTCGTCGGTGACAAAGGTGATGGGATCCGTCTTGATGACCATGTAGCGGTCGCCCATGTCCACGACGGCCACGTCCTCGCCCACGCGTGGTCCGGCCACCAAGCGCTCGTCGGTTCCCGTATAGTCCGCCAGCAACCGCTGCAAGAGCTCCAGGGGCAGCTTGCCCGTGTGAAGTATCTCCGCTGATGGTGCCATCGTCGCTAACGACCTTTCCCTGAGTGTGCGCCGCGCCGGCCAGCCTAGCACCGGCCCGATGCGCTGTCAATGGCTGAGTATGCCAGCGCCGGGGCTCGGCCGAGCCCCGGCGCCATAGTACGCGTCGCGTTGTCCAGAGTCAGCTCTGGGGAGTGACCTCTCGGGGCGGCACGAGCAAAAAGATGAGGTTGAGCAGCATCCCCAGCACGGCCGCCGTGGCAATGGCGGGCAGCCCGTCAGCAAAGGCAGGGCCAAGCCATGGGATCACGATGGGGATGGCGCCCCCCTCGAGCATCGATCCGCCAATGCCCACGATCAAGATCACGGCGCCAATGGCGAGCTGCCGCGCGTCGAACAGGTCGACTTCCTCTGACTGGATCAGCGCTACACCCTGCAAGGCGATGACGCCGAACAGGTAGATGGCCATGCCGCCCGTCACCGCCGTGGGCAACGTCTGAATGAGGGCCCCCAGCTTGCCCACAAAGCTCAGCAGGATGGCGATGGCGCCCGCCGCCACCAGCACCGGGCACGAGTAGTTGCGCGTGATCGCCATGAGCGAGTTGTTCTCGCCATAGTTCGTGCCGGCGCAGCCACCGAGGAGGCCGTTGATGGCATCGCCGATGCCGTCGAGGATCAGGTTCAGGCCGATGAGGCGCTGGATGCGTAGCGGCGGCCGTCCCAGGTCCTCAGCGAGCCGGTCGACATACAGACCGATCTGGTACAGGTGCGCCGTCGACTCGGGGATGGTGGCGATGGCGATGGGCGCGATGGCTGCAATGGCTTGCCACTTGAAAATGGGCGTCGAGAACGCCGGCACCCTCAGCCAATCGGCTTGCGCCACGACCTCAAAGCTCACTACGCCGAGCGCGACGGCTAACAGGTAGCCGCTCACCGCCCCGAGGAGAATGGGCACCATCGAAATGAAACCCCTACCCCGCAAGTACACGGAAAACAGCACCGTCATGAGCAACGTAAAGATGCTGACGCCCCAGTGATCCGCGGCTTGACCAAGGGCGGTCGTCGCGAGGGAGACGCCGATGACGATAGCCACCGACCCGGTGACCATGGGCGGCAGTACCCTGTCCAGCGCCTCCTTCCCCACCCAGCGGATGAGAAAGCCGGCAAGCACCGAGATAACGGCCGTCGCCACGATGCCGCCCTGGGCAACGCGCAGGCCGCCCCACTCGGCGCCGACCACTGCGACCACGGCGCCAATGTACGAGAAACTCGAGCCGTAGTACAGGGGGATGCGCATGCCCGATCCGAGCAGCGCCACGATCGTCGCCAAGCCACTGCCAAAGAGGGTCACGCCGACGTCAAAGCCGGTCAGGATGGCGACCAGCACGGTGGCCGGGAACATGGTGAGCACGTGCTGCAAGCCCAGGGTGACGAGCGCCCCGAAGGGTGGGCGATCTTGGGGTAGGTACCCCACGGCGGCTCCTGGCGCCTTGACTGCTGTGCCTGCTGAGGTGCGGGCGGTGATCTGGGCGGACACGGCGTGCTCCTTTCAGAGAGGGGTGAGGATGGGTAGAGATCGTGCTGCGCGTTGCTTCATGCCTGTGGCGGTCATCGCCGACGCTCAACGCCCTTGTTCGCTGACCCACGCCGGTCAGCACCGCCCCGTGGGCAGTGTGAGCCTCCTTGCGGACGCCCCCTCGAGCGCGGTGCCCCCGGGGATGTCGCGGAGGCAAAAAAAAGACTCCGCCCTAGGCCAGAGTCCCTTATGCCCAATAGAGATCGATGCGGGCCCCACAGAGTGGTCGCTTCGTTGGCCTGCGATGGCGGCAGAGTACGCTCACCGGGTCAATCTCCTCCGACAGTCATACCGTACCAACAGGAGATTATACCACATGGCGGCAGCCGGTGCAAGCGCCCGCTGTGTTGCGTCCAGCGCCTCGCCTCACTGCGGCGATTCGATCAGGCACTCCCGATCACCGCCCTGTTCCTTCGCCAGGTACAACCCTTGATCCGCCCGTCGCACCAACGTGACAGCCGTGTCACCGGTACCCGGCTGGAACACGCTCACACCGACACTGGCCGTGAGGCGGATCGCCGTGCCGGCGACGTGGAACTCGGCCCGGCCAAGGCTCTGGCGCACGCGCCGCGCCAGGGTGAGCGCGTCATCGCGGCTCGTCTGCGGCGCCAGAATGACAAACTCGTCGCCGCCATACCGAGCGATGCTGTCGGCGCGACGCACCGTGCTCTCGAGGTAACCGGCCACGTCGCGCAGCAAGGCGTCACCGGCCTGGTGCCCAAAGGTGTCATTGATCGCCTTGAGCCCCACGCCGCGCGACGCGACATCGTCGAACGCACCTCGATCGATGTCGAGCATGATGACGGCCAGCGGCAGATTGTGGCGCTCGGAGCGGCTGATCTCGTTCTCGAGCAACTCGAAAAAGTGGCGATGGTTATAGATGCCCGTCACTCCATCCCGCGTGGCCAGCTCGCGCGTCCGCGCAAAGAGGCGGGCATTGGCCAGGGCCGTTCCCCCCTGAGTCGCCAGCACGTGAAAGAGCCGCAGCGTCTCCTCCGTCCAGGGCTCGTGCGCGTGGCGCGCCATCGCGACCACGCCCTCGGCGTCGCCGCGCACCTCGAGGACCAAGACCTCCATCGCCGGCCAGTTACCGCTGTCGGCCTCCTCCTGCGCTCCGCCGGGAAAGAGCTCCAGGCACACGCCATCCGCGGCGCACCGCAGATGGGGCGGGAGCCTGGTGTTCATCGCCTCGACGAGTTGGCGGGCGGCCTCGGGCGTCAGGGCGCGCCGCCCCCCGATGAGGGCCCATGGCCCAGGCTCGGCGCTCTGCCGCAGAACCAGCACCGCGGCCGCGTCACAATCCACCGCATCGAGGATCGCGCGGACGAGCACGCGGCTCACCTCGCGGCCGTTGAGCGCTCCCGACATGGCCTGCCCAATGTAGGCAATCATCTGCAGCTGCTGGCGACGCCGCTGCTCCAGTTCACGGTTGGCCTCCTGCAGCCCCTGCAGGAGACGCACGTTATCGCGCGCCAGGCGTTGCCGCTCCAGCGCGCGCGCCAAGGTGTTGATGATGGTGCCGATATCCTGCACGGGTTTCTGCAGGTAATCATAGGCGCCGAGGCGCAGCGCCTGAACCGCCGTCGAGAGATCGGCATAGGCCGTGAGGATGATGACCTCACAGTCGGGGTACCGCTCTTTTACGCGACGCAGGATCTGGATGCCGTCGGTATCGGGCAGGCGCAGGTCGATGATGCAGAGGTCGGGCTCGTGGAGCTCGAGGCAGCGCATGGCAGCGGCGCCGTTCTCCGCCGTTACGGCCTCATAGCCCTCGCGACGGCAGAGGCGTTCCAGCAGCAGGCGGATGTTGGGCTCATCGTCCACAATCAGGACGTGCTCCCCGGCCATTACCGTCGCTCCAGAACCGAAATCCCCGACACCGAGGCGACGACCACAATCTTGGCGATGCCGATAAAGAGCCCGTTCTCGACCACGCCCGGGATGGCGTTGATGGCCTGGCTCAGGCCGATCGCATCATCGATGCCGTCGTAGGAGCAGTCGATGATCCAGTTACCCTCATCGGTCACGTAGGGCTTGTCGTCGGCGAGGCGGAGGGTGGTGGCGACGGCTCCCGTCGCCTCCAGGGCACGGCGGGTGTTATGCCAACCGAACCGGATCACCTCCACCGGCACGGGCGAGCGCGTCCCCAAGCGCTCGACCAGCTTGGAGTCGTCAACGACGATCACCTCGGTGTCCGTGGCGGCCGCCACGATTTTCTCACGAAGGAGGTACCCCCCCAACCCCTTGATGAGGTCCAGGTTGGGGTCCACCTCGTCGGCGCCGTCGATAGTCACATCGATGCGAGGATGCTCATCGAGGCTGACGAGCGGAATGCCCTCGGCAGTTGCGAGGCGCGCCGTCTCGTCCGAGGTGGGCACGGCGACGATGTCGCGCAGGTCCCCCTGGCGCAAGCGTTCCGCCAGGCGCAGCGTCGCGTACTTGGCCGTGGAGCCGCTGCCGAGCCCCACCACCATTCCAGAGCGCACATACTCGGCGGCGCGATGGCCGGTGGCGCGTTTGAGTTGGTCGATCGTCATGATGGATGTCTGCCTCGCGCAATGAGTGGCCGCACGGCAGGGGCGCCGGCGACCATCGGGGATTGTGGGCGCCCGCGTCAGTGAAGCAACGTCACCGAGCGCCCAGCGCCAGGGCCAAAGCCATGTACGCCGCCGTGGCTTCGACCATTTCATCGATGGCCACACGCTCGTCGACCACGTGCGCCATCGCCTCCTCACCCGGCCCGAACCCCACGCAGGGCACGCCCGCCGCATGCAAGCGACTCCCGTCGGTGGTAAAGGTCCACAGCCCCGTCGGTACCGGGCGCCCAAGCGCCCCCTCGACGGCGCGCTGTGCCGTGACCCACTCGGGCGCGTCCGCCGCCAGGTGGCAGCCCTGGAGAGCAAAGGCAATGTCCTGCTCCAGGCCGGTATAGGCGCGCGCCGTCCAGGTGCGCAGGCGTACCTCTGGGCGAATGCCATCCTCGGCCGCTTCCGCGGCCATGCGCTCCAGCAGGGCTAGGGCACCCTCGGGCGTCTCGGAGGGTACGCTGCGCCAATCGAGATGCACGGTGAGCGCCGCCGGAATGACGTTCGAGCTCTTTTGGTCCACGTATGCCAGGGTGGGCACAACGGAGGACGCGCCCAGCTCGGCGTCGTGCGCCATGGGCGCCTGCCGCAGCGCCGTCAGGAAACGCGCCATGCTATAGTGAGGGTTCAGACCGCGATCCGGCGCGCTGGCGTGTGCTGAGCGTCCGTGGAACGTCACCACGAACTCGAACCGACCGCGGTGGCCGCGGCGCAGCGTGTTCGCCGAGGGTTCGCCGATCACCGCCACATCGGGCTGCCAGCCCCGTAGGAGGTGGCGCGTGCCAAACCCGCCCACCTCTTCGCCGACCACGGCAGCCACGTGGACTTCGCCCGGGGGAGTAATCCCCGCCTCGCGGAGCAAGCCGACGGCCACCACCTGCGTCGCGACGGACGCTTTGGTGTCGCTGGCGCCCCGGCCCCACAGATAGCCATCGGCGACCTCCCCCGCGTAGGGGGGGTAGCGCCAGGCAGCCGGATCGCCCGGATCAACAATATCGAGGTGCGAGTGCAGCAGCACCGTCCGCCCACCGCTACCCGTCAGCGTGCCGAGCACGTTGCCGGCCTCGTCGATGCGGACCTCGTCATAGTGCAAACCGCGCATGGCGCCCTCGACCAGCGCCGCAGCCTTGCCCTCTTGCCCCGTCAGGCTGGGGGTCTGCACCAGGCCCTGCGCCAGGGAGACGATGCGGTCGCGCGCCTCTCGAGCCAGGGCGAGGAGATCCGAATCGATCATAGCGCTCCTTTGGTGGAAGGGCGAGGCGCTAAGACCCCGCCGATGACTTGGCGTTACGAGGTGCCGCCGCGAGGCATCAGGACCCGCCGGCGCGCCCCAGCGTCGTCTCGTCAATCTCGATGATCTGGTACCCGTACGTATTCACCACCAACGTCTCATTGTAGCGGGTGACACGCCGGGCGTCCTGGCGGTAGAGGTGTGTGTGACCGTGAATCAGATAGCGAGGCTTGTAGCGATCCATGAACGAGAGGAGCGCGAGGAAACCCTGATGGCACAGATCGGCGCCGTCATGGATGCCAAAGGGTGGCGCATGAGTGATCAGGATGTCGATGGCGCGCCCATACCGCAGGCGGTTCAGCCACAGCTGGGGCGCCATCGAGAGCGCCTGTAGCGCCATCTCCCTCTGGGTGTACTGGTGGGGGCCCTCTCGGTAACGCATCGAGCCCTCAAGGCCGCCAATGATCAAGCCCCGGTAGTTGATCACGCGCCGATGGATGTTGATACATCCCTCGGGATGGGCGCTGCGCAGCGTCCCGTTCGCAGAGAGCCTCTTATGCTGAGCGTGGTTGCCGTACACATGGAACAGCGGCCGCCCAAGCATGGTAACGATGTATTCCATATAGTCGAAGGGCAGGTCTCCGCAGCCCAGCACGAGATCGATATCGGAGAAACGCTGAGCGATAGCGGGGCTCTGCACGAGGCTCACGACGACGTCACTGATGCTCAGTATCTTCATGCCCACACGATCTAGGTCTGGCGCGGCACTGCGCCCCCGCCTGTGGGCGCGCTGCACCGATGGACGGCACACCTCCATTATACGTGTCACCCACCGTCTGACAAGAGCGCAAGAGCCGAGCGGCCGCCGCGCGACGGGACGCGCGTGCCGCGCCGAGGAGCACGCCTCGTTTGACGCTCACTCGAACCTGGGGCACAATGACGCGTATGTTGGCCGAATGCAACACAAGCGTCTTCTGTGCCCACATCGCGTGGGCATCCTAACCTACCCGGAGTAGCCCCATGCACACACTCGTTCTCGTTCGGCACGGACAGAGCACCTGGAACCTCGAGAACCGGTTCACCGGCTGGACCGACGTCGACCTCTCGCCGACCGGCATCCAGGAGGCGACCTCCGCCGGCGAGCTGCTCGTCGAGGGAGGGTACACCTTTGACGTCGCCTACACCTCGGTGCTCAAGCGCGCCATCCGTACGCTGTGGATCGTGCTGGACAAGATGGATCTCATGTGGATTCCCGTGTACCGCTCCTGGCGCCTGAACGAGCGCCACTATGGCGGGCTGCAGGGCCTGAACAAAGCCGAGACCGCCCAGCGCCATGGTGACGAGCAGGTGCTGATCTGGCGGCGAAGCTATGACATCCCCCCTCCCGCGCTCGATCCCAGCGACGAGCGCTTTCCCGGGCATGACCGTCGCTACGCCAGTCTCGAGCCCGAAGAGCTCCCGCGCACTGAGAGCCTGAAGGACACGGTGGCACGCATGCTGCCCTACTGGCACGAAACCATCGCCCCGAACGTCAAAGCGGGCAAGCGCGTGCTCATCGCCGCCCACGGCAACAGCCTGCGCGCACTGGTCAAGTACCTCGACAATGTCTCGGAAGAAGAGATCGTCGCGCTCAACATTCCCACCGGCATCCCGCTGGTGTACGAGCTCGACGATGACCTGCGGCCGATCCGCCACTACTACCTGGGCGACCCAGAAGCGGTCGCGAAGGCTGCCGAAGCCGTGGCCAACCAGGCCAAGGGATAGCAACGGGCCTCACGGCGGCTCGGCGAATCGCGCTGGAAACAAGAACGCGGCGGGAGAGGTGACGAGACCTCTCCCGCCGCGTGTGGCCTCTGGGAGGTGCTACCGCGCCAGCACCTTGGCGAGACTCAGGTACTCCTCATCGATGTGGCGTGTACACTCGGTCACCTCGCTCAGCGGCGTGGTGACCACCTCATTCTCGATCGTGCCCACGATCACCCCCGACTCGCCAGCCAGCAGCCGCTCGACGGCGGCGGCTCCCAGGCGAGTGGCCAGAAAGCGATCAAAGGCCGACGGCGAGCCGCCCCGCTGGATGTGGCCGAGGAGGCTCAGGCGGACGTCAAAGCCCGTCTCGCCCTCATGGGCGCGCAGGTGGTCGGCGATCTCGCGAGCGCTCGGTCGCGCGCCCTCGGCGACGGTGATGATGCAGTGCTTTTTCCCGCGAATGTAGGCATCCGCTACCTCGCGCGTCACATCATCGAGGGTAAAGGGCTCCTCGGGGATGCACACCATCTCGGCGCCCCCGGCGATTCCCGCCATCAGCGCGAGGTAGCCCGACTTTTCGCCCATCATCTCGATGATAAAAGCCTGCTCCTGAGACGACGCCGTGTCGCGAATGCGGTCCATGGCATCGAGCGCCGTGTTGAGCGCCGTATCGACGCCTATGGAGACATCGGTACCACAGACATCGTTCTCGATGGTGCCGGGTGCGCCGATCACGGGCACGCCCGCCTCGTAGAGCGCACGCGCACCGCGCATGGTGCCATCGCCACCGATGATGGCCACGGCATCGATGTCCGCCTCGTTCAGGTTGCGCAGTGCATCGCGGATCCCATGCGCCGTCATAAAGACCTCGCTCCTGGACGAGCCCAGGATCGTGCCGCCCATACCGATCGCGCCGCTCACGGAGCGTGAGTTCATGAGCTCGATATCACCCGCGATCAACCCCTCATAGCCCCGCTGGATGCCCCATGGCTCCCAGCCATAGTAGAGCGCCATGCGCACCACAGCGCGCACAAAGGGGTTGAACCCCGGACTGTCGCCCCCGCTGGTGATGATGCCCACGCGCCGCACTCGAGTCACCATCGCTATCGCCTTTCCATACCACCCATTGGCAGCGGCTCCGGCGCCCTACTTGTCATCCAGGGCGGCGATTCCGGGTAGCTCAATCCCCTCGAGGAACTCGAGCGACGCCCCGCCACCGGTCGAGATGTGGGTGATACGATCGGCAAGGCCCGACTGCTCTACCGCCGCCGCCGAATCCCCCCCGCCGATGATGGTCGTCGCGCTCGAATCTGCTAACGCCTTGGCCACCGCAAAGGTACCCTGGGCAAAGGGCTCCATCTCGAACACGCCCATGGGGCCGTTCCAGACCACCGTCTTGGCCTCAGCGACCTTGCTGGCAAAGCGCTTGACCGTCTCGGGGCCAATGTCCAGCACGCGCCAGCCGGGCTGCACGCCATCGGCGGGCACCGTCTTTTTGGCGGCATCCGCTGCAAAGGCGTCGGCGACGACCACATCCACCGGCAGCACCAGCTTGTCGCCGCCCTTGTCCATCAGGTCCCGCGCCTGGTCGAGGCTCGATTCCTCGACGAGCGAATCGCCCATCTCATAGCCCTTGGCCTTGAGGAACGTGTTCGCCATGCCGCCGCCGATGAGCAGCGCATCCGCCTTGGAAAGGAGATTCTCGATGACGCCGATCTTGTCCGAGATCTTGGCGCCGCCGAGGATGGCGACAAAGGGGCGCTCCGGATTCTCCACGGCACTGCCGAGAAAGTCGATCTCTTTTTGCAGGAGGAACCCCGCCACGGCCGGCAGATAATCCGCAACGCCGGCCGTCGAGGCGTGGGCGCGGTGCGCCGTGCCAAAGGCGTCGTTCACAAAGACATCCCCCAGCGCGGCCAGGCGCTTGGCGAACGCGGGATCGTTCTTTTCCTCTTCGGGGTGGAAGCGCAGGTTCTCCAGCAGGACCACATCGCCCGGCTTGGCTGCCTGCACGGCGGCCTCAACCTCGGGTCCGACGCAGTCATCCAGCGTGGTCACCGGCCTGCCGAGGAGCTCCCCAAGCCGCTGTGCGACTGGCGTCAAGCGCATCGCCTCAACCACCTTGCCCTTGGGGCGCCCAAGGTGTGAACAGAGGACAACGGTCGCCCCCTCGTCCAGCAGGTACTGGATCGTCGGCACCGCCTCGCGGATGCGAATGTCATCGGTGATGTTCTGGTCGTCATCGAGGGGCACGTTGAAATCGCAGCGCACCAAGGCGCGCTTGCCCGACCACTCGACATCCTTGACCGTCTTTTTGTTCATCTGGGCCCTCCCGAATATGTGTGCGCCGCTAGATCATCCGGCGCGCCTCCGCGACGTTCCTTCGACGGTAGACGCCCCCACCGATTGCCGATCGCGCGGGCCGGCGTTATTCTATCATGGCGCCCAAGGGCTGTAAAGGGATGGTTGACAGCCCCCGTCGGGCGACGTATGCTGTTGCGAGGTTCACCACAGAGGGATAAAGCCATGGCAAGTCGTTTTTTGTCCGGGTATTCCCTATCCCTTGTGCTCACCATCCTCGTGTTCGTCGCAACTTGTGCCGGTTGTGGGCCCGCTGCCGTCTCTACGCCAACCCCCGAGCCGGTGACCCTGCGCTTTGCCTATCGTGAGCACACCGTCGAGCTCCAACCCCTCATCGACGCCTTCCACGAGCAGAACCCTTGGATCACCGTAGAGCTCGTGCCGACCGAGCGGTTTGGGAACGGCATCGAACCCCTCGTGCGCGGTGGCATGGTGGACATCTTTCTCGATTCGAGCTTTGCCGTGGGCTATGCGCAGCAGGGGCTGCTCAAACCGCTGGACGACCTACAGCTGGGGGATTGGGCGTCCATCATGGACGACTACTATCCCGGCACCTGGGAGAGCCTGCGCGTCGAGGGGCTGCAGTGGGGCATCCCCGCCAACATGGATGCCTACGTAGCCTACATCAACCTCGACCACGCGAACGCCCTGCACCTGGACCTGCCGCCTCCCGATTGGACACTCTTCGAGTTCCTCGAGCTGGCCAACGCCATGAACTATCCGGAGGGCTTGCCCTACCTGGAAACGAGCAGCCTCATCGGCTTTTGCACCGCGCCTGATAGCGTCGATTCGGTGGTGTTCGCGTACCGGCACGGGGGCACCATCGTGGATAGCGTCACCAACCCCAAGGTGGCCACGCTGGATGACGCCCTCACCGTCGAGGCGGTGCAGTGGTACGCGGACCTGTTCAACCGCTACGGGGTGGCGCCGGCTCCAGAGCTCATACGCACGACCTTTCGCCAGGGGGGCGTGTACGAGGCGCAGGTACGCGGCGCCTGCGGGGTATGGTTCGGGCCGTACAGCAGCCGTGGCGGGTTGGACGCGCCCTTTACCTGGACGGTGTCCTGGCGCATGCTGCCCCTGCCTCGGGACGCGGCCCCCTTCAACCTCGGCGGCGTCGAGGGGTACTTTATCCACCGCGACTGCGCCCATCCCAAGGCGGCCATCGATCTCGCCCGCTTCCTGTCGGACTATTGGGAGGCCGCGGGCACGCGCCTGCCGCCGCGGCGCTCCCTCGTCGAGTCCGACGGGTATCGCCAGCACGCGGGCAACGAGGTGGCGGATGTGGCGCTGAGCCTTGCCTCCGACGAGATCGCCATTCTGCCCGCCCAGGTGGGGCCGGCCCTCGAGCGCGTCGGCGGCGCGTTCATCAGCGCCGTCCAGCGGATCGTTGCCGAGGACATGAGCGCCACCATGGTCCTCGGTGAGGCGCAGGACAGGGTGCGGACGAGCTTTCAGGCGCCGTGAGCGCTACCACACGAACACAAAGGCGAGATCGTTCACGTTCGTGTTGGTGGGCCCCGTGAGCAGCAAGTCATTCAGCGGCGCAAAGTAGAGGTAGGCATCGTTGCGCGCCAGGTAATCATAGGGATCCAGGCCCAGCGCGCGCCCGCGCTCGACGGTGGTGCCGTCGACCAGCGCGCCGGAGGCGTCCGTCGGGCCATCGGTGCCGTCGGTGGCCAGGCACACGACGTTCACGTCCTCGATCCCCTCCAGTGAGATGGCGGCCATGAGCGCCATCTCCTGGTTGCGCCCCCCCTTTCCGTCTCCGCGCACCGTCACCGTCGTCTCGCCACCGACGATGACACAGGCGGGGCGCCGCACGGGACGCTCACTGGCCAGAATCTCACGGCCTACGGCCACGAGCACCTTAGCCACCTCGCGCGCCTCTCCCTCAACGTAGGTCGAGAGCACCAATGGGTTGAGCCCCTGGTCGGCCGCCGCCTGCTCGGCGGCGCGGGCGGCCAGGTCGTTGCTGGCCACCACCACGTTCTGCGCCTGGGCAAAGATCGGGTCCCCCGGTTTGGGCGTGTCCGCGATGGCGCCGGCCATCCCGCGGCACAGATGCTCCACGACGGAAGCGGGCGCCTCATCGAGTAGCCCATAGCGCTCGAGGATGCCGTGCGCATCGGCAAAGGTGCTAGTGTCCGGCACCGTCGGCCCAGAGGCGATGACGTCCAACGGGTTGCCTACCACGTCCGAGAGGAGCAGCGACACCACCGTCGCGGGTGCGGCGAGCTGGGCGAGGTTGCCGCCCTTGAGCTGATCCAGGTGCTTGCGGATGGTGTTGATCTCGTTGATCGTCGCTGCGCGACGCAGCAGCGCATCGGTCAGCGCCTTCATGTCGGCGAGCGACACGCCGTCGACGGGCAGCGTCATCAACGCAGAGCCGCCGCCCGAGATGAGGCACACCACGAGGTCGTCCTCGTGCGCATCCTCCAAGAGAGCGGCGATGGCCCGCGCCCCCTCGACGCCGGCCTCGTCAGGAATCGGGTGGCCCGCCTCGGTGAGCGTCGTCACCTCGGTCGGCGCCACGTGGCCGTACTTGACGTTGACGCGCCCGGCCGTGATGCGGTCGCCGAGGATTCCCTCTACCGCCTGCGCCATGGGAGCGCCCGCCTTGCCAGCGCCGACGACCAGCACCCGCCGGTAGGCGCGCAGATCATAGGCGACATCGCCGACCTGCAGCGTGTCGCCGCGACGTTGCACGTGCCGCCGGACGGCGACGGCAGGGTCTACGGCGCCGAGCGCCGCCTGCAGGATACGGACGATGCGCCGTCGGCGCTCGCCCTCGGGGTCGGGACGCTCATAGACGGCCGGAGCAAAGCGAACCATGCCAGTATCACCTCTCTGGGGCGTTCTGGGTTGCGTGGGAACCGAACGGTGGGGATTGTAGTGTCGTGCCGAGAGGCCGTCAACGCAGAGGGTGCCGCAGGTCATCGCCACCAACAGAAAGGAGGGGACAGCCCTGTGCGACGGCGCGTCACCCTCCTTGCATCACCATAGCCATCGCGGCCGGCATCGCAGCCGGCTAAGCCTCCTCAGACTCCTCCGTCAGGGCGTCCTCCCCCTTCAGATGGCGCTCCAGCCAGGAATCAAGGTCCGAACGACGGAAACGCCAGGTGCGCCCAATCTTGATGGCCGGAATCTTGCCGTCCTGTGCCCAGGAATAGATCGTGGACTCTTTGAGCTGCAGGTACTGCGCTACCTGCTTGACATTAAGAAGCGTCTCAGAACTCATCAAACTCCCCCCCCATTCGTAATGCACTGGCCCGGCCCGACACATGGGTGGCAGAGAACGCGACGAACGTGGGTACTTGCTGTATCCTCGAGCCTGGCCCCGCGCGCTTTGCCGCCACAAGATAGCAAAACACACGGCCACAACGTTGCCTTACCCCAAGTGAACCGTGGCCGTACCATGTATTCCAATAACATTATACAGAGAAACTCTCAGCAAGTCAACGATTAAAGTCTTACACAGAGTAGGGTATATGAAAGGGGGGCATAACACGGGTATCATTACAAGTCTGAACATACGTTGAAGGACTCTGTCGAGTCGTAATGAAAGCAACCGCTCGGTTGATGAAGAACGAGGTAAATACTGGTGAAATTCGAGATAAAGATGGCTTGAACAATACGTTTCCTGCCAGCAAGAATAGTAACCGCTGAATCCGGTGATCGGCCCCGATCCATAAGGAAGGGGGAGCTGGTTCAGCCCCCCCGCTCCCCTTACAGTCGATTCGACGTCCGTTCCGCATCCACCGCGATCAGGAGAGGATGACCTCTTCGCCGGTGGCCGCCGATTTATAGATCGACTCGACGATGAGCACGACCAGCGCCGCCTCCTCGGGCGTGGTCAGCGGCGGGCGCCCATCGCGGATCCGCTGCACCCAATCCGACACCTCACACTCGTACGCCGAGCGACAGGCTTCGGGCACGTCGATGGGCTCCTCGAGGAGCTCGTCGCCGTCCTCGCAAAAGAAACGCACGGGGTGCTCGGCACCAAAGAGCTTGTCGTTGTACTCCACGCCGCCCTCCGTACCAAAGATCTGGAGGCGCTGGCCGTCGGTGCCGTGCCCGGCCCAGCTCGCCTCCACGGCCAGCGTGGCGCCGTTCTCAAAGCGCACGAACGCCGTCGCTAGGTCATCGACGTCAAAGCGCGCTCCGACGGGATAGCGGTCCGATCCCCAGGTGCCAAGCCCCTTGCCCCGTGGCCCAAAGTTGGCATAGATGGACCCGACGACTGCCTGCGGCTTGGGGTGCCCCATGAACCACAGGGCGAGGTCGGTGATGTGGCAACCGATGTCCATCAGCGCGCCGCCGCCAGCGAGGTCCTTGTTCGTGAACCAGCTCCCATACCCGGGGATGCCCCTGCGTCGCAGCATACTGGCGCGTGCGTAATAGATGTCGCCAAGTGCGCCCCGGTCGATGAGAGCCTTGGCGGCGGCCATCTCGGGTCGATAGCGATTGTGAAAGCCGATGGTCAACGACCGATCGGCCTTCCGCGCGGCCTCGATCATGTTGCAGGCGTCGGCGTAGGTGAGGGCCATCGGCTTTTCGCAGAGCACGTGCGCGCCTGCCGACAAGGCGTCGATGGTCATCTGGGCGTGAAAGCAGTTGGGGCTGCACACGCTAACAATATCCAGGTCCTCTGCCTCCAGCATCTCGCGATAGTCCGCATAGACGCTGAGGATACCGAGGTCCTGAGCCACCGCCCGCGCCCGCTCCTCATTCACATCGCACAGGGCCGCGATCGCGACACCCCCGGCCGCTCGGTAGCCGGGCACGTGTCCGCGAACCGTAATGAAACCGGCGCCAATGATTCCCGCGCGCAGAATCCCGCTCATCGTGCGCTCTCCTTCTTGATGATGGTCCAGCACGGCGCGCCCAGCATAGGATGGAGCGCGGACCGCGTCAAGCGCAGCACCTTGACGCGAGCGCCAACCAGGCTGTCTAGCCCCACCACCCCGCCCCCCGCCCGAGGAGGGTCTGGGCGTTGCGCGCGTTTTCAATTTTCGTCCTTCCTGTGCTAGAATGCTCCTGGTTCGACGGCGACCACCCCCCGGGGCTGTGGTCGTCGTTTCCTTGTGTGCCTGGCGGCCGTCCCACGGCGGCCTGCCGTCGGCCCGTGGTCCTCCCGAAGGAGGTGGCCCTCTCGACCCTGTCTTGACATCATCAACACCACCGTCCCTCTCGCCGTACTACACGCCCAGAGTCAGGAGGAATTGCAGGAGATGCTCAAGAGGAGAACGCTCTGGATGGCCATGGCCATCGTCGTCCTGGCGTCACTACTTACGTCGTGCGCCAGCTCTACTGCCAAGGGAGAGTTCACCTTTGGCTTGGTGCTCGTCGGGCCGTACAACGACCATGGTTGGAGTGAGGCGCACTATCAGGCGGGCAAGTACGTCGAGGAAAAGCTGCCCGGCACCAAGATGATCTACCTCGACAAGCTCAACTCTGCCGATCGCCAGGGGACCACCCTCGAGCAGGTCGTCGAGGACATGGTCTCGCAGGGCGCAGACATGATCTTTACCACCTCGGACGATTTTGCCGCCGACACCGACGTGGTCGCCGCCAAGTATCCCGATATCCCCTTCCTGATGATCTCGGGTGACCACGCCAAGACGGGCCAGGCGCCCAGCAACGTGGCCAACTATATGGCGCGCATGGAGTACACCAAGGCCATTGCCGGCTGTGCCGCCGCCCTCACCACCGAGACCAACCAGATCGGCTACCTCGGCCCGCTCATCAACGCCGAGACGCGCCGCTTGGCCGCGTCCGCCTACCTGGGTGCCCGCGACTGCTACGAGCGCTATCGCGGCGGCAACCCCGATGACCTCCGGTTCGTGGTGAACTGGATCGGCTTCTGGTTCAACATCCCAGGCGTCACCCTCGATCCCACCGAGGTCGCCAACGACATGTTCAACCAGGGTATCGATGTGCTCATCTCGGGCATCGACACCACCGAGGCCATCGACGTGGCCGGCCAGCGCTACGACAAGGGCGAGCAGGTCTGGGCCATCCCCTACGACTATGAGCACGCCTGCGACATCAAGCCCGAAGTCTGCCTCGGCACGCCCTACTTTAACTGGGGGCCCGCCTACGTGCGCTATATCACCGCCGCGCGCGAGGGCAAGCACGAGCAGACCTTTGAGTGGGAAGGCCCGAACTGGAAGAACCTCAACGACCCCGACAGTAGCCCCGTCGGCTATAGCTTTGGGCCGGCTCTGAGCGAAGAGAATAAGAAGACGCTCGAGGACTATATCAAGGTGCTCGCCGACGGCAAGAGCAAGCTGTTCGTCGGTCCGCTGAACTACCAGGACGGCACCCCGTTCCTCGCCGATGGCGAGCAGGCCGACGACGATACGGTCTGGAACCTCCCCCAGCTCATCGAGGGGATGGAGGGCGCCAGCTCCTGACGTCGTCGCGGGGCCACCATCGACGTTTACAGGGTTGATCGCACTCGGTTGGGGGATGCTGCCCCAACCGAGTGCACCATTCGGCAAGCGTGTGCCGCCAGAGCGAGATCAGACCGCCACACATGAACATCGAACTGGACTGCATCACCAAGCGTTTCGGCGCTGTCGTCGCCAACGACGGTATCTCGATGACCATCGCGGGGGGAACCATCCACGGCTTGCTCGGCGAGAACGGTGCGGGCAAGACGACGCTGATGAAGATCCTGTCGGGCTACCAGTCGTGCGACGCCGGCACCATCACCCTCGACGGGCAGGCGGTCCGCCTGGGCTCCCCGGCCGAGGCGATCCGCGCCGGGATCGGCATGCTGCACCAGGACCCCTTGGACGTGCCGCAGCTCTCCGTACTGGACAACTTTATGCTCGGGCGCGAAGGGGGATGGCACCTCCGTCGCCGCGCGGCGCGACGTGACCTCGACGCCTTGTGCCGACGCTTTGGCTTTGTCCTGGACCCCGAGGCCACCGTCGGGTCGCTCACGGTGGGCGAGCGGCAGCAGCTCGAGCTGGTGCGGCTTCTCTCGCTCGGCATCCGCACCATCATCCTCGACGAGCCGACCACCGGCATCTCGGCCCCACAGAAGGCGCTCCTCTTTGAGACGCTCCAGCGCTTGGCCGGTGAGGGCCTCACGGTGATATTCGTCTCCCACAAGCTCGACGAAGTGCGGCAGCTGTGCTCGCGCGCCACGGTCCTTCGCCGGGGCCGCGTGGCGGGAGAGGTGTGCGCGCCTTTCAGCGACGAGGAGCTCGTCACGCTCATGTTCGATCAATGCCTCGAGCGCTCACCGCGCCGGCGCGTCCCCCTCGGGGCACCCGCCCTTACGCTGCAGGACGCGTCGATACGCACCTACCGCCTCACGGTGCGCGATCTCTCGCTATCCGTGTGCGCGGGAGAGGTGCTCGGCCTGGCAGGGCTCGAGGGCAGCGGGCAGAGCCTCTTCCTCCAAGCCTGCGCGGGCATCCTGCCCCTGGCCTCCGGTACGTTGACCATCGCCGGACACGACATGACCCACCAGCCGTATCGCCGCTTTCTCGAAGCGGGCGTCGCCTTTGTGCCCGCCGCCCGGCTCGAGGAGGGGTTGATTCCCGGGCTGACGATCTGTGAGCACGTGGCACTGGCCGCCGATGGCGATGGTTTCGTGATTCGCTGGCCCGCCGCCGAGGCGCAGGCCGCCGAGGCGATCCGCGCGTTCAACGTGGTGGGCACGCCGCATACCGCCGTCGAGGAGCTTTCCGGCGGGAACCAGCAGCGGGCGCTGCTCGCTCTCTTGCCCGAGGACCTCAACCTCCTCCTCATGGAGCATCCGACGCGCGGGCTCGACATCGAATCGGCCGATTGGATCTGGTCGCAGCTACTCCAACGGCGCGACCGCGGCACGGCGATCGTCTTTACTTCCACCGACCTGGACGAGCTCGTGGAGAACAGCGATCGCATCGTGGTCTTTTCGGGCGGCGTCATGTCGACGCCGGTGGATGCGGGGTGCATCACGTGTGAGGAACTGGGCCATCTCATCGGAGGGCGCGTCGCATGAGCAAGCACACGACCCGCCGTCGCGTCCTGATGATCGCAGCACCCATCGTGCTCACCCTCGTATCGTCCACGATGATCCTGCTCCTGGCGGGCGCCAACCCGCTGGAGGCGTTTGGGCACCTCCTGACGGGTGCATTCGAGAGCCCGCGCAAGCTGGGCGACGTCGTCGTGGCCGCCGTTCCCCTGCTCCTCTGTTCCGCCGGCATGCTGGTGACCTTTGCCGCCGGCTTGTGGAACATTGGCGTCGAGGGACAGATGGTGGCCGGCGCCATCGGCGCGACCTGGGTCGCACTGACGCTTTCCGCGCCCGCGGCCGTCATGATCCCGCTGATCATCGTCGCGGGCCTGGTGGGCGGCGCGCTGTGGGGCCTGCTGGCCGGCGTGCTCCGCACGCACGGTCACGTGCACGAGATCTTTGCCGGGCTGGGGCTGAACTTTGTCTCCATGGCGCTCACGAACTATTTGATCTTTGGCCCCTGGAAGCCGCCCGACGGTGCCACCATGAGCGGCACGGACCCCTTTCCCGAAGCTGCCTGGATGCCCATCATCCCAGGGACCCGCGCCAGCGCCATTCCCCTCATCATGGCCGCCGCCGCAATCGTCGCCGTGTACCTGCTGCTCCGCGATACGCGCTGGGGGCTGACGCTCAAGGCGATCGGGTTGAACGGTCAGGCGGCGCGGCGCCTGGGCATCAATGACCGGCTGCACATGCTCATCGCCTTTGCCGTTTGTGGCGCCCTCGCGGGCCTGGCGGGGGCCTTTCAGGCGACGGCCGTGTACCATCGGCTCATCCCGAGCATTTCGGGGGGCTATGGCTACCTTTCCCAGCTGGTGGTGCTCCTCTCGGGGTTGCGCGCCACGTTGGTGCCCCTGGTCGTGTTCTTTTTCTCCGTTGTGCAGGTCGGCAGCCCGCGCCTCGAGTTGCGCATGCAGGTCGATTCGTCGCTCGGCGGCGTGTTGCAGGCCAGCCTCGTGCTCTTTTTCCTGCTGGTGATCGGGCTCGGGAACCGTCTCGAGCGCAGGAGGAACTGATCGTGCTCAGCCCCCTGATCATCGATACCATCGGTTCACTCGTGGCCGCCTCCTCACCCCTCGTCTTTGCCGGCATCGGCGAGGTGCTCACCGAGCGTGTGGGCGTGGTCAACCTCTCCCTCGATGGCTCGATCGCGCTGGCGGCCATGACGGGGTTTGCGGTGGCCTTTGTGTCGGGGAGTGTAGTGGCCGGCATTGCCGCCGCGATGGTGGTCGGGGCGCTGATCGCCCTCATCGTGGCCTATGCCAACATCGCCTTGGGGCAAAACCAGGTGGCCGTGGGGTTTGTGCTCACCCTGCTGTGCGCCGACCTCAGCTCCTTCCTGGGGAGGCCCTTTGTGCGCATCCCTGGCCCCACCGTGCCCCACTGGCCCATCCCAGGGCTCGTGGACATCCCCATCGTCGGGCGCATCCTTTTCAACCACAACGCCGTGGTCTATCTCAGCTATGTGTCCATCGTGCTCTCGTGGTGGTGGCTGGCACACAGCCGCCCCGGTCTCCAGCTGCGCGCCGTCGGTGAGCGGCCCGAGGCCGCCTACGCCCGAGGGATCGACGCGAACCGCCTCCGCTACCTCTATACCGCTGTCGGGGGGGCGTTCGTCGGACTGGCCGGAGCCGCCTACTCCCTGAGCATCAAGATCGGCTGGAGCCACGGCCACACGACAGGGATCGGCTGGATCGCCCTCGCCATCGTCATCTTTGGCGGCTGGAGCCCCGTGCGTGTCGCCCTCGGCGCCTACCTGTTCGGCGCGCTCAAGTCCTTGGGCAGCATCCTACAGCCCAGCTTTCCCAATGTGCCCACCCAGGTGTTCCAGGCCGCGCCCTTTGCCCTCATGATCGTGGCCTTGGTGCTCGTGAG
>DUUT01000205.1 GCA_012841405.1 Chloroflexota bacterium
AGGCCAGGGGAACCGTTCCCCTGGCCTCGTCGTTGTGCGCCTCACGAGATGGATGGGGGGGGCGACGGCGGTGGGGGCGTCGCTGTCGTTGTCATGGGCGGCCTGGTGCCCTCGAACGGCTCACGCCCCTCATCGGTCAGCAGATACCAGATGATCGCTGCGCCAATGATGGTGCCGATCGGAAAGAGGGGCAACTGCAGGATCGCTAGGACGATGGCGCCCCAGCGCGCCCAGCTGCGCAAGCGCAGCAACCCCAACCCGACAATGATGGCGGCGATGCCAAAGATCAGCATAAAGAGGAATCCCAACCCCAAGGCGGCCACGCTGACCGCGATGCCGGCTGGATCCCCACGACTGACGGCCACCGGCAGGATGGCAAAGAACAGGATGGCGAGGGCGCCGAGCAAGGCGAGCCCTCCGGCGACAAAGTGGTAGATGGCGATGATGGTGACCGCATCGGGACGTCTGCGAGGCATTTCTGCACTCATGCTTACCTCCTCTGCGGCAGACGACAATCACACGCCACAGCTAGTATACCCCTAGGCGCCACGATGCGCCAGTGTCTCAGAATCACTACGCGCGGCTTCCGCAGAGGGTTGCGCCCCCGGAGCGCCGCACGTGGGGGGAAGGGAGGGGCGAGGGCGCGATTCTTGTCGGCGCCAGGGGATTGGGGCATACTGCCCCCCAGGATGTCGCCCGGCGGGGGCGCGTCAGTCAGGGGCAAGAGGCCGGATCGCATCTCGGCAGCACGGCACATGCAAGGAGCCGACCATGAGGAATCGAAACGTCGTTGTGGCCCAATCCGGTGGACCGTCGCTGGTGATCAACTGCTCCCTTCGTGGGGTGATCAACGTCTGCCGCTCGATGCCCGACACCTTTGGGACCGTCTATGCCGGCTATCACGGCATCGAGGGGGTGCTGCGTGAGGAGCTCCTCGACCTCTCCCCTCAGCCCGATGAAGAGATCGCCCTTCTCAGCACGACGCCGGCTGCCGGCGTCATTGGAACCTGCCGCTACAAGCTGCGTGACGACCAGAGCGAGGACTATGAGCGGATCATCGATGTGTTCCGCGCCCACAACGTAGGCTACTTTCTCTACAATGGCGGCAACGACTCGATGGACACGGCCCACAAGGTGGCCACGCTGGCGGCCGCGCGGGGGCTCGACCTCGTGGCCGTCGGCATCCCCAAGACCATCGATAACGACGTGGGCGATTCCGCGTTCCAGCTCATTGACCACACGCCGGGGTATGGCAGCGCGGCGCGCTACTGGACGCTCATGGTGCAGGGTGCCAACGAGGAGAACCTCGGCTCGAGCCCGTCCGATCCCGTGCTGGTGTTGCAGGCCATGGGGCGGCGCATCGGCTTTATCCCCGCCGCCGCGCGTTTGGCCGACCCCCATCGCGAGATGCCGCTGCTCATTTTTCTCGCCGAGTCGGGCGTGACGCTACCCGAGATCGCCGACCGGGTGAACGATCTGTTGGTCAAGGAGGGGCGCGCCCTCGTCGTGGTGAGCGAGGGCCTCGAGCTGGGCGACATCGGTGAGTCCTACGATGCCTTTGGCCACGTCCAGTTCTCGTCGAGCCAGACGACGGTGGCGCAAATGGTGGTGTACTATCTCAACGCGGTCGGCCTGCGAGCGAACGGCTCGGCGCGGAGCAACGTGCCTGGGACGCACCAGCGCCACGACATGATCACGGGCTCGACGGTGGATATGGCCGAGGCGTACGCCGTGGGGCAGCAGGCGGCCCTGCTGGCGGCGGCAGGCGAATCGGGTTGCATGGCGACGCTGCTGCGCAACCCCGGCCCCGTCTACAGCGTGCGCTACGACAAGGTCCCCCTGGAGCAGGTGGCCAACTCGGAGCGCAGCTTCCCACGGGAGTGGATTACGGCGGACGGCACCGACGTGAGCGACGACTTTGTGGCCTACGCTCGGCCGCTCATCGGGGAGGACTGGCCCAGCGTGCCACTCGTCGACGGGCGCCTGCGCTTTGCCCGGCTGCAGCCCACCTTTGCGGCGCAGCGCCTCTCCGCGTACGTACCCCAGGCGCACCGGGCGCGCTAGACGCGCGCCCTCACCCCCGCAGAGCGCGGAGGGCGTGGGCGACGGCGTCGATCGCCTCGTCGATCTCGGAGGGGGTGGTCATGCGGCCGACGGAAAAGCGCAGCGTACCGCGGGCGTAGGCAAAGGGCACCCCCATGGCCTGCAGCACCGGCGAGACGGTCATCTCGTCCGAGTGGCAGGCGGCGCCAGCCGAGGCGGCCACGCGATCGGACATCTCGACGAGCAGGTCGCTGGCGTTCAGGTCGCGGAAGCCGATGCTGAGGGTGTTCGGCAGGCGCTCCGAGGGGTGCCCGTTGACGCGGGCGTCCGGATCAGCGGTCAGCAGCCCGGCCTGTAACGCATCGCGCCGCGCGCGCAGGTGAGCGATATGCGCCTCCAGGTCGTGGGCGACGAGGGCGGCGGCTGCGCCCAGGCCGACGATGCCGATGAGGTTCTCGGTGCCCGCCCGGCGGTTCGCCTCGTGGGTAGCGCCGTGCATGTACTTGGCCAGGTGCACCCCCTGGCCCACATAGAGCGCCCCCACACCCTTGGGGGCGTAGAGCTTGTGCGCGGCCAGCGACAGCAGGTCGACCCCCAGGGCGTCGACGCGCACCGGCGCCTTGCCGGGGGTCTGCGCGGCGTCGGAATGCATCAGCGCGCCGGCCTCGTGGGCGATGGAGGCGATGTCGGCGATGGGCTGGATGGTGCCCACCTCGTTGTTGGCGTGCATCACGCTCACCAGCAACGTGGGCTCTTGCACGGCGCGGCGCACGGCGTCGGGGTCGACGAGGCCGTGGCCGTCCACCGGGAGGATGACGACCTCGACGCCCTCGGCGGCCAGCGCCTCCAGCGGCTCGAGGATGGCTGGGTGCTCGACGGCGCTGGTGACGATGCGGCGTCGCCGCGTGGCATCGGCGGCGCGCGCCACCCCTTTGAGCGCCATGTTGTTCGCCTCAGTGCCACCCCCGGTAAAGATCACCTCACTTGGCGCGCAGCCCAAGAGCTCGGCCACCTGCGC
>DUUT01000206.1 GCA_012841405.1 Chloroflexota bacterium
GCGGGCACGAGGTGAGCGGGGACATACATTGCTGCGAGTGGTGCGGGCATGTGTTCTGAGGGATAAGGCGAAGCGAGAAGCCCCAACCGCGCTGTTGAGCACACTAGTGGATGCTCGAAGGGCTGGGAGCGAATGGGGACGCGGGGATCAGCTGGTTTGAATGGCAGATGGAGCGTCGCAGGAGCGAGCCACAGGAGTGGCAGAGCGCCGGAGGTGCGCGGCGTGGACGAAAGGCTCATCGGCAGAGAAATCGCGTCGATTCTACGACATGAAGTCAAGAACAATACGTACAAGTTCGCGCTTGTGCGCGCGATCAATGACGTGGTGATGGCATACCCGGATGCATGCGATGGGACGCACGATGTGGCGGTACCCTTGCGGAGACTGGCAAGCCAATGGCTCGCATACTACTGGGCCTTTGCCGACGAAGACAACCCAGTGTGGCAGGGGCCGCGGAACCAGAGCGCTACGGGCCTGCGGCAAGACATGGTCTTCCGGCGAGCACTCAAGGCACTGCGGCGGGAGTGGGAGACGTACATTGGAGCGCCAGCCCGGCCGTCGGATGGGTTCACACTGATCAGTGAGATCGCTTCGGCGCGGGGGTTTGCGGAGATGCCCGTAAGCCTGCGGCGGGCCTATGAACGGGCCGTACGCGAGGCGGTGGACGGGGTGAAACAACCCATTCGCTATGTGGGACCGGGGAGCATGTCCATTCTGCCTCAGCCAAGGCGGTTCAGGGAGCTAGAGGGCGACCCGACGGCCATACCTGGGACGCGGCCAGACGACGTGTGTCTCGCAATCTCGGCAAAACGGTGGGAGGAGTACCGGCGGCTGTCGATGTGGGTGGAGGCAGCCTGTATCCACGAATGGTCGCTTTTCGTTGAGACCGTGGACCAAACGGGGGGAGCTGCAGTGAGCCGAGGCGAGGTCTACCGATTGCTCACTGATCGGCCCGACAACCGACGGCCGCTCACTTGGGAACGCAACAAAGTGGATATGCTGTTGAGAGAAGGACAGGTGTTCACTTGTCCCTGGACGGGAAAACGGATTACGCTAGGGACACAGTACGACGTTGACCATCTAGTACCTCTGGCGGTGTACCCGACGAACGAACTGTGGAACCTTGCGCCGAGCGATCGCTGGTTTAACGAACATCGGAAACGGGCACGGCTGCCGAGCGACGATGCGCTAGCGAGGGCGTACCCGGCGCTGGTGGAGACTTATACGGCGTACAGCAGAATGGCGGCGCTGGGACGAACGCTCCGGGACGATGTTAGCGCGCGGTTTACGCGGGTGAACGTCACGCGATGTGACTTTCCGCGGCAAGTGGCGGACGCCGTATCGTGCTTTATACGGCAACTGGCAGCGGCGCGTAATGTCGCGCGGTTCGAGTGGGGAGGGAGAGGTTGAGGATTGCGTACGACAAGCTGGTGCGCGACCGCATTCCTGAGGTGATCCGCACGTCCGGACGGAGGTGCGGAACGCGGGTGCTGGAGGAGGAAGAGTACCGGACGGCGCTGCGGCAGAAGCTGGTGGAAGAGGCGCGGGAGGCGGCCAGGGCGGGCCCAGAGGAGTTGGCCGGGGAGTTGGTCGACATTCTGGAACTGATCGACGCGTTGCTCGCGGCGGAGGGGATCGACGCCGCCGCGGTGGGGGAGTTGCGGGCGCGGAAGCGCGAGGAGCGGGGCGGATTCGAGGAGCGGATTTGCTTGCTTTGGACTGAGTAGCGCCGCAGGGGGCGCTGGGGGGGGTACGGGTTCCGTTTGGGGATTGGGGGGTCTCGGGCGGGGCCTTTTTTGCGTTCCGGCAGTACTGCGGGGAGGGAACTATGCCGAAGACCAAGGAGCCTGTCTCAGAAGTCCCGCGCACGTGCAAACGGCGACGGGGTCGGCTACAATCGCGCCAGCCTAGTTCAGGAGGGGAGCATGCCCACCCGACCCTTGACGCGCGATCAGGCCTTCCTGCTGCCACCACGCCTCGACGACCTCGTCCCCGCCGACCACCCGGTGCGCTTCGTGGCCGCCTATCTGGACGCCCTGGAACCTGCCACGTGGCGGGAATGGGACATGCGCGGCGCGGGGGACCCCTTGGGCGCCCCCAGCTACCACCCGCAGCTGTTGTTGGGGGTCTGGCTGTACGGCTTCATGACGCGCACCCGCTCCTCGCGGGGGCTGGAGCGGGGCTGCCGCCGTACACCCTGCGGACGGATGCGTTGAGCGCCGAGGCGCGGGCCGTTCGCGAAGCCCTGCTGACGGCACGGCAGCCGCAGACGCTGCTCTTCCAGGCGCTGCCGGTCGGCCTTGGCTATCTGGATATTGAGTGGAGCGACGAACGGCGCGAGGCGTATCTGCTGGCCCTGAGGCAGGCCCTCATCGAGCTGCGGGATGCGTATGCCAACCTGTTGGAGCGGATCCGCAGGGGTCTGTACGAGGCTCTGCACGTGTCGGCGGATCATCCGCAGGCGCGGGAGGCCCTGGCGAGCGCCGCGGAGGCGTGTATACCACTCAGCAGCGACCTTCGCCTGGAAGCGTTTCTGCGTCGCCTGGCCGATCAGCAACTCGGGGACCGGGAGTGGCTCGAGTCGGTGGGGGCCGTGGTGGTCCACAAGTCGCCGCGTGAATGGCTGGATCGGGACATCGTCACGCTTGAAAGTGGATTGGCTGAGCTAAGCGCCCAGTTCCGTCGCCTGCAGGACATCGCCCTGGCGCGGGGCGTGCGTGTGGGCGGGGGGCGCGTGATGCGCCTGGGCCTTACCGACAGTGAGGGGCGGGAGCTGTCCCAGATCGTCCACGGGTCGCCCGAAGAGGAGGCGGGCGTGGCGAAAATCGTGCGCGAGCTCAACGCTGTTCTGGATAGCAGCACGCTGCAGCCGCAAGCTAGGCTCTTGGCCGTTGCCGAGTTGGCGCGCCAACTCCTTGATAACACGGATCAGAAGGTGACCGATGCCTAACCGACGTACGCGTCACATCTTGTGTCTCTCTGGGGGAAAGGACAGCTCGGCACTCGCGATCTATCTGCGCGACCGTGTACCTGGCCTCGAGTATCTCTTTCTCGACACAGAGATGGAATTACCCGAGACGTATGAGTACCTCGACAAGCTGGAAGCGTATCTTGGAAAACGCATCATACGTCTCAAGCACGATGGGCGGGGATTTGACCATCACCTCGCTCTGCGGCGTGGGTACCTGCCGTCTCCCCGGATGCGATGGTGTACAGAAGAGCTAAAGATCAAGCCTCTGGAACGGTATATTGGTAACGACCGAGTCTTCAGCTATGTAGGAATCAGGTCTGACGAAGACCGATCGGGCTACATGTCACGCAAGCCCAACGTCACGCCAGTTTTCCCTTTCAAGGAAGACGGAGTAACAAAGGCTGATGTGCTGCGTATGCTCGAGAAATCGGGGCTCGGATTGCCCGAGTACGACCCGTGGAGGTCTCGCTCGGGCTGTTACCTCTGCTTTTTCCAGCAGCGCATTGAATGGGTGGGGCTGCTGGAGAACCATCCTGATCTGTTCTGGAAGGCAGCGGCCTACGAGAAAACGAGCGATAGCGGTGAGCGTTACACCTGGGTGGCATCCGAGAGTCTGGAGGAGTTGGCGCGTCCCGAGAGAGTAGCAGAGATTAAGGCGGAACACGAGCAGAGGATGGCTCTCGAGAGACTGCGTATCCCCGATCGCCCGCTCTTTAGCCTCTTTACTGAGACAGTCGAGGCTTGGCAAACGGAACGAGGCTGCCCCATTTGCGAATTGTAGGTTGGGGCTTTCGGTCATCCGTCCAACAAGAGCTCGTGCAATACTCGATTCGACAGCTACGGCGATTCCGGGCCGCTGATCCATACCAAAGTGCCGATATCAGCATAACTGTAGCATGCACACACCCCGGCTGACAGGTGCCACAGCTTTCATGGCAGCCTCGTCAGCGAGCGACCACTTTCGGGGTGTGTTAGTCGTTCACGCCACCTCAGGCATTTTGGAGAAGCCCTCATGACCCTGGATGAGATCCTTGATCGTTTGAAGCGCCTCTCACCTCCTGGCCGCGGATTCAGGCCGCACAAGTACCTCCTCCTGCTCGCGATCCTCGATGTGATGCGAAGCAACCCGAACCATGGGAATTGGTTCGTTCTGGATGCACAGGTCAGGGACAGATTCGCGGAGCGCCTACGGCAGTATGGAAGACCCAGCGACAGAGAACGGCCGTGGGCCCCCTTTTTCCACCTAAGGAACTCGGGCCTATGGCACTTGCATCCTCTGCCAGGCCGCGAGCCGTCTCTGGACGCGTTACGCTCGGTGGGCGGACCAAAAGAGCTGCGAGAAAACATCGCATATGCCAGCTTGGATGAGCAGCTCTTTCGGTTGCTCCAAGACCCACGCACAGCATCAATGGTCGAAGAGCATGTCGTCTCTATCCTCACCAAACGCACAAAGGCTGGCCAAACCATGCGGCAGCTACAGGATGAACCCCAGGACTACACGGCTGAGCTGGGCAATCGATCGCTCTTCGCTCACGAAAAGCGCGCGATTCAGGCCATCAGCGAATAGCTGGGCAGTACCGGGGTTCTCCTGGATAACGTTTGGATCCACGACGACCAGTCCAACGGCTACTACGAGTGTGACCTGATCGTCGTGACGCATACGGGCATCTATGTGGTCGAACTGAAACACTGGTCTGGGCGCATACGCGTTCAGCCCAACCGGTGGTTGATCGACGGCTACCGCTTTCCACCTGATCCCCACATCGCGAACGGATTCAAGTGCCGGCTGGTCAAGACCCTGTACGAGCATCGCTTCCCCACCTATCCCAACCTGTGGGTGGAATCGGTCGTGGTGCTGACGAATCCCGACGCCGAGATCGAGAACGCCGACAGCCCAGCCGTCGCCGCAGAGCGAGCACGCTACAACCCAACGTTTGCCTCGATCGACGCGTTCATCGCCTACCTCAGAAAGCGGGAGGTGTCGCTGCAGCAACGTATCCTGACCACGAACCAAATCCGCGGCATTGCGGACTATTACAAGTCCCAGTCCGAGCCGCCACGTAGCCCCGTATACGCGGTTCCCGGTTACGAGACCGTCGAGTACCTGTCACAACGACCCGATTGCATCGAACTCCTCGCCCGCCCAGTGGATGGTCGTTCCCGCGGATTGACGCGATTCCGCATCTTCCGGCCGTCCGTATCCGACTCTGAGGAAGAGCGGCGTCGTGCCAAGCGCAAGGCCCATGGTACCCTCGATGCCGTGGCGCAGATCGGCGATCACCCCAACATCCAATCCGTGTGGGTTCACATGACCGAGGAGGGGGACATCATCGAGGGATGCCGGTGGTCAGAGGCGGGCACCCTCCGTGACCTCATGGACGACGAGGACACTCGCCCGGACGTCGAGAGTGCCCAAGAGATCTGTCTTGCCATCGCCTCCGCTCTGGCCGCTGCTCATGATGTGGGCATCATCCATCGCGCGGTTAAGCCTGAACACATCCTCATGATGAACGGCATCCCCAAGCTTACCGACTTTGATCTCTCGTACCAGCTCGAACGCCCCATCGGTGACCTCACCGTCCTTCCCGACCCTACGAGGTTGAAAGACGACGGCTATACGGCGCCAGAACTGCTCGAGGGGCGGGACATCGACGAGAGCACCGACCTGTTCAGCCTTGGGGTGCTGGCCTACGAGCTATTCGTTGGGGAAAAGCCGCATGCCACAGCGCGACAACTCGCGGCGCAAGGTGGCGCCCTGAGCGATCGGCAGATCCGTCGGCTCCGTGATGTTGGCCTGTCAGACGAGGTGATCGCTGTCATCCAAGATGCCATCGTGGCCGATCGTTCCCGTCGTCTCTGCAACGCCCGTGCCTTCGTGGAGGCCTTCGCTCCCGATGATATGGCGACAGATGGCCCGGACGCGCCTCCCCCGAACGCCAGGCTCGAGCCTGGCGACACCTATGACGTGTACGAGATCCTCGAGTTCTTGGGCCAGGGCGCTGAAGCGCAGATCTACCGCGCCAAGACGATGGATGAGGATCAGGTTGCCCTCAAGGTGTTCAACCGCGAGGTGCCCCGCGAACGAGCCTTGCGGGAGCGCACGCTGATGCGCTGTATCTCGTCAGATCACGTCGTCGGATCGGATGGGCGATACGGCCACTGGCATGGAGAGCGTTACTTTCTGGTCATGGATTGCGTCGAGGGTGAGACCCTGCGCCAGCTGATCGATCGTGGAGACCTTCCCGATGGCGAGACCTTCCGTCGCGTTGCGCTGGACCTGCTCGACGCTCTGAGGGCCTTTCACGAGCACCGTGATGAGGAGGGGCGGCCGAGCCCACTGATCCATGGCGACGTCAAGCCCGAAAACGTTGTCATCACCCATGGCGGCTCGGCTATTCTGATCGACCTCAGCGTGGCCGGGCCCCCGCGCACCGAGGATTTCGCCGGCACGGTAGGGTACGTGCCACCGGATCGTATCCTGGGCACCGAGATGCAGTTTGCCCCAGACGGAGACACCTTTGCCCTCGGTGTCACCCTTTGGGAATGGCTGTACGGAGCCAAGCCGCAACCAGCACCAACTGTCGGTGGCCCACCGCCGCGGCCCGCTCATCCCAGGTCATGTATCGCCACGTCCTGGACGGAGTGGCTCCTGCAGGCGCTGGCAACCGATGGTTCGCAGCGATACGCCACGGCATCCAAGATGCTCGAGGCGCTCCCCCAAGATGCGGATGTGCCAATCCCGGACGTCCATGCTGAGGCGGCTGTCATCACCACAGATCCTCTGCCACCAACCATTCCGTTCTACGTGGCCCCCCCACGCCCACCGCGCACGCCGAACCCGAGGGTAACCCCTTTGTCGACTATTTGAACACCCTCAGCAGTGCATCGGCGGGCAACGAGAACGCGACGGCTGAGGCGCAGAGCGGCAATCCCTTCTTCGAGCGCGTGTACGTCCCCAATCCCCTGGTCGGGTCTATCTCGGACAAGCTGGTTCGCGAGCGCCGCAACGTCATCCTTACCGGCAACGCCGGTGACGGCAAGACGACCATCGCCGCCGAGATATACCACAGCCTCACGGGGGAGTGGATGCCGCCGCTTCCCAGGGTGACCGTCAAGGTCGATGACAAGCAGCTCGTGATCGTCAAGGACATGAGCGAGCTGACGGCGGCCGATCGGGCCGACGTGCTGGAGCAACCGGCGGGGAACAGCGATTCTAACTATCTCGTGGTGAGCAACACTGGTACGCTGTTGGAGAGTGTCCGGGGCCTGACCCTCGAGGGGCTGGGCGAAACGAACGTTGAGAGCGACTTGCTCACGGCACTCGAGGCTGACGATATCGTGCCCGTCCTGCGCGAGCGCTTCTTGCTGCTCAACATCGGGCGCACCGACAGCATCGAGACGGCGTGCCGTGTGCTGACGCGAATGCTGGCCCCTGAGAACTGGGAGGTGTGCGGCGCGTGCGCTCAGAGCGGTGATTGTCCACTCTACGCCAACGTCCGGCTCGTTCGCGAGAGCGCGCAACCGGCGGTCGAGAGGGTTGCGCTCGTGTATCGGCGCCTGTACGAGTATGGGGTGCGGCTGACGTTGCGGCAGATGGTGGGCCACCTCGCCTACGCCCTGACGGCCGGTCGCTGTTGCGCCGAGCTGCAAAAGAAGTCGTCGACGGCGCTTCAAACGGTCCGGATGGGATCGCTCTTTTTCAACCGGTTCTTTGGCACTGATGGCAGCGAACGGCTGCTGCCCGAGGCGATGCAGTTGTACCCCGTGGTCAAGATCCGCGAGGCGGATTTCGGCGTCATCCTCGATCCCTACATCGAGCGGGGGCTGTGGGGTGATGGCGCGCACTTTGCGATGGCCGAGAGCGCCCGGGGTATCCTGCGACGGCTGCGCGAGCAGACAGAGCGCCCAAGCCACGCCGCACGCCGGCAGGCGCGCCGCCTGCTGTTCTTCTTTGGCGCCCTCGACGATGAGGCGGGGCGGGCCTATCTATCCTGCTTCCTGCGCTCACCGATGCTGCTCAAGTACCTCGAGTTCACTCGAGAAGGTGCAGAGATTCCAGCACTCATCGAGCAGCGGTATCGCGGTCGCATTCTCCAGGTCCTGCAGGAACACTGGGCCGCCGTGCGCTTGCCCGAGGGTGAGTGGGAGCCCACGGATCGACTCTATATTACGCTGAGCCGGCGCCCGCAGGGCAGCAGAACCCAGGTGGTCATGGCGAGCTTTGCAGGCGAGGATTTTCGGCTCGCGGTAGAGCCGGGGCATCGCTCGGTACCGGGAAGCAGGGGCAAGCTCGCGCTGGAATGGCGCGGGGGTGAGGCCAGACTGCCCCTCGAGCTGCCGTTCCTCGACTATGTGGTGCGGCGATCCGAGGGCGAGGTCGCGGCGCAACTCTCGGCCTTTTACGTCCATCGGCTGGAGCGGCTGAAGGCACGCCTCCTGAGCACAAGCGGAAATACGGACCGCGATTGTCTGCAGCTGGTACGCATCGGGGCCGATCGCAGGCTGCTGCCGGTGCGAGTGCACTTCTTCGGCAACCATCTGGAGGTGTTGCGATGACGGTAGGCCTGCCCGAACCGTTCCCGTGCCTGCCCACCATTGAGGAAGAAGATAGAAATCCAGCCATCCGGCTCTTCGGCAAGCGCTTCATCGCCGAACAGGGCGCCTTGGAACTGCTCGTGGAATTCCTGTCGGTGGTCTGCTGTGAGAAGCAGATCTCGACTGTCGGTCTGATCTATGGCCCACTACCCAGTCGAGATGCCCTGGTAGCATGGCCTCGCTCAGCGCCGCTCCAATACAGACCACCCGTCAAACTGAACCTCAAGCTCTTTGCCCTCCTAGGCGCGTCCCCTGTACACACGCGACATCCCGCACATATGGAGCATTACGAGTCCCTCACTAGACGCCTCGAGAGCATGATCAAAATGAACGGTGGGAGGGTGCGCGAGGCGGTGGAGTGGCTGGAGGAATTGATGGCGGGGTTCCAGGGAGCGGGATCCAGCCGCACATGGTGCGCCCAGACGTTCTTCCCTGTCTCCAGAGGGTTGCTGACGCAGGAGACGCTGTGGAATGAAACGGAGGCTCGCGGACATCCTGCCACCGACTGGCTTGATTACGTCGGCGATTTTCTGCGTTATTTCAGTGTTTCTAGACATAGATTTCTTGCTAGAGGAGGGGAGCTCCTCTACCTTCAGCTATGTAACGCTTTGACTGCGCCTCCAGGGAGTCATGCTCACTTTGTGGATTCACTGCGCCAGTGCGAGCCCCTGTGCGTCTCTCGTGGAGAAGAGGATCCGGCCGAACTGCAACGAGTTCTGCAGCATGGCCTGAGCAACGTTTTCGGGCGCCCCAACGGTGCCTTTGATGCTCTAATCGACACTCTGGACGGATTGGACCCACACACGCAGCGGGCAGTAGCCAGTGCTCGAGGCAAGGATGATGGCTGGCTGGCCTGTGAGTGGTGTCCTCGAGAGAGTTGGAAAGAGGGCTACCTGTTTGCTATTGAGCTGAGCCGTGTGTTGACTGCCCGGCTCGATCCGATCGAGCGGCTGGAGAGCTTGGTGGTCAGCTGTGCGCTCCAGGTGCTGCGCAGTCTCTGTGCCCAGAGTGCGCGCTATGTGGAGATGGACCCGGCAGAAGGCCCGTGGGAGTATGCCTGGGTGATGACGCCGCCGGAGGGCGCCTCGGCGCCGCTGCGCATGGCGTCGCAGCGCAATCTACAAGTGGTGCAGCGGATGATCTACCAGGCGCTGCGCGGCGATGCGTTGGTCACGAACGCACACGGAGGCCCGGTCTCTGTGGATAGGCTGTATCGAGAGGCGGACACGCGGTATGGTCACAAGCTCCTGTTGAACCTAGGTAAGAAGCTGGGGCTGATCGCCCCGAAGCGAGGGCGGGGTGCCAGATTCGTAATGACGGATGAGGTGCTGCGCTACCTCGTGCTGGCGCTGTTGCGGCCTGGGGAGCGCTGCACGTATGACACCTTCTTGAGGCGGCTCTATCTACACTATGGCATGGCCATCGAGGAGGAGTACCTCGACGGTGCGGCCGCCTGGAGCGGTTTAGCGCCGAACCGGACGATGCAGCCGGGCAAGGGAAGTTGGTTGGCCGGCATGCTGCGGGCCGGTGGGTTTCTCACAGAGCTGTCGGATGCCTGCGCGGTGGTGCGCAACCCGTACGAGCCGGAGGTTGAGGGAGCGCGAGGAGGTGGGGCGTGAGATTCCTGGCAAGGACCATCGTCGATCATATCGTCGAAGAGGCCGTTGAGGAACGCGCCTATCGCTACGTGCTCCCATCGTATCCGTCAGAACTCTTGGTGGCGATCGGCGCGGCGCTCGAGGAGCAGCTGAGCCGCCGGGAGGGGCGGCGGGTTCGGTTCGTGTGCGGGATCGCGTACAGGCTGGGTGAGGCGTGGCGGCGGAGCGGCTCGGCGTCGGACGGGGCGAACCTGGAGTTGGCGCGGGAGCGCGGGTGGTACAACGCGGATGACAACCTGACGAGCCTGCGGAACCGGGTGCGCGACCCCGAGAGGGAGGATACGCTGGTTACGGTGTTGGCCGGGTACGACCACATCGATGACCGGGCGAGCCTGCAGGACTTTTTTCACCTGGACGACGGCGCGGTGTGGGCGATCTGCCTGGGAAGGTCGTTCCGTCGGTGGGTGGAGTGGCGGTTTGCCGACGTGCTGAGCGCGGAGGACGAGGGGCGGGCCATGGAGCGTATCGCCGATGGGGTGCTGGCGAAGGCCTACGACCATGGGCTGGCGGACCTGGTGGGGATCAGCACGTACCTGGAGGGGCTGGACCTGACGGGGGTGTCGAACGGCGGAGAGGCGTACCGGCTGGTGTTGGGCGACCTGCGGGCGTTCAACCTGCCGCCGATGCTGGGTCTGGCGCGGGCGCGCGGAAAAAAGACGGTGGCGTCGTACATCCGGGAGGCGCAAGAGTTCGCGAACTATGGGCGGTTCCTGGAGGCGTCGGCGCGGCGGCGGGCGCTGCAGGCGATAGAGCGGTTTCGGGCGAGCGACCCACAGGAGCCGGACGCGGAGCTGTTGGGGGAGTTTGGGTCGCTGGAGGAGCTGTTGGCGTCGCTGCGGCGCTATATCGAGGCGCGATCGGGGGAGGACCGGGCCAAGCTGCTCCGGGCGGATTTCCCGTTCATCCTCGAGAAGGTGTTGGGGTACCGCGGGCCGGGGGAACCGCGGCGGCGGCAGACGGTGACCCGGCTGCGGGGGATGCCGCCGGAGGTGTTCCTGCGGGCGATGTGGCTGACGCTGGGCGAGTTTCGCTCGACGGGTAGGAGCGCGACGTCGGCGGGGGATGAGACGCCGGAGCGGATCTCGATACGGAGCGTGCTGTTTCGCCACGATTTCGATGCGGGTGATGGGGATGAGGACCACGGGGGGAGCGACGACGATCGGGCGCGGGCGTTTCTGCGGCGCGTGTTGGGGGGGATCGATGCGTGGTTGGAGGAGATGGAGGTAGGGGGCGGCGACGGGGCCCCATCGGCGCAGGTAAAGTCGAGATTGTGCCCGGACGGGGGGGATAGCGCGTTCGGGTACGAGAGGACGCACGTAGGGGAGCCCTATCTCAAGTTCGAGGTTGAGGTGGCGTCGGCCGGGGGAGAGCCGGTGCGTCGGGAGTACCTGTGGTGCCTGCCGCAGGAGCATGGGGTGCGGCTGTTGGAGAGCCTGTGCCTGTGGGCGCTGGATGGGTTCCGCCGGGGCGGGAACGCGTTGCCGGCGTACGCGGTGCCTCACATGCCGGAGGTGTTCCTGGCGCGGGACGAGGATGAGGTGACGCGGGTGCTGGGGGTGGCGGTGGGAAGCCAGGGCCGGCGGGTGGTGGACCTGCTGTCGGCCCAGGGGATCGAGAGGGAAGACCCGGCGCTGGGGCCGTTGCTGCAGGTATCGGCGCGATTCCAGGGGTTCCTGCGGGAGGTGGAGGAGAAGGGGTTCTATGCGGCGTTGCAGGGGCCGTTCGATGACCTGCGGATGGCGTATCGCGATGCGTGCCAGACGTTGTTGCAGCGTGGCCGAGAGAGCGCGCTGCAGCCGCTGTTGTTGAAGGCGTTCTATGTGGTGGACGAGCGCGAGGCGACGGCGGGGGAGTGGCAGTGGAAGACGGAGCTAGTGTGCGCGGTGGCGACGCCGCTGCATCCGGCGGTGCTGGATATGATCCGGCAGCAGCACACGTTCTTGGCAGAGAGTTTCTGCCTGGAGGCGTCGGAGGAGTTGACGCGGCGGGCGGCGCGGCCGTTCAGCCCGCGGACGTGGAGCCGGGTGACGGATCTGGCGCGGATCGAGCGGCCGGTGTTCGGGACGCTGATGAACAGCGCGGGGGCGCTGGACAGCCGGGTGCGGAGCTATGGGTATTTCCATCTCGTGGGGCAGTGTCGGACGCCGTCGGCGCAGATGAGCGGCCGGTTGTTGCTGGACTATGAGGATGAGGACGAGGAGGAGGTCAGCGACAGCGAGCTGTTCAGCGAGACGCGGGCGTCGAGCCTGGTGTGCCACACGCTGATGGACTATCGGGCTTTGCATGCCCATGCGGACGATGGGATGGCAGTGGGGGCGTACTGTGGGCGGGAGATCCAGCCGGTGGTGGCGGGGATCGATGCGTTTCTGAGGGAGGTGTTGGGGGATCGGGATCGGGGCGATCGGCCGTATGGGCTGCAGGTGACGGTGTTCTCGACGGGGCGGGATGACTCGGCGGTGACGCGGTGGCTGAACGCCTGGCGAGACCGGTGGCAGCAGGCGGAGCTGACGTCGAGCAGGCGGCACTATGAGAACTGCCGGATCACGATCGCCTATCGGGTGGTGGCGGATCGAGAGCGGCAGGAGCACTTGGCGCGGCTGGTGGGCGCGACGCCGCTGGATGTGTTGTTCCTGATGGATTTCGTGGAGGCGGGGACGGATCGGTTCGAGCATCTGGGGCCGGGCGACCTGAGCGATATGGGGTATCGCCAGTTTCCGGTGTTGGAGAAGGCGTGTTGCGCGGTGCGTACCGGGGGGAAGGCGGCGCAGCGGGAGCGGGTGCTGAGCCATGCGCGGTTCGGCCTGGCGACGCTGCACGCGGAGGTGATGGCGCGTATCAGCCAGGGGAACGCGGAGCCCGAGCGGCGGCACGTGGTGATCAGCCGGAGCGATTTCGGGCCGTGGGAGAAGGTGATGGCCGCGGCGCACGCGCGCTGTGGGTGGGTGGTGTGCATCGATCCGGCGGTGGACGATCAGTTGTTGCGGCAGGGGATCCCGGCGGGGGAGAAGCGGCGGGAGATCATTGGCTTTGGCGCGGGGGTGGGCGCCAGCGGCGAGAGCAACTATACGGTGTCGACGGAGCAGTACTCGCTGGCCGATGTGGGGCGACGGCTCGAGCAGCAGTTGTCGGTGCGGCTGGGGCCATGGGACGCGGACGTGCAGGAGCGGGTGGCGGAGCGCCTGGTCTCGGCGGCGGCGGGAATGGCGGGGCTGTCGGTGGTCAAGGCGACGGGACCGTCAGAGTATGTGCGGGACTATGCCGCGTATGCGACGCTGCGCACGTTGCTGCCGCGGGACCCGGAGGCGTTCTGCGACGAGATCGTGTCGTTGGATGCGTTCCACCACTGGTTCGACGATGCCCCGGTCAAGACGCGCCCGGATCTGCTGCGGTTGCGGGCCAGGATCGTGGAGGGGAATCTCGAGGTCGAGGCGCAGGTGGTGGAGTGCAAGCTGGCGCAGCAGTCGGAGGCGGTGTTGCGCGAGGCGCGCGAGCAGGTGCGGCATGGGTTGGAGCGGCTCGTGGGGCGCTTTCGGCCACGGCGCGAGGGGATGAAGATCGGGATTGGGGATCGGCCGGACCAGCGGTACTGGTGGATGCAGCTCCATCGGCTGATCGCGACGCGGGCGAGCACGTCGCTGCCACGGTACCGTTCGACGTTGATGGCGCTGGAGCGGATGGCGGAGGGGTTGTTCTCGATCTCGTGGCAGGGCGCGGCGGTGGCGTTCTGGACAGACGTCGACGGCGATGGGATGCGGCGCGAAACGGAGTGGCAGATCGAGATCGATGGTGACGAGATGACCGTTCCGGCGATCACCGCGGGCAAGGATCTGATCCGCCGGGTGTGCCTGGATGGGGTTAGCGCCGACATATTCGCCGGCGTGCCGGCGCTACGGCGCAGCTCCTGGGCGGGGACGGTGCCGGCGACGTCGGCGGGCGCGCCGGTCGTTGAGCCTGTGGACGAGGTTCCTGCGCGCGACGAGGTCGAGCGCCGTGAGATGGTGGCGCCGGAGGATGGGACGGGTGATGGCCGGGCAGAGGTTAGGGCAGCGGCCGAGGCGCGATCGGAGCCGGTGGGGCAGGTCGTGATGCCCACTCCAGGGGCTCATGTGGTGGAGCGCGTCCTGCTAGGGCATCGGGTGCCGGGCAATCAGCCGGTGTACTGGGAGTTCGGGCACGAGGACCTGCCCAATCGCCACATCCTGGTGTTCGGGGCCTCGGGCACGGGCAAGACGTACACGATTCAGGCGCTGTTGTGCGAGTTCGGCAAGGCGGGCCAGAACGCGCTGATCGTGGACTATACCAACGGTTTCACCACGAACCAGCTCGAGGAGGTGTTGCGGGAGAGGTTGCGCCCGAAGCAGCACATGGTTCGGCGGGAGCCGCTACCGATCAACCCGTTCCGCAAGCAGGCGGATGTGATCGATGACGTGGTGCTGGATGAGGATCCGTCGATTACGGCGCAGCGGGTGACGGGGGTGTTCTCGGAGGTTTACCAGCTGGGGGACCAGCAAAAGTCAGCGCTGTACCAGGTGATCCGCGACGGCATCGAGGGGGGTGATGATGCCTTTGGCCTAGAGGCGTTAGCGGAGGGGCTGCAGGAGTTGCGCGAGGCGGGGGGGCCGGTAGCGACCTCAGCGGCCTCGGTGCTGAGCAAGATCCAGCCGTTCATCGACATGCATCCCTTTGGACCTGAGGATCCGGAGAGCTGGGAGTCGCTGTACACGGATACAGAGTCGCGGTGTCACATTATCCAGTTGGCGGGGTACTCGAGGGACGTACAGCGGTTGATCACCGAGTTCTCGCTGATCGACCTGTACCGCTACTACCGGGCGAAGGGGAGTAAGGACAGGCCTCGCGTGGTGGTGCTGGATGAGATCCAGAACCTGGACCACAGCTTGGGTAGCCCGATGGGGCAGCTGCTGACAGAGGGGCGCAAGTTTGGGTTCTCGCTGGTGCTGGCGACGCAGACGCTGAGCAGCCTGGACCGGGATGCGCGGGATCGGTTGTTCCAGGCGAGCCACAAGCTGTTCTTCAAGCCGGCGGACACGGAGCTGCCGTCGTTTGCCCAGATCCTGGCGAACGCCACGGGCGACCGCAGCGAGGAGTGGGTGCAGCGCCTATCCTCGCTCTCTCGGGGGGAGTGCTATTCGTTGGGGCCGACACGTAATGAAGCGAGCGGTGGGTTGGATATGAAAAAGTATCACAAGATCCGCATCACCTCGCTGGGCGAGAGGTACTGAGGTGCTGCCGATCAATTTCCATCGAACGTTCGTGCCCGAAAGACGGCTGATTGGGGCGCTGCTTCACTATGCGGCGCTGGGCAAAGAGGGCACATATCAGGAGATCAGCGCCGAGACGGGGATCCCGATGGGGGAGTCGACGGGCAAGGTTCCGGCGATTGTGGACTATGCCCGGGGGATGGGGCTGGTCACGCTGGGCGAGACAGAGACGCCGCTCTCACGGAGGCCCATGCTTACGCCCTTGGGCCAGGCGGTGTACGCGATGGACCGGTATCTGGGAGAGACGCTGACGCAGTGGGTGGCGCATCTGAACCTGTGCCGGGTGGACATTGGGGCGAGGACGTGGCGGGCGGCATTCGTCGATGGCTATCGTGCGTTGGGGAGTCGTTTTACGCGGGGCGAACTAGAGAGCTATCTCGTCGGTGTGTTCGGCGGCGGGAATGAGAGGACGGGGCCGCTGATCAGAACGTACGAGGATGAGGCGGCGCTCGGACGGGCTGGGGTGTTGGGGGTGTCGTTGGACGCCATCGAGCGGAGGAGCGCGCCGCTGCTCGATAGCTATGCCACGGCATATTCGGCCATGGCGCTGGAGTTGATGGAGACCTTTTTCCCGGGGCAGATGCAGGTCACGCTCTCGGATCTGAATGCCACGACAGGATGGTTCGAGGCGTGCCTGTGGGGGCCAGAGCAGGTCGAGCGGCTCTGCGCCTTACTGGATCGAAAGGGGCTGGTGACGGTGGATCGCCAAATGCGGCCATGGATCTTCGACAAACGCGCTGTGGCTGAGGGCGCATGGCCTAGCCTGTTCGACGACATAGCCTGACAACGCGACACAACAGGGAGTGGCATTATGGTGCGACTGGGCGACATCGTCTCGTTTCGTAGGGATCTGCTTTTCAGCGGCGCGGTGCAGGTCGGCTGGCTGGAGAGCAATCCAGAGCTGGCCGCGAAGGCGGCGGGCCACTTTGCCTTCCATGGGCCGAGTTATCATGGGGTGGCGCGGGAGGCGCTACAGGATCCGCTGTTGCGGCCGGTGGACACGGCGACGTTCGTGCTCGATGTGGTGGAGAGGATCACCGGGCAAAAAACGGGCGAGCCGTTCGCGATCGCCGTGGCAGGTTACGGCACGGGCAAGTCGCACCTCGGGGTGACGTTGGCCTCGCTGCTCGGCGCACCGGGGAGTGATCTAGCGGAGCGGGTGATCGCCAACCTGCGGAGCGCGGATCGGGAGACCGGGGAGCGGGTTCGTGGCTACCTCGAGAACCTGAGCCAGCCGGTCTTGGTGGTGGCGATCAACGGGATGCGGGATTTCGACCTGACGGGCGAGATCGTGCGGCAGGTGCTGTCGCAACTGCGAAGGCGCGGGCTGGACACGTCCGCGCTGGAGGACCTGCGCCCGCGGTTCCGGTATGCCACCAACTTTGTGGAATCGTTCTACACGGCGTTGCGCGGCGAGTTTGAGGAGGAGTTTGGTAAGGCGTCGCGCGAGGAGATCGTCGGGCGGCTGGAGGCGCAGGACGAAGAGGCATTCGACCACGTCAGTAGCCTGCACGAACGCAAGATGGGGGCACCCCTTCGGGCGGTAGGACAAGAGTCGCTGCACGACGTGGTGCGGGTCGTGCGCGACGTGTACTGCGGCCAGGGCAGGCCATTCGCCGGGATGCTCGTCCTGTTCGACGAGTTTGGCCGGTACATGGAGTTTGCGGTCCAGAAGCCGGGGATGGCCGGACCGGGCGCGCTGCAGCAGTTGCACGAGGCGGTGCAGGCGAACGCGGATGGGGTGTTCCTGCTGTGCTTTATCCAGTACGAACTGAAGGCGTACATCTCGCGCGTGGCGCCGGAGCTGCGTGACGATCTCCAGCGGTACGTGACGCGGTACGATGCAGTGCCCAAGGCAAGGTTGTCGACCAACCTGGAGACGCTGATCGCGAACCTGCTGGAAAAGCGCGATCCACAAGCGGTGGCGCGGCAGGTGGCGGCGCAGGGTGAGGACTCGGCTGTGCTGCGGGCCGACATGCTGCGCTGGTATCCAGATATGGCGGGGCACGGGGTTTGGGCGGACGCCGAGACACTTGAGCGGGTGGTGCGGATGGGGTGCTGGCCGCTCCATCCGCTTTCCACCCTGTTGCTGTACCGCCTGGCGTCGGCGGGACGCTCGCTTCAGCAGCGATCGGCGCTTTCGTTGCTGGCCGATGCCTATGAAGCGGTTCAAGAACGTGAGGCGCCGGTAGGGTTCTCCATCGCGCCGGTAGACCTGTGCGGCGAGGCGTTGGTGGATGAGTTCGTAGCGTCAGAGCGCTCCTGGCAGCAGGGCGCCGCGGCGCAGGCGTATCGGGGTGTGTTGGCCAAGTTTGGGCCGCACATGAGCGCAGACGAGGAACGCGCGCTACGGGCGGTGCTGCTGTTGACCAAGACGAGCGCTCGGTTGGCATCAAAGACTGACTGCCTGCGGGCGATCACGTTGTTCAGTGGGCGTGCGGCCGAGGCGATCGAGGCAGCGGTGCGCTCCCTTGAGTCGGAGCGGGGGGCGCTGAGCTGGAATGAGGGGCTCGGCCAGTACGAGATCGTCAGCGATGCTGTGCCGCGGGCGCAGTTCCTGGCGTATCTGGAGGCCAGGGTTGCGGACGTCACGGCGGAGGATAGGGCAGGAATATTCGGTGAGAGTCTGGCCGGGTGGTTGCCCGAGCGCACCGATCTGGCGGTGCACAATACGGACTATGGCGCCAATAGCAATATCTCGACGAAGGAGTGGGGCTATCGCGTCTCCTTTACGAACATCTCGTTGTTGGCAGCCCAGATCGAGAATGCCTTCCGGAACTGGCGCGACGCGCGAGGGGTAGATCAGCCCAAAGGCGAGCTGATCTATTGCTACGTGGGTGGCGAGAGCGAACTGCAGGTGGTGAAGGGAGTCGCGAAGGCGAGGCTCAAGAGCTGCGTGCAAAAGGCCGGGTTGCCATGGGACGTCGGGGTACCGATAGCGATCGTCTTTTTGCATGACAGAGATGGCGCGTTCGGGGCCAAACTGGCGGAGTACTGGGTGCTCGAGCGGGGCATGACGGAGCGCGACGCACAGCGTTTCGAGAGGTTTGTGTCGGATCGCAAGAGCATCGTGCGCGACGAGCTGGACAACCTGTTCGAGAACTTGAGACGGCAACGGCAGATGGTGTTCGCGACGGGGCAGGAAATCCCGATCACGTTGTTGACGAAGACCCTCGAGACACTCTTCGAGAGGATATACGCGAGGAGCATTCCGTTCCCATTTGACGGGTTTACGACCGATAGAGGAAACGCGGCGATCGATTGCGCGTTGTTCACGCGTGAGCTGTTCCTAGGGCGCCTCGACCGCGAATGGATCACGGCTCGGCGGCCGCAAGAGAGGAACCGGGCGGTAGAGGTGTTGGACAGCTGCTGGGGGGCGCTCGACGGCGCCGGGGCCGTCCGCCTGCTGCCAGCGCACCCGACGGTGCGGGGCATCATCGAGGAGATCGATGCACGGCTCGGTGCGGAGGACGGCGACGCGAGCCTTAACCTGGGGGCCGTGGTTCGGGAACTATGTCTGCCGCCGTACGGGGGTAGTATCGCGGCGGTGGGGCTGCTGTTGGCGCTCTACGTAGCGCCGCGACGGGACACCCTGGAGGTGCGGCGTCACGGGGAGACGGTTGGGATCGAGCGGTGGCTACAGGAGGCCCTGCCGAGGCGATTCCTCGAGATGTCGGTGCTCGACACCACCGAGATGGTGCGAGTCTCTGAGACGGCGATCGGAGAGTGGAACCGGATGTTGAACGCCTGGGAGATCGAATCGACGCATATCGGCAGGGTTGAATACTGGAGCAAAGCTATCAAGCTCGAAGAACGCCTGCCCGTGCCGCCTGCGTTACACTACCTATACGAGAACCTGAAGTTGAAGGCGAAGGAGGCAAAACAGGCGCTCGCGAGCTTTGAGAAAACGCTGGATGACGCCCTCGAGAAGGTCACTACGGGCGCCAGCCGGGATGACGTGAGTCTCATCTCATGGGGGGCCGCGCAGCTGTGCAGGCTCTCTAGCTCCATGCGGGTGGAGACGGATAGTTGGACGGCGCAACAGGTGCGTCTCGTCGAGGAACACGAAGCGACAGCGCGGATCGAGGTACAGCAGCGGTTCGGCTCATGGCTATCGCACCAGCGACCCGTGAATGCCACGCAGTTGGCAGACTTTAGACGTTGGATGGGGCGCGTCGCGGACAATCTTAACACGCTCGGGATGGAAGAGGAGAGAGCCGCGCTCGAGCGTCGGGTTCGGCAGTTCGAGGAGCACATCGGCTTCCTGACCACGGTGGCGAAACTGAGGTCTGCTGCGGCCAAGCTCGCAGAGACAAGCAGCCCCGACGACTCGACACCCATGCGAGCGATCAACGCACGACTCGAGGACGCTGCGCGGATTGAGGACGAGGTGGCGGCTGCGGAGGAGCGGCGCATCAGCGCAGTTCGCGGTCAGCTGGCAGCGGCGAGGGGAGACCTAGAGCGCGTTCGTCTGGCTTGCAAGAGGCAGATCGAGCGACACAAGGCGAGGCTGTTGGCGGTCTATAATAGGCAGGTGCGGAACCTGGGCGATTTGAGGGATTTCGAATCCGAGGTGATGGCGCTGCGCCGGTTGTTCGAGGGGGAGGACGATGATCTCGGCGATCTCGCCATGGTACAGCGCCAGCTTGCCCTCCTCGACGTGCACTATCGCCAACTGGATAGTGACATGCTCAGCGGCGCCGAGTTCGAGGCCCTATTGAAGCGGTGTATCGAGGAGACGGAAGCAGAATTTGGCGATGACGCGCCGCCCCTCGATACCGACATGCTGTATTCGGGGATCGCCGCGACGATCAAGGCAAGACGGCGGCAGCAGGCCGATGCTTGGATCAGCGCGAACGTGCCTGACGCGAGTTCGCTCCAGAATATGAGTGCGGATGAGGCGCTAAAGATCAGGAGAGCATTGCTGGCCACGCCTCGGTTGCTCAACGACCAGCAGGCTCTGCTCGTCAGGAAAGCGATCAAGGCCTGCGACCGACGGCTCGATGCGTTGGAGGTGGAGGGGTTGGTGGCGCGGTACGAGCGGTTGGCGGAGGAGAGCAAGCGAGCGTTCCTGGAGAGGATCGGGGTATTGGTGGGGAGCTAGGCAACGACCGGGCGCGTGGACGTGTTGTGGTGATAGTGGGAAATGGGCATGCAGGGGGCGTTGGTTGATATGCTGAGTGGGCGACGGGTGATGTTAGTTGGGGCAGAGGGCCAGGCGACCAGCCAATGTGAGCAGTCGGGGGCGTCATGGTTAGAGACATCGAGGTAACGCTCTATGACGTGTTTGGCTACCTGTATCCGGGGGCTGTTTTGTTGGTTGCAATCGCGGTGGCAGCGTGGGCTGTGTTCTTCCCCGCAGTCGAACCAGCAGTGCCGTCGGTGAGCTTTCAAGGCTGGATACTGATCGTCTTCGTGTCATACTTGCTAGGACACATAACACAGGCGATTGGGAATCTGCTGACGGCCGTCTACCCGACAGTTCAAGATCTGGACGCCGATCAGAAGAGGTACA
Source organism: Chloroflexota bacterium (assembly GCA_012841405.1). GTDB lineage: Bacteria > Chloroflexota > Anaerolineae > UBA1429 > UBA1429 > DUUT01. Next base: position 21,019 of record DUUT01000206.1, read on the forward strand.
CTCCTGATGCTCTAGTTGAGGCAGCCTACGATAGGGCCTATAGCATGACGGGCGTACCACGGGAGCAGTTCACTTGGGAGGCTCTTGGACGTCTATGCGACACGACGATCACTCAGTGCGGTCTAGTGGCTGACCGCGATGTCTATGTATATCGCCAAGGATTCTACCGGGGTATATCCATTTCCTTCTTTGCTCTGGCGCTTGCGCTGCTCCTCGTTGGGATAAAGCTATGTTTGGGGATGCTGTCACTTCGGGCCGTTGGTTTTCCATCGTGTTCTTGGTTGGCAGTCGTTGGGACAGCTCTGGTTCTCTCAGTGGGCGCAGGACTCCTGTTCCGAGCGAGGTTCAAGCACTTTGTGGCCGTCCGCACGACAGCTCAGATTCATGCATTCCTTGTCCTGCACGGGAAGAGATTGCTCGAGGCGCAAGAGGGGGGTGGGACGGATGCGTAAGCTCGCGGCTTGAGATATGCAGCATGAAGGCGCCGCGTACATCAGGGCGCCCGGCGGGCGGGGCATGTCGGTAGACGTTAGGTGCTCATCCATGGCCCTGCGGGCTGTCAGCCCCCTCCTACACATCGAGAGGTCCCAAAGCCTGGTACGACTTGGTTGTGTGCAAGTGATCCACCGCATATGGGTCACGTGACTGATCTTGGTGACTCGGGCCTTGTCGGCTAGACGGCTATGGCGTCTGAAGCCTCATGGGGACAGTGACATCTGTGACAGCAGGTTGCCGGCGATAGCATCCCAATGGATACGAACCTCTCCATTGAGGGCACTTACGCCAGAATAGTCTGAGAAGGTGAAGCGTGCCGGCGAGCATCGTTGGAGGGATCGACGCTAGGACGTTCTGCCCAAAAGCATCGTACGACGAACGGGCACAGTCACTATGATGTCCAGACCGGGTTGCAAGGTACTGTGCCCAGTGACGAGTCTCCGCGATCCGGTCAGGTGCTGGATCCTGTGCATCCGCGTCGGGTATTAGCGATGGTACTACCTCATTGGCTTAGCTCGACCGATGAGACTAGGGCTGCTTGCGCACTTTCTGAGCGTGTTGTCCTACGGAACGTGTTGCGCACCCACTAGGTCGCTACCATGCGGATTTCCTGGGGTGATGGCAGCATCAAAGAGGCCATGGAGCGTGGTCCGATCAGCGTCTTCGGAAAACGCTCGGAGGCGCGGGCCGGGAGAAGGAGACGGCTCAGCCGGCTGAAGGTACTTGGGCAATACTCTGCCAACGCGATCCAACCCGTGGTAGGAGCACGAAACCGTACTTGGCCAGAGGCCTGGTGATGACCCGCAGGCGTGTCGCGACGCAGGAGCTTCGGCGGGCGTCTCTCCGAGTTGCCGTGGTCCACAGCAGGCACTCCGCCGTCTCGCCGGCCATGGCTCGGAGCTTCCATGAGCTGCTCCCTTTGGGCGCAGTTCTACCCATTGGCGACCGTCACGCAGAGGGCCAGTGCGTGACGCAGCGGTTCCATCGCCATGCCAATACCACTGACATGAGCTGCAACTTGATGGCGCGGCGGTGTATGGTGCCGTTGTAGCCTGCCTAGTCTTCGCTATTGAGGCTCACTGCGGGGTGCGGCTGCCCATTGGGCAGAAAAGTATGACACACGCGACTCATGTCAACACAGCTGCTTCGACAGAGTGGGCTGTGCGCGCTACTGGTAACATGACGCTATCGGTGGTGGCCGCCACTGGCGAGCAGATCCTCAGGCTGGATCTGCTGACGTCACGTGCCATGGAGGCGGGTGATGATGGACTCGCACTGGCGCGAGCGTGGAACAACCTTGCACTGCTCGCGTCGATCCCTTCGTGGCTCGACAAAGGGATACCTATAGGAGGCCTGCCCCATCCGGAGGCCGGACATGGCCCTTGTCCATGGCGGGTTGACTACAGCCCGGCGCGGCATCGGGTGATCGTCCGCGATGCGGACGGCCGCAAGGTGGCGGAGCGGACCTTCCCGCCGCAGATGGTTGGTTCGCGAGAGGGCGAGATCGTGGAGCTGCTGACGCGGGGCGTGGAGGTGATGAATCGGCAAGCTGGGAGTACGGGGGAGGCGCGCTGTGGGGCACAAAAAGCCAGGGGCTCCTCCGCAAGAGACGGAGGAGCCCCTGGCGATCGTGATGCCGAGGCGCAGGTCTAGGCGTGTGCCGCTTCGGCGTTACAGGCGATGTGGGCTAGGCATCCCACTGGTATACGCGTAGCGCCGTGCCGCTCAGGAGTTGCTCGCGCTGCGCGTCGGTGAGAAAATCACACTCGATGGTGATGAACTCGAGCTGCTGCTTGTAGCTGGCGTCCGCCACGAGGCCGGGGCGAGGATAGTCGGACCCCCAGGCGATCTTGTCCGCGCCGACCAGCTCTACCGCCTCGTGCAGCGCTTCCTTGCACTGGGAGAAGGGATAGCGATGGCGGAAGGTCAGGCCGCCCATGTCGATGGTCATGTTCGGGTTGGCGGCGGTCATCTCGAGGCGCTCGCGGTACTGCTCGGGGGGACCCGAGTACCCGGCAAAGTGTGACCAGACGATCTTGAGCTCGGGCACTGCTTTGACGATCTTGTTGATGTCCGAGGGCAGGCCGTTCTTGAGCACTACCGGCAGCCCGCGCTCGGCACAGGCCTCCCAGAGGGGCATGAGGGCCGAAACGCCAACTTCACCGACCGGGGGCGCGGGGGTCCGAACGAGGAATCCCTGGAGCCCGCCCTCATCGATGATCTTGCGGAAGCAGCCCAGAGGGTCGTCAAAGTAGTGCTTGTCGACGAGCGCCATGCAGGAAAAGCGCGTCGGGTAGAGCTTGCGCACCTCCATGAGGTAGTCATCCTGCTTTCCATCCATGAACTCTTGGAGCACGACCGCCCGGTCGATGCCCAGCCAGTCCATGTGTGCGATGGCCCGCTCGTAGGTGCTCAAGCTATCCTCAAAGGCGGGCGGCGCGGCGTAAAAGACCTCCCCCTGCTGTATGGCCTTGCCCCAGCTGAGGGCCTTACGTTCGATCCCGAGGTCATCGCCATGGAGGCGATTCCACAGGTGGATATGGGCGTCGATGATCATGCTAGCTCCTTCTTGCGTCGATTGTGTGGTCTGGCGAGGCGCCTGATGGGCACCAGCCAGACCACGACAGGCCTCCATCGGGCACCGAGTGGCTCAAGCGGGAGAGACGTCACACGTCATAGGAGGCGCCCGGCTTGAGCGCGACGACCTGCACATCCGGGCATCGTGCTGCCACCTGACGTGTCAGCTCGCCGATGTCCGCAGTTTGGCTCGGGAAGGTGTCATAGTGGCCGGGGATCAGCACGCGGCTGCCAAGCAGCTCCATGGCAACGGCCGCCTCGCGGACGCCCATCGTGTACTTGCCGCCGACGGGTAACACGGCGATTTCGGGCTGGTACAGCCTGCCGATCAGGGCCATATCGCCGAACACGCCGGTATCGCCGGCAAAGTACACCGATACGCCATCGCGCGGGGTGAGGATCATGCCGCATGCGCCGGAGCCGGGCATCACCTGATTGTCGGTGGCATACTCGATGCCCATGATGTCAGAGCTGTGCAGCGCGAACACGGCGTGGATCGTCACGTCCTTCTGTACGATGCTGCCGCCGGTGTGCACGCAACCGCCGTTCTCATCGTAGGGGATGCCATGCCGGGAGCAGTAGGCGGCGACCTCGGGCAGTGTGACGAGGGTGGCGCCCGTGGCCTTGACGATCTCGATGGCATTGCCCAGGTGGTCGCTATGGCCGTGGGTGACGCACACGAGGTCCGCCCGGTCGATATCGTCGAGCGTAATCGGACAGGCGGGGTTGTCAGAGATCCACGGGTCCAGATAGATGATGGTGCCTTGGCGCGTGGTCATACGCCACGAACCATGTCCCAGCCAGGTAATCGTTTGCTTCATCGCTCGATCCTCCATAGCCGCGGGGCATGGCTCACGACTGCGCCGGTGCCAGCCCGCGGCGAATGTCGCGCTCGCCCCAGATGTTCAGTGCCTGGTTGATATAGTCCTTGCAGGACTGGGCCGAGGCACGCGCCGGGTATCCTGTAAAGTCAAAGTCGTCGACGATCCAGCCGTCGTAGCCTGCCTCCAAGAGTACCTCAGTGATGGCGGGAAAGTCCACCACGCCACGCCCGAGCTCGACCCACCGCCAGCGGGAGTCGATGCCGTAGGCGCCGTCGTCCGAGGGCACGACAGGTCCGCCGGGCCAGAGCTCACCCTGTGGCCGGCCCGCGCAGGTGACGTCCTTGTAGTGCACGTAGCGGATGCGATCGACGTAGCGGCGCACGGTCTCAACGACGTCAAAGTCACCCAGCGTCAGCTGACCGACGTCCGGGCAGAACCCGACGAGGGTGGGGTCTGTGAGCTCCATCAGCCGATGGAAGGGGGCCTGCACCTCAAAGATGCTGCCCCAGTGCTGGTGCCACGACAGGGTCAGGCCGAGAGAGCGGGCATACTCGCCGAGCATGTTGGCCGTCTCGGCCACGATCTTGATGTGGTCGTCCAGCTGCTGCGGTGTGGTGTTGGGGCGCTTGCGTCCGCCGTCGAGGAGCACGTTCTCAAAGCCCAACTCGGCGACAAAGCGGCAGCGGCGCTTGAACTCGGCGATGCCGCGCTCGCGCTCTTCGGGGATATCGTAGGTCATGCCGAGGTAGTAGCTGGATAGCTCGAGCTCGTGCATGTCGAGCAGACGGCGCAGCTCGGCAGCGCGTCCCTCATACTGCTCGATGAGGTAGGCCGGCGCCATCTCAAAGCCGTCAAAGCCGATGAGCGACATCTCGTCGAGCATGCGGTGGAAATTCTCAAAGTGGTTATCGCGGAGCCACAGCTGGGTGGCGAAACCGATCTTCATCGTAGGTCCTCGCAAGTAGTGATCGTTGGGCGGATGTTGCGGTCGGGCTCGGGTGGAGCCTCTCTACTAAGCGGTGGGCCGAGCTTGAGAGCTCGCCCCACCGCATTCGACGTTCGCGGCGTTACCGCGGGTGACGCCCTAGAGGCGTGCAATCCGCTCGTTAGGCCCTGCAGCTTCCCATGCTGGCGGGGAAGTCGAGGAGCCACTGGCTGCTGGGTTCGAAGCGCGTCTCGTAGGAGATCAGCTCCTGGCACTCCTTCTGCATGGTGTCGCATGCTTCCTGGACGCTCTTCTCCCCGAGCATGACGTATTCGATCTCACGCGCCTGGATCTTGTGCGTTTCCAAGGTGTTGTGGTGGAAGAAGGCCGTGACGAGCCGGCCCGTCTGCCAGGGCTCATCGAAGACTGCCGTGTGGTTGGGCGGCGGGGTGAGGAATCCACCCTCGACGTACGGCGCCGACTTGAGTGCGGGGAGGCTGAGCTTGTCCCTACTGAGGATGTTCTGCATCTCTTCCTGAGCGCAGAACAGGATGAAATCGACGGCCTCTTCCCGCTTGGGCGTGTTCGCGCTCACAAAGTTCGGATCGCATGACACGTAGCTCGAGTTCTCGTCGGGGCTGCCGGAGATCGTCGGGTAGGGAGCGATGTCCCACTCAAAGGCATCGCCAACGTACAGCGTCGTCGTACCGACGTTGCCGGCGCTCATGTGTTGCATCGCTACGGCGCCGCCACTGAAGGGATCCATCATACCGGCAAGGGCCGTCGCATCCCGAGTCTCGGGATCGATGATGTAGCCGGGCTCGTAGAGGTCGTGCAAGAGCCACTCGATCGCCTGGACGGTGGCGGGCTCATTGAGGGTGTAAGAATACTCTCGGAAGTCGTAGAGGCGAGCGCACCGGCCGTAAATGAAACCGGCGCATGCATGGTGCAGCTGTGTCACATCGACGTTCAGGGCATGCTTGCCCGTCGCTTCGGTGAGCATGCGGCAGATATCCACGAACTGGTCGCAGCTCCAGCTTCCACCGAGGTCGTCGTAGGGATCCGGCGCGCCAACCTCCTGGAACATGGTCTTGTTATAGTAGATGGCGTTGCCAAAGGTGACCCAGGGCATACCCACGAGCTTGTCGGCCCAGATCTCTACACCTTTGAGGCGATAGTCGTTCCTGATGTCCATGCCCCGAGCGTCGCAGGCGGGCATCAGATCAAGGCATAGCCCGGCGTCAGCGTAGCGACCGAGACTGAACACATCCGAGATGCCGCAATCCGGCTCTGTTCCGGCGGCCATCTGTACCGCGAGCTTGTCGCGGTATTGCGAGCCCCCCATCTCGACGGCAATGACCACGTCCTCGACCTGTTCCTGGAACACCCGGATCCCCTTGTTCATAATGTTGATGCGATCCATGTTCCAGAAGGTACCGTAGCGGATGGTTACCACCTCGCCGGCGCGCTTGGGGCCGGGGGTAGGCGTTACGACTTGGATCTCTTTTTCTGTGACGACTACGGTTTCTTTAACTTCCTTCTCAACGACCTTTTCGACCTCTTGGGTGACAACCTTTTCGACTTCCACCACCTTGGGCTGGCATGCTGCCATAGCTAGCCCAACCCCGGCCATGCCGGACATCTTCAAGATCTGTCGCCGAGTCAGCTGGCTGTTCAACATGCTGTGCTTCTCTCCTTGTATGCGGCAATTGCAGCGACTCAACACCGTGGCGATGGCTGTTCCCTTCGTCGGTTGTCTCGCTTGTCGACACCCCCTTTCTGGCCTGTGGCAACTCTGAGAGGCCAGTCTGTGCGAGATGCATCGGCACGAGCTCGATCTATCACGGCTTTTGTGTTCACGATGGTGGGGCAAGGTACTGGCGACCATCCCATCGAGCAGCACGCGTTCTAGCCTTCGCGGAGTCCGGTCATGATGATACTCGTGATGAAGTAGCGTTGGGCCAGGAAAAAGATGACGACGATCGGCACCACGGCCATCACCGAAGATGCCATCAGGAGATGGAAGGGGGCGCCGAACTGGTCGCGGAAGTAGAGCAGGCCAACGGCAATCGTCATCTGGTCGATCGTGTTGAGATAGAGCAGTGGCCCAAAGAAATCATTCCACGTGTTGATGAACGTAAAGATCAAGACCGTCAACAGGACGGGCCGGCTCAGGGGCATGACGATACGCCAGTAGATGCTCCAGCGGTTGGCCCCATCCATATAGGCCGCCTCGTCGAGTTCGAGGGGCAGGTTCATGAAGAACTGGCGCAACAAAAAGATGTGAAACGCGTTGCCAAAGAAGGCGGGCACGGTCAGGGGCTTGATGGTGTTGATCCAGTTCAGTTGACGGAACAAGAGATACTGTGGAATGAGGGTTACCTGTGTGGGCAACATCATGGTGGAAAGCAACAGCACGAACAAAAAGTTACGTCCAGGGAACTTGGTTCGTGCAAACCCAAAGGCAACCAAGGAGCAGGAGATGACCCGCCCGATCACGTTCAGTGCCGTGATCAGGGTGCTGTTGCGAAAGTAGCTCAGGAAAGGCTGTGACATCCAGGCCTCGATATAGTTTCCCCACGCCCAGGTCTCAGGGACCAACGTGGGAGGTATGCGCACGAGTTCCTGAGGCGTTTTGAGTGACGATGACACCATCCAGAGAAATGGGAAGAGAAACAACACCGCAAGAACTGTGGTAACCACGTAGGCAATTGTTAGGCCGACAGTACGCTGCACTCTCCGGGTGCGATGCAGGCCCATCGTGAGTGAGGCCGCTGGCGCAACCCCGGTATGATCGCTTGTCACTTGGGTCCCACTCACACTACACCTCCGTCGTCTCGGGCGCTCTCGTAGTACACCCAATGCTTAGCCATCGACAACTGGATAAAAGTGAAGAACATGATGATAAGGAAAAGAATCCATGCGAGAGCTGAAGCATAGCCCATGCGTAGGTTCTCGAAGGCTGTGCGATACAAGTAGAGCACATAGAAGAGCGTGGCATCAGCGGGGCCGCCCTTGGTGATGACATAGGCCTGCGTGAACACCTGGAACGATCCGATGATGCCGATGGTGGCGTTGTAAAAGATGCTCGACGTGATGAGGGGCAACGTTATGCTAAAGAACTGCCGCCACCGGCCTGCCCCGTCGATCTCGGCCGCCTCGTACAGAGACTCGGGAACGTTCTTGATCCCGGCGAGATAGATGATCATCGGCGAGCCGACGCCCCACATACTCATGATGATCAAGGAGGGCATGGCCCATGTGCGTGTCGTCAGCCAGCCTGGGCCAGTGATGCCGATCTTGGACAAGGCAATGTTGATCACGCCGAACTGGGTGTTGAAAATCCACTGCCAGAGGATGGCCGTGGCTACGCCCGTCGTCACCGTGGGCAAGTAGAACAGCGTGCGGTAGATCGAAATTCCCTTGAGGTCCTGGGCGAGCATGAGCGCCAGAATGAGGCTGATGATTTGCACGCCGGGAACATGGAATATCACATAGTACAGCGTGTTGAATAGGGTCTTGGTGAAGTAGGGGTCGTCAGTAAATAGTTTGACATAATTGTCAAGCCCCACCCATACTGGGCGCGTGACGATAGTATAGTCAGTAAAGCTCAGATAGAGAGACATGATGAAAGGGCCAAGAGTGAATACGATAAACCCTATCAACCATGGACTGATGAACAAGTATCCCGACAGGTAGTTGCGTCGGAACCGGTCAAGCCGTTCGAGTAGTGTTCTCCTAGGCGCCCCTGGAAGTGCCATGGTAGAGCCGAAAGCCGCTCGTGAATCACTGGTCACCAGTCGCTCCTCCTTTACAATCGTGCGCTGATACCCAAGGCTGACGTGCAGAGCCGAGGACGCGTCAAGGTCACCCCATATTGACAGCCCCCTCTCCCCATGCTATAGTCGGTGACGCGTTTGGGCACAAGCGTGTTTCGAAGCGTTGCCCTCTGGAAGCAACTCCGGAGCCTGCGTTGTCTGTAAGGCGCTGTATCCAACGCGAACTGGCGACCGCTGTGGAAACCCTCTGCGGGGCCTGCCCCAGCTTGCGGATGAGCTACCTCCCCGAACCTGACAGCCTTACTGAACCGTACCCGGGTGGAGAGGCGGAAGACCATCACCCGCGATTATGGTGCGCCATGGTGTCGCTGCTCGCATACGGTGTGCCTGTCAGAGCAAGGCCGCCTGGGCGCTCAGCCATTGTCCCCACTATATCACAGTATGCCTGCGGGTAGAAGGTGCATACTATCACATGACTGTATGCATCTATCAGCCGCCTATGCAGGTAGGGCTGCGCATAGTAGAGGATGTCTGCGATGGAGATCAGGGTCCTCGTTCACCACGTCAAGGACGCATTGACCAACTACTATGATCCGACGCATCTCCAGACGCATCCCCTGACGACGCTGCTCGATCTGGAGCGTGGTCCCGGGGAGTTGGCCGGGGAGTCCCTCCGGCGCGTGTTGCGCGGCGCCATCGAGGCCCTGCGCCCGCCTCCTTCGGTGGCGCCCACCCAGAGCGAATGGCGGGGATACCGCATCTTGCAGATGCGGTACATTCAGTCGTGTGACGTTGGCGCCATTCGTCAGGAGTTGGGGCTGAGTGAGGCGACCTACTATCGCCACCAGCGGCAGGCGATCGAAGCCGTGGCGAGCGTTCTCGAGGGGAGGGTGCGCGCTACCCCTTCTGAAGACGAGACGCCCCCGACGGATGAGCGGGCGTCGGAGCCGAACCAGGCACAGGCGACCGATGAGGTGGATGAAGCCATTCGGGTGGCGCGAGAGTCCCCACGCCAATCGGTGAGCCTGCGGCAGGTACTGGACGATGCCGTCATCACCTTTCTGCCGTTGGCGAAGGAGCGAGGTATCAGGGTAGAGATCGAAGCCCCGGAGCACCTCCCGTCGGCCTGCGTAGATCCCGCCATGCTCCACCAGATCCTGCTCAACGTTCTGATGGAGGGGCTGCGCTGCACCTCCGGCAGGGCCCTGTGCATCCTCGTGCAGCAGACGGATGATACCGAGACACGGTGGACGATCGAGGGGTTGCAGAAAAGCAAGTGGCTGCGGACGAGCCTGGGGACTGGGCAAGGAATGACCCTGTCGCAGAGTCTGCTCGAGGTCTATGGGGGGCGCCTATGGTATGAGGACACATCGGCGGGTGGTAGGATCTGTTTCTCCCTGCCCTGTACTTCACCGCCGTGTGTGCTCATCATTGATGACGATGCCGATACGGTGACGCTATACCAGCGCTACCTGCACGAAGCGAGCTACCGCGTGGAGGCGGTCTCCAGTGGCGACCAGCTGGCCAGCCTCGTGCGAGCGAGCGCGCCGGATGTGGTGCTGCTCGACGTATTGATGCCCCAGCAGGACGGATGGAAGACGCTACAGCGCCTCAAGACGATGCCCGAGACGACACACGTGCCCGTGATCATCTGCTCGGTGCTCAGCCAGCCATCGCTCGCCATCGCCTTGGGCGCTGCCGAGGTGCTCCACAAGCCGATCAGCCGCGAGATGCTTCTTGGGGCGGTGCAGCGGGTTCTGGCGCCGCAAGATGGCGCGGTGGCAGGGCATCCACCAAGGCCTTCAGACACCGAACCCCCCGCGTGAGGTCCAGGGATTGCCGCTGTCGGATGGTGATCGGCGTTGCCATCGCCATCGATTCGTCGGCGCTGTCCGTCGCCGAAATGACGATGACCGGCACGTGCTGCAGGCGCCTGTCTGCCTGCATGCGGGCGAGTGTTTCTGCGCCGTCCACGTTGGGCATCACCAAGTCAAGCAGTACCACATCGGGTACGACCTCTCGCATCACGTTCAACGCTTGCCCCCCGTCGTAAGCCTTCATGATCTCATAGTCGTAGGGTAGCGCCGTGAGCATCGCCTCCAGCAATCGCACGGCATCCAGGTCATCGTCCACGATCAGGATACGCGTGCGTCCATTGTGCACAACCTTTTTGAGGGCGACCCAGAGCATCTCGCGCGTGATCGGCTTGATGAGGTAGCCGACGATCCCCTTCCACTCCGGACCGTCGGTATCTCGGACGATGGGGCAGGCAATGATGGGGATGTCTGGCATGTGCGGTGTGATGCGTTGCTCGACAGCCTCAGCGACCTCGGGTGGCGCGATGATGGCCCGCGGGCGCAGTTCGGCGATGAGGGTATCCACATTCTCGGGTTCCGAGGCACCGACGACGTGGTAGCTGTCGAGGTGCCGGGCCAAGAGCCGCACGACGAGCGGATCGTCGTGCACGATGAGGCACGTTTCGGTAGGTTGAGCCTTCTTCGTGGCTGCGGTGCGTATCGTTGTGGGTGCCGGCACCTCGATCCCAGGAAGCGGAAGCGTAAAACGAAAGCTCGTCCCCACCCCCTGGGTGCTTTCCACATGCATCTCACCGCCATGGAGCTCGACGAGGCACTTGCTGATGGACAAGCCTAGACCGCTGCCTGGCTGGTCCACGTCGGTACGCTCCGCCACCTGACTGAACTCCTGGAACAGCTGGGGGATGTCATCGGGGGCGATGCCAATACCGGTGTCACATACACTGACGCTCACGTATTCCTCGTGGAGCTCTGTGGTCACCGTGATCCCGCCCTGCTCGGTATGGCGCACGGCGTTGACCAGCAGGTTGAGCAGCACCTGGCGCAAGCGCACCGGATCCGCCAGGATGGTCGGTACTTCACCCTCGGTAGTCTCTCGCAGATAGAGGCCCTTGCGCTCCACGAGGGGGCGCACGATATCCACGGCCTCGCTCACCACATCCTTGCACAGGTCGACAGGTTCCTTCAGCAGTGGAAGGCGCTCCGCCTCGATCCGTGCGAGATCGATCACATCGTCGACGAGGGATGCCATGTGCTCGCTGTTGCGATAGACGGCGTCCATGTCAGCGCGGTAGGCGGGCGGCAATGGCACGCCATAGCGCTCGGGTGAGAGCGCCATCATGCGGCTGAAACCAAGGATGAGGTTTAGCGGGCCTCGCAGCTCGTGGCTCACGGTCACCACAAAGCGCGACTTGTTCGCCTTGGCCAGCTCGGCCTCCATGCGCGCCTGGTTCAGCTCGTGGTTCATGCGCTCAATGCGGTACGTGGCCTCTTCCAGCGAGCGGACGACCGAATGGAGCTCCCCTCGGCGAACGCGCGCCTCGCGTACCTGCATCCAGGCGGCGTCGGCGCTGGCCAAGGCGCGGTTTACGGCGTGGTACAGATTGCCCACGGTGACCCAGACGACCGCCACGGCCGACCACAGGTGGACCAATGACTCCCATGGGATGCTGCCCTGTGGGAGCAGCAGGGTTTGCCCGATGAGGGCCGCTGTAGCCGTGATCGCGACGCCGGTAGCTGGCAAGGGGCCCAGCAGCACCCCAGCGACGATACACACGAGGAGGTAGCTCAGCTGTGCCTGTGGATCGCGCGAGATGATGTCACACAAGAGACAGGCTACGAAGAGAACCGTCACGATGAGCGCAGCCCGGGCGCGGTAGCGCGTACGCCAGACGAGCACTGCCGTCCCTCCGCCCGTGAGGATGGCAGCGGGGAGGAACACATCCCACCGGGGGGTGGCGTGGAATGCGACGGCGGCGTAGGCCGCCAGGAGATAGCCCAACCCGCATGTCAGGATAGCGACGGACATGACGGTGGTTTGCATCACCTCCCACGGAGCACCAGAGGAGTTTGCCGCATCCTCGCTCATAGGTGGGGTGGTCAGGCCAGACGGTGCTGCAGTGCCGTTGTCGATCATCTGGAGTCTCCCAGGGAACGTGGTCGATACGCCCGGGTGGTGGCGGCCCGGGACTCTGTCTGATTGGCGAACGTGGGGTGCGAGGCCGGTGAGGCGTCTGTGTGTCGATCTGCGTGGCCAACGACGCTGACGAAGCCTGTCGTGGGCTCTACCTGCTGCCAGGAACCGGCTCGGCCATTATACACCACGCACAGGGCACGGGGGTATAGGCACATCCCCGGTTCTGCCAGGAGCCGGGCGGAGCGCGTCGCGAGCGCCTTTGACCGCGCCGCCCTCCATCCCCCCCGATCACGGCAAGGGGTACCCTCCACAAAACCGCGCGGTGCCCGAGGTTGGGCACC
>DUUT01000207.1 GCA_012841405.1 Chloroflexota bacterium
CGCCGGGAATCGCCTACCTCGGCTGCGTGCCCGCCGTGACGTCCGTCGCCGCCGGTGATGCCGCCGAGATCACCCTCCTCTGGCGCGCCACCGCGCCCATCGCCGAGGAGCACCTGCTGCGCATCGAGTATGCGGACGCGGCGGGCAGGTGGCGCCTCCTGCACCTCGCCCAGCCCGTCGGCGGCCGCTGGCCCACCCGCGCCTGGGACCCCGGCGACTATGTGCAGGACACCCACGCCGTGCTCGTGCCCCCGGCCCTGCCGGTGGGCGCGTACCCACTGCGCTACGTGTGGGCCGACGGGGAGGGACAGCCCATCGGCGCGCCGGTCAGCGGGTGCCGCCTGCACGTCACGCACGCGGGGCCACCACCGCCGCAGCCCATCGCGCGGTACATCCCCGCAGGAGCCGCCAGCCCGCTCCGGCACCGTCAGGGGATGACCATCGTCGCCCCGCGTGCGGCGCCGCAGGCCACCGCCGAGGGAGCGATGCCAGCGGTGCTGACGCCGGAGGATGGCCGGGAGTGGGCGCCCCTGGCCATCGAGACCCACCCGGCGACCGGGGGCGAGATCGTCCAAGCGTTCTACGTGGTGACGCCGAACACGCCACCGGGGCTCTACCGCCCGCCGGGCGAACAGCTGGTGCGCGTGGCGACGCGCTCTGCGCGCTTTGTCGTACCCGAGGGCATGGAGCCGGGCGGATGGCGGTTCGGCGACGCCATCACCCTCGCCGGCTATCGCCTCGAGGGGGCGGGGGGCACCAGCGCTGTGGCGGGCCGCGGTGCACCCGCCATCGTCGCGCACCCCGGCGAGACCATCGGGCTCTCCCTCGCCTGGCGGGCCGAGGACTGGATCGCGCGCAGCTATACCGTGTTCACCCACCTGGTGGGCGCCGACGACGTCCCCCTCGCGCAGCACGACGCGATCCCCCGGGAGGGGTACGCCACGCTGTTTTGGGCGCCGGGTGAGGTCGTGGTAGATTACCATCCCCTGACATTGCCCGCCGATCTGCCGCCGGGCGACTATCGCCTGCTGGTGGGCCTCTACACCCGCGCCGACGGGGAGCGCCTGCCCGTGCAGCCCCCCGACGGGTGGCCGACGCCGGAGGAGACACCGGCATCGGCGACGGCGGCAGTGCTCGCGGTACACATCGTCAACGAGGGAGAGCGCTGATCGTGGCAAACCGCACCGTCGCGCCTGTCCTACATAGCCTACCCATCCGCCAGCGCGCCGGGGAGCGCCTGTTGGCCGCCTACTGGCCGATCCTGCTCCTCGTGGCCGCCTTTGTCGCCCTCGGGGTGCGCTACAGCGTGACGACGCCGCTGTTCGAGGCCCCCGACGAACCGGCGCACTACCAGCGCGTGCTGCGCGCGGCCCACGGCGACGCGGCGCCGACGCTCCAGGCGCTCGATCACCTGGCGCAGGGGGCCCTGCGGCAGCCCCCCCTCTACTACGCCATCGGCGCCCTGCTGACGCGCGGCATCGACGTCGCGGCGGACACCCCCCGCTACGAGGCCAACCCCCATGCGGAGCTCGGCGGTACGCGCGTCCCGGCCAACCGGAACGCCGTGCTGCACCTCGTGGACGAGGGGTGGCCCTACCGCGGCGTGTCCCTCGCCATGCGCGTGTTGCGCTGGTTCTCCGTGCTCTGTGCGGCGGCGACGGTGGCGTTCGTCTACGCCATCGCCCTCCAGATCCTGCCGGGGCGTCGCGCCCTGGCGGTGGGCGTGGCCGCCCTGGCGGCGCTCAACCCCCAGTTCCTCTTTGTCAGCGGCGCCGTCACGCCCGACAGCCTGGCCACGCTCTGGGCGACGGCCGCCCTGTACCTCGCCGTGCGCATCGCCAGCACGCCCGAGCGCGTCGATCGGCCGGCGGCGCTCCTGGGCCTGTGTGTCGGCTTGGCCGCCCTCACCG
>DUUT01000208.1 GCA_012841405.1 Chloroflexota bacterium
CACCTCGCGAACATCAACCTGAATATCTGGGCCAGCGCCTGGCCGCCGGCCTGCGCGCCGCCCAGCTCCGCCCGGTGGATGTGGCCTACTTCCGCCGCGGCAGTGGCCGCGGCGACGCCGCCGCCTTGCCGCCGACCGCGAGCCTCCTGCGCCTCGAGGGGCAGGCCATCGTCAGCGGGCTGCGCCGCAACGCCGGCGCCATCGAGCTGCGTCTCTTCAACCCCCTCACCGTGCCGATCACGGCGCATCTCCGCCTCGATGACGCGCTGTGGCGAGAGGAGCATCCGTTCCGCGCCGAGCGTGTGGACCTCGAGGGACGCTCCCTTGCGCCCTTGGACATGGTCGACGATGGCGCTTGGGCGCTGCCGCTGCGCCCCAAAGAGATCGCCACCGTGCACCTCACCTGACGCCGCCATCCAGCGAGCGCCACGGAAAGCACAGAGGGGGGCAGTCTCCTGCCCCCCTCTCCGTACTCCGCTTCGCGTGACGCGTCTATCGCCGTAGGTTCGGCCACCGGCTGCGCGATGATGTCGGCGGGCCCGGCGGCCGCCGCTGCAGCACGACGCCGATGGTCTCCTGCATGAGAATGGTACCCGACCGATCGGCAAACACTACCAACACCGGCGATCTGGCGGGCAGGTCACTCCGCGCGATGGTCACCAGGTGGTGCTTTGCCGCCGCCGACGGCGTGGGCGTTTCAGGCATCGCCGTTGCCGTACGCGACGCATCCGTCACGATCCGGACCACCACCTGGCCATCGACCACGCCGATACCTTCAATCTCTACGCCGTGACGGGGCGTCGCCTGCTCGCCGGCGAACGCAGCGATGAGCAACTCACGATCCCAGCGGACCCCGGCCAGGGGCGCCGGTCGCCCGCCGTGGGCCGTCACAAACGCCTCCCATGAGGTGGCGTCACCGAACACCCCGTACGTGTCCGTGAGCACCGTGCCATAGTCGACCGCATCGACGCGAACCGTGGTGAACTGGAGCGGCGCGGCAACCCCTAGGGCCAGCGTCGGCGTGCTGCTCGGCGTGGCGCTTGGCAGCCCCGAGGGTGTACGCGTCGCCGTGGGCGCCGGGATGGTACCCTGTTCCGTCGCCGTCGGCGAGGGCGTCGCCGTGTCCGTCGGCGTCGCCGTAGCCGTTGGCGTGTCCGTCGGCGTCGCCGTAGCCGTTGGCGTGTCCGTCGGCGTCGCCGTATGCGTCGCCGTCGGCGAGGGCGTCACCGTATCCGTGGCCATCGGCGTGTGCGTTGCCGTTGGTGGTACCTCCGTCGGCGTCGCCGTATGGGTCGCCGTCGGCGCCGGGATGGTGTCCTGTGGCGTGGCCGTTGGCGTCTCCGTCGCCGTGGGCGATGGCGTCATCGTTGGCGTATGGGTAGCCGTCGGCGGCACTGGCGTGGCCGTCGGCGTTGCCGGGGGAGGCACCGCCAGATCGGTCGGTGTCGCCGTCGGCGTGCGGGTAGGCGTAGCGGTCGGCGGTACCTGGGTAGCGGTGGGCGATGGCGCCGCCAAAAAGTCGATTGCCAGGCTCAGCCACGCTCCGCCACGGGCCTCAAAGTAGTCGAGGCGAAAGTCGTGTGCACCGCCCAGCAGCACGTCACGGCTGCTGGTGCGATACGGCCCCTCGCTCCACATGTCGATCACCAGTTGGCCGTCGATGAACAACCGTGCGCCGTCGTCGGCGCCCAGCGTCAGCCGGTACACACCCGGCGCCAGATCGAGCCTCCGGGTAAAGCGCGCCGAAAAGTGGTCCCGCGAGATCCCCTCGACGGGCCGCCCATTACCCCAGGCAAAGTCGATGGCGCTGGCGTTGCGCACCCTCTTGGGTTCGCCCCGCAAGTCCTCGTTATCCCAGAACTCGGCGCGCCACTCGGTGATGATCGGCGTCGGCACGGGCGTATCCGGCTCGGAGCGCTCCTTCTCCCAGGTGAGCCGCGCCCGGGCAATCCCCTCCAGCTCAAAGTACTCGAGCACCACGTCGTGTTCGCCGGCCCAGATGTGCTGCCGCACGGCGTTCACGGCCTCACCACCCGACCAGCGATCGATGATCAGGTTCCCGGCAACCCACAGCCGCACGCCGTCGTCGGCGTGTACCCGAAAGTTGTACCACCCCTCACTGAAGCGGATGCGGCGCGACCAGCGCACCGAAAAGTGATCCGCCGGCACTCCTGGTGCCGGCGCACTGTATCCCCAGTCAAAGTCTATGTTCTCGTCATCCCGCACGACGACCGGTGGACCGCTGAGGCGATCGTTGGCATAGTACTCGCCCCTCCAGTGGCTAAAGGTGCGCTCCACCGGCTGCCAACCGAGTGATACGACGGCGTTGCCCGTCAGCTCGAGGTACTCGAGCCGCAGCGAGTGCAGCCCACCGCTGAGGGCGATCTCGGTGGTGTAGGTGGTGTTGGCGGCGCCCCACCGATCGATGATGAGATTGCCGTCCACCCACAGTCGCGCCCCGTCGTCCACCCGAACCTCAAAGCGATAGGTGCCGGCATCGAAATGCAGTTGCCGCGTCCAGCGTGCACTGAAATAGTCTGCGGGGATCCCACTGCCCGGCGAACCACTGCCCCAATCGAATGCAATGGCCGTATCGTTGCGCACCCAGACCGGATCGCCGCTCAGCGAGGCGTTGGGATAGTACTCGCCGCGCCAGTGGGTGATGACCGGCGTGGGCGTCACGCCGCCGGGCGTGGTGGTGGGCACCACTGGGGTTGCCACCGGCGTCGCCGGAGTGCCCACTACCGGCACCTCGGTCAGCGTCATGCCGACCAGCGACACGAACTCGGCCGCCACCCACCCCTCGGTGCCGTCCGGGGCGGTCACCCGCAACCAGGTGCCCTCGGCATTCCGGCCTTGCACCTCGAGCACCCACCCGCGAGACAGCCGCGTGATGACGGCATAGCCCGTATTCGGCCCCATACGCAGGTTGAGCGACTCGGTGTTCACCGTGCCGGTGAGCACGCTCGCCGCTGGAGTCTCACTCGGCGCGGGGCTCGACGTCTCGGTCGCGCTCGGAGCGTCCGTCGGCGCGCCCACCGCCGGCGTCTCCGTGGGCACGATGGGCGTACCGTCCGGTCCCTGTCCCTGCACGACGCTCGTCACCCGCAGGTCCCCCGCCACGGCGACGATCTGCGCGCCCTGCTGCAGCAGTTCGGACGCCTCAGCCCCCACGTCGATCCGGAAGGCACCCGTCCAGTCGCTCTGCACCGTGGCCAGGGCAGCGCCATGGGGATCGTCGTCCGTCACCAAGCTCAGCACGATCTCGCGGTTGGCAGGCCAGTTGGAGCCCACCACACTGTAGCCGCCGCTACTGCGCGGGATCACCGTAACCGTTGCCGGCACGGCAGTAGCCGAGGGCGTCGGCCGCTGGGGGTTTGCGCTGGTGCGCGGGATGAGCAACACTACAATAGATGCTGAAACGATGACCAGCGCAATGACCACCCCGATGAGCACATACCAACGCGTGGCGATGCGCCGTGGCACCCGGAACGGGGCATCATCCGGATCAGGCCGCAGCGGCCCCTGGCCCGACGGCGCCGCCCCGGGCGCTGTGTCCGGCGCCAGCTTGCGCGTCCGCAGGGGATCATTGTCATAGGAATTGTTGGGCATTTCGCTACCGTGCCTTCTCACCCATGGCTCGCCCACATGAGCGATCGTATCAGTCCCTCATCCTATAGACGCAGGCGTCGGCGTTTGGTTCCCCATCATAGCGCCGAACCACCGAACATATCGCTGGCTCGTGGTCGTACCGGGCCCACTACCGTCTACCACGATGATAACACACCAGCGGGTCCGTGGCGACAAAGGTCGCGATATGAGCTGCGGTACACGCCGGGTGCCCGTAGTATGCAGAGGGATGCGACGGCTCTCCCACGAGCGTGACGCATTCCCGCGACCGCGCCGTTGGCGCTCCGACGAGAAGAGCCGGCCACGGGATCTAGAGGCGGCGCCTCACCGCCTCGACGAAATCGCGCACGGCATCGATCTGGCCCGGCGGCACGGGAATGTGCCACACGCGCTCGAGCGGGGCGCGCTGATACCAGGGATGGCTCCACGTCTCGATGATCAGCCTCGGGCTCCCGCCCTCCTCCAGATGTATCGCTTCGATCACGTGCTCGGCGCCACGCTCCTGAAAATAGGAGCCGTCAACGGCGAACGCGTCGATGCCCAGGACAACGTCCATCGGGCCGCTAGCGGCGCGTTCCGCGCGCGCCCCGGCATAATTCGCCGCAGCCACCGCGCCCCCGACGACGGCCCCCAGGCCGAGGCCGACCCCAATGGGTACGAGGGGGTCCAGCGCGCCCGAGAGGTAGCCGATAAGCCCCACGAGGGCGCCCACCATGCCCGCGAGCCCCGTCAGACAGAAGAGCTGCAGCCGCCAATCGGCGCGCTCCTCGTCCCACCGCGCGGCGCGGATGCGCGCCGCCTCCTGAGGCGTGTACGCCCAGCGCACCATCGAGCGCTTGCTGGCCACAAAGGCCCGTAGCTGGCGCCGCTGCAGCGCCCTGGCGCCAAGGATCACTACGAGCACGATGCTCAAGACCACGGCCGCAACGCCCGAGAGGAGGACGGCCAGGCGCGCATCAGGCTTCGCCATCGTCACCATCGCGCCCGCTATCAGGCCCGCAAGGGCCAGGACAAGGAGCGCCAGGACGGCGCGCAGCCCTCGAGCGTAGGGTTCGGTGGGGGTGAGCATGTGCAGAGACGTCTCCTGGTTCACCATGGATTGAGGTACCACGGATAGCGCCGCCCTCCAGGGCACCCTTGGAGGGTGGCGCTGATCGCCTGCGGTTGGAGGGAGCGCCCTCATCATCCGCGCCTGGAAGCACGAGGCCGCCGGACCGATCCGCCAAACGTTCCTGCCGCCAACCGCCTGTGGCCCCCAAGGCCGGAGGGGGCTAGCCACGGCACGGTCTACGATGCGGCGCCCTTGATGGCAGCGGCTACCTCTCGCCCGAGTCGGCGGCACGCCTCCAGATCCTCCTCCTTCGGCTGCCACTTGGCACGCACACCCTCCGCCACGACCGTGATGGCGCTGTCCTGCAGGTGCCCCTCGATGAGCTTGACGGATTCGCCACTCCAGCCGTAGGAACCGAACGCCGCGCCAATCTTGTTCTTGAACTTGAGGCCCCTCAGATCCTCCAAGATCGGCGTGATCGTCGGCAGCAAGCCATTGTTCAGCGTGGGCGAGCCCACGATAACGGCGTTGGCGCGAAACACCTCGGTGAGCGCGTCGTTGCGGTCCGAGATGGCCATGTGATAGATCTTGAACGGCACCTCCTCGCTCAGCAGCCCCTCACCGATCGCCTCGGCCATGCGGCGCGTGCCCTGCCACATGGTGTCATACAGGATCACCGCGCTGCGCTCCGGCGTCTGCGCCGCCCACTCCTGGTAGGTGTGTACGATCTGCAGCGGGTGGTCGCGCCAGATGATGCCATGGCTGGGCGCGATCATGGACACCGGCAGCTTGAGCGCCAGCAGCTCATCGATCTTTTTCAGGACGCGGTCGCTGAACGGCGTGAGGATGTTGGCATAGTACTTGAGCGCCTCGTGGTAGAGCTCGCCCTGATCCACCTGGTCGTTAAAGCGAAACGCCGCGGCATAGTGCTGGCCAAAGGCGTCATTGGACATGAGGATGCCCGAGCCCGTGAGGTAGGCGAACATGCTATCGGGCCAGTGCAGCATGGGCGCCTCAACGAACACCAGCTCGCGGCTCCCCAGGCTCACCTTGTCGCCCGTCCGCACCGCCTGGAACGGCCACGGCTGGTGGTAGTGCCCCTCGATGCTGTCCTGCCCTCGGCGCGAGACGATGAGGGTGGCGTTGGGCGCCTCGCGCATCACCGCTGGCAGTCCTCCCGAATGGTCCACCTCGGCGTGGTTGGCTACCACGATATCGATCTGGGCGGGGTCCACAATCTCACGGATGTTAGCCATCATCTCATCGGCAAACGGCCCCCACACCGTGTCCACGAGGGCGATCTTTTCGTCGACGATGAGATAGGCATTGTACGATGACCCACGATGGGTGGAGAGCTCGTGCCCATGAAAGTGACGCAACCCCCAATCCACTGCCCCAACCCAATACACGCCTTCAGCCAGTTACGCAACCATCGAAACCTCCAACAAAGATGGTAACCACTAAGAATACCGCACACGACCAGCTACAAGTGAAGTTTACGCAGTTCACCTCCTATTGGGATGATTGGCCGACATTCGCGGCGCCAGATGATCATTGTACGCAACGTCTTGCACCCTCCGTGATCATCGGGATATGCCCGTTGATGAGCAGCCCTACGCGCAGCCAGAGCCTGCGATAGGGCAGAGGCTGGGCCTCATGGACGGGTAGGAGGGCGTCGACAGCCTTCCGTTCTGTCCCCGTGGTTACGCCCAAGACCACGGAACAGGTCATCCTCCACGCCGTCGGGACGCTCGACCGTCGAACGCGCCAAGACATACACCTCTTCGCGGAACATGCTGGAGGCGAGGGCCTCCTCCCCCGTCCACTCGCTCGCATCGCTGATCTGTGAACGGTGGCAGAGCAGCCCCGCCCGCTTGGCCTCGGCATAGGCGCGGATGTCGATCACGGTGCTGATGTCGCTCCGCTTCCAACCGACCATGGGGAAGGGCACGTCGTCCATCATGACCACCGGCTCTTGCCCCTGAGCCCGCCACTCCTCGAGCTCTTCCTCGAGTAGCACCTGGTAGTAGAGCTTGTGCACCTGATGCGGCTGGCACACTTCGTCGAGCTGCCCCGGGAAGCAGTCAGGATCGTTGGCCAGCGTGTAGGCGATGGTGGCCCAGCGATGCACGGCGATGTGATCATAGTGACCATAGACGCCATCGGGCCCAAAGGTGATGATCACATCAGGCCGCAGCTCGCGGATGAGGCGCACCAGCTTGCCCACCGCCTGCCCTTGGTGCACGATGGGCAGCTGCCCGTCGAGATAATCCAGGAACATCGGCGGGCGGGCGCCATAGGCGCGACAGGCGCAACCCAACTCGCGTTCGCGCACCACCGGCAGGTTGGCCGGCGCCGCCACCTCACCGGCGATCTGCCCCGCCTCGCCACGCGTCGCTGACACCACATACACCACGTGCCCCTCGGCGGCATACCGCGCCAGCGTTCCTCCCATGCCGAACGCCTCATCATCCGGATGCGCCACCACAGCCATCAGCACGCCCATGGAACGTACCTCCGGGACATCTACGATTCCGTTTTGTGGGAAGTGGGTGGGATGGGGAATCGGTTGTAGAATCCA
This sequence comes from Chloroflexota bacterium, assembly GCA_012841405.1. GTDB lineage: Bacteria > Chloroflexota > Anaerolineae > UBA1429 > UBA1429 > DUUT01. Next base: position 7,263 of record DUUT01000208.1, read on the forward strand.
GGGTGGTTCTTGGCTACAGATCGCAGGCTACCGCGTGCCGGCTCTTGAGGCAGGGTCGGCAGGTGCCTGCACACTGCACGGGGAGTGCGCGGCAGGCAACGCACAGCACGAACCCGCAATCACCACCTCGGACGCATTGTAGAGCAATACTCTCCGCAAAGCCAGTCCGCGAGCCCCGGGCAGGTGAGGCCGCCCGCCCGCCTCGTTTGACACCTCGGCCTAGCCCTGCTATCGTGCTCCTCCGCACTGTGCCACCGTGCGCCACGACAGCACGCCATCATCACCGAGGCAGACGCCACGTGCAGCCACACCACTCGGCCCCACGGCCCTCCGTATCGCGCCAGACCATCCCCGCCCCTGCCATCGTCGCCGTTCTGACGCTGGTAGCGCTCGCGGTGCGCCTCGTCCAGTTGGCGACGCCTACCCTGCGTTGGGACGAGGGGTGGAGCCTCGCCCATGCCAGCCTGCCCTGGGGCGACCTCTGGCGCATCGCTACCGAGGAGTGGCACCCGCCCCTCTACGTGGCCCTGCTCAAACTGTGGGTCCCCCTCGGAACGTCGTCCACCCTGCTGCGCCTGCCATCGGTGATCGCGGGGGTCGCGGCGGTGCCGCTGACGTATGCCGTGGGTCGACGCTGGTCACAGGATACCGCCATGGCGATCGCCGCCGCCACGCTCATGGTGTTCTGGCCGCTACACGTGTACTACAGCCAGGTAACGCGCATGTACGCCCTCGTCGTGCTCCCCATCCTCGGCGCCGCCTGGTTCGCCCTATCCTGGGAGGAACGCCCCACCATCGCCAACGCCCTCGGCCTCGCCCTCACCTCATTGGCGGGACTGTGGATCAGCTACTATGCCGTTTTCCCACTCGCCGCCGTCTGGCTATACGCTGCCGTCTGCCACCCTCGAAAGATGGGCACGCTCGCAGCGGTGGCACTGGTGGTGGTGCTCGGCTACGCGCCCTGGCTCGCAGCCGCTTCGGCCACCCTCCGACACCGGCTGGCAGCGGACGGCGCCGGCCCCGGCCCCCTCATCGATGCGGTGCGCTACTTGAGCCCTACCCTCGACGGCATGCTGTACGCCTATGACGCTCCCCTGCACCCGGGACTCGTCCTCGCGCCCCTCGTGCTCATCAGCGCGGCGCTCGGATCCATCAGCCGCCGCCAAGCCCGCTCGCTGGCGCTCGCCATCCTGGCCACCGCGCTGAGCGTTGCTGGCGTGGTGCTGGGCGCGCACCTCACGCGCTGGTTCGCGCCCCGCTACATGGTCATGCCGGCACCCTTCCTGGCCATGCTGACCGGCTGGGCCCTCGTCAGGCTCGCCCGACGCGCGCGCCCCGCCGCCCTGGTCGCTATCACTGCCCTCGTCGTCATCTACTGGCCGGCCTCGACGGGATCGGTGTATGCCAAGATGCTCGAGGTCGTTGATCCGATCGATCCCGCGGCTGATCATGCCTACCTGTCGACGCGCACTATCCCCGCCGATCGCATCTACTTTAACGTCTTGGCCAAGGCCGGCTGGTACGCCCAGCACGCCGGGCCGAACGATCCGCCCTGGTCCTACGCCATGCGCTGGGATCCCATCATCGAGCCGATGGAGCGCATCGCTGCCCGCGTCGACGCCACGTCGCCGGCACCCGCGCGATTCTGGTTCGTCCTCTTTCAGGGGTCCTACGGCTCAAACGCCCCCCTGAAGGAATGGCTCGACGAGGCGTTCTACCCTGCTGGAGAAGAGTGGCGGGGCGATACCCTCTTTGCCGCCTACGTGCGGCCGAGTGACGCCTGGCACCAGGTCACGACCACGGCGCGCTTTGCCAACGGCCTGACGCTCGAGGGGGCACGTTGGGCGACGGCGGGCGAGGATGCCGTCGCCCTAGAGCTCGAGTGGTCGGGCGAGCGCAGCGATGGCGCCTCGCTCAAGGTATTCGTCCATCTGACGGACGCGACCGGCACGCCGTTGGCCCAGCACGACACGGCCTACAGCGGGGCGGGGCAGCGCCACGGCCTGCTGCTGCCCGCCCACTATCCAGCAAGCCCAACCCTCATCGTGGGCCTGTACGACGGCGCCACCGGCGAGCGCGTGCCGCTCGTCGGTGGCGGCGATGCCGCTATCCTCGACCACCTACCCCTCTGAGGTGCCCGCCTTGGCGCGTTCCGGTGCCCGTACCCGGGCACCCACCACGTTCTGCGGACGCCCCTCCAGGAATGCGCGCACATTGTCCACCGCCGTGTCGAGCAGCCGCGCCCGCGCCGCTTGCGTCGCCCACGAGATGTGCGGCGTCACGTAGGTATTCGGCGCGCACACGAGGGGGCTGTCGGGCAATGCGGGCTCCTCCGGGAGAACATCCAGCCCCGCGCCCGCCAAGCGGCCGTTGTGGAGGGCATCCGCCAGGTCATCGGCCACGATG
>DUUT01000022.1 GCA_012841405.1 Chloroflexota bacterium
GGCCCCCGCCGCGTCCGCCGGCGCCTCGAGGCGCGTCGCCCACACAATCGTTCCGTCCTGGATGAGGGCGCCGCGACGCGTGCGCGTCACCAGCCGCCCCCAGGTGGGACGGCCCAGCGCCGCCAGGGTGCTCACGGGGGTGTGAATGGTTTCCCCGTCCGAGGTGGCAAAGGCCATGGCGTCACCGGGCATGACCGTTCGCGCACAGGCGACGGGCCCCGTCATGGCCAGCTTGTTGCCATCCACCGCCATGACGCCCTGCCCGCCGCGTCCCTGGGTGCTGTACTCGTCGATGGAGGTGCGCTTGGCGTAGCCTTGCTCCGTCACCAGCACGAGATCGCCATCGGGGCGCGCGACGTCGCCCGCCACCACCACATCGTCGTCGATGAGGCTGATACCGCGAACGCCCGTGCCCGCGCGGCCCTGGGGTCGCACCGTGTCCTCCTGGAAGCGAATGGCACGCCCCTGGGCGGTGACGAGCACCAGCTCGTCCTCTCCGGAAGTGAGCACACCCCACACCAGCGCGTCGTCATCTGCCAGACCGATGACCTGTGCGCCACCGCTGCCCATGGCCACCATCTCGGCCACCTCGACACGCTTGACTTTGCCTTGCCGCGTCCCCAGCGTCAAGTACCCGGAGGGAGCGGCCTCGTCCACGTGGAGCACCGCGCGGACGCGCTCATTGGCCGCCAGGCGCACCAGGCTCGAGAGGGCCAGGCCGCGCGGGTGCTGGGCAACATCCGGGAGCTGGTGACCGGGCAGTTTGAAGGCGCGGCCGCCATCGGTGAGAAAGATGATGCTATCGCGGCAGTTGGCCGCCAACGCCGTATGGACGGTATCCCGCTCACCGCTCACCATACCCGGCACGCCGCTCGCCTTGGCCCGTTGGGCCACGGGAAAGCGCCGCACGAGCCCCTTGCCCGTCAGGACAACCCACAGGTCCTCATCGGGCACCAGGTCCTCGGCCACCAGCTCGTCCGCCGCATCCTGGTCGGTGATGCGCGTGCGCCGGGCATCGCCAAAGCGCTTTTTCAGGTCGAGGGCATCCTCCTTGATGAGCGCCAGCACCTTGGCTTTGCTGGCGAGGAGGCCCTGCAAGTACTCGATGCGCTCCAGGACCTGCTGGTACTCTTCCTGGATGCGCTTGCGCTCCAAGGCCGCCAGCCGGCGCAGCTGCATCTCGAGGATGGCACGGGCCTGGACCTCGGTGAGCGCGAACTTTTTGCAGAGGTTCTTCTCGGCCGTCTCTGCCGTCTGCGAGCGACGGATCGAGGTGATGACGGCATCGAGGTTATCGAGGGCCACCAGCAGGCCCTCGAGGATGTGCGCCCGGGCACGCGCCCTCTCCAACTCGTAGCGCGTCCGCCGCATGATGACGTCGTAGCGGTGGTCGATGTAGTGCAGCAGCATCCGCTTGAGAGACAGCAGCCGCGGCTCGCCATCCACCAGGGAGAGCATGTGGACGCCAAAGGTGGACTGCATCTGCGTGTACTTGAGCAGGTAGCCGAGCACCGGCGAGGGATCGACCCCGCGCTTGAGCTCAATGACGATGCGCATGCCGGTACGATCCGACTCATCGCGCAGGTCGCTCACACCGTCGATGCGTCCGTTGCGCCACAGATCGGCGATGCGCTCCACGAGGCTCGCCTTGTTCACCTGGTAGGGCAGCTCGGTGACGATGATGGCCGCGTGGCCGCGCATGTCCTCAATGTGCGCCTGAGCGCGCACCACCACACGCCCCCGCCCCGTGGCATAGGCCTGGCGGATCCCCTCACGCCCCAGGATGATGCCACCCGTGGGAAAGTCGGGGCCGGCGATGAACCGGAGCAGGTCATCGACGGTGACGTCATCGGCCCGGTCGTAGTGATCGATGAGGTAGCCGATGGCGTCCACCACCTCGCCCAGGTTGTGCGGGGGGATGTTCGTCGCCATGCCGACGGCGATGCCCCCCACCCCATTGATCAGCAGGTTGGGCACCTTGGCCGGGAGCACGGTAGGCTCCTGGAGCAGGCCGTCAAAGTTATCGACGAAATCGACGGTATCCTTCTCCAGGTCGAGCAGCATCTCCTCGCCGAGGGCCGACAGGCGCGCCTCGGTATAGCGGAGCGCCGCCGCGCCGTCACCATCGATGGAGCCAAAGTTGCCCTGGCCGTCCACGAGGGGGTAGCGCATGGAAAAGTCCTGGGCCATGCGCACCATGGCATCGTACACCGCCGAATCGCCGTGGGGGTGATACTTACCGAGCACCTCGCCGACGATGCGGGCGCTCTTGCGGGTCTGCTGATCGTGCCGCAGGCCCATATCGCCCATGGCGTACAGGATACGCCGCTGGACGGGTTTGAGACCATCGCGCACATCGGGCAACGCCCGTGCGGTGATGACACTCATCGCATAGCTGAGATAGGCGGTGCGCATCTTGTCGTCGATATCGACGCGCAGCACCCCTTCCACTGGGGCAGTACCTGCCTCCATGAGTCCTCCATCTAGCATGCCAAGATGTCGCCTCATGTAGGGGGCGCTAATGTGACGCCCCTGCTGCGTGGAGCGCGCCGCTCGCGCGACGACTCACGGAGCCTCTTCCACCACGTCTCCGCCCGGCCCCTCCTCGAGGTAGGCGGCGATTCCCGCGCGGCTCAGGGCCTGTCGCAGCGCGCTCCAGGCGGCATCGAGCCGCGACCGCACACCGGCGGGGTCCTCGCCGCGCGCCGACAGGCTGACCATAAAGGTGACATCCGATCCGAATCGTTTGGCCCTCGACTTGATGTACACGTCGAGGGATTGCGTTGCGACTTCGTCCAGCAGTGGCGCCAGCACCGATTCGTCGCCACTGGCGACGCGCACGCGCCACTCCTCGTAGACGGCCTGGCCCAAGAGCTCTGCCAGGAAGGGGCGCAGCGCCCCGCGCACGATGTCGCGCAGTTCGCCCGGTACACCGGGCAGGCTCACCACGGCCCGGCCGTCGCCGAGCCGCACCAGCGCCCCCGGCGCCGCGCCCACGCCGTTAGCCGGCGGCTCGGCCCCCTCAGGGAGACGGGCCATCTTGGCGCGGGCGGGGGTGAGCGCGGCAGAGTCGACGTATCCGCGCCGCTGGAGCTCGGCGTACGTGCGGGCGACCATCTCGCGGGCGCCCGGGTGCTCCACCAACTGGCGCTCCAGCCCTGCGGCCACGGCCCGCAGTGTCACGTCATCCGCGGTGGGGCCGAGCCCGCCCGTCGTGATCACGAGCCGCGCCCCACGCTCTAGCGCAGCGCGCACCGCCGCCGCGATGACGGCCTCGTCATCGCCCACCATGGTCACGCGACGCACGAGCGCGCCGAGACCGGTGAGCCGGCGGCAGAGCCAGTGGCTATTGGTATCCAATACGTCGCCCAGCAGCAGTTCGTTGCCGATGGCGACGATCTCGACGCTGACCGGCGCCGCCATCGTCACTTGCCCCGCAGCCCGGGATAGGTCTGCAAGCTCTCCAGCTCGGCTAGGAGCTCGGGATGCGCCAAGGGGCCGCGCTCAGTGATCACCGTGGACACGAGCTCTAGCGGGGTGACGTCAAAGTACGCGTTGCGCACCGTTAGGTGCTTGCTGGAGACGGGCATGATCTCCTCCGGGTCTCCCCCCCGCAACTCCTGGGGCAACACATAGTCGCCGGGCAGCAGCTTGTTCCCGGTACACAGCACGATGCGCGGCAACCCCCACTCTGCCGCCGCCTGCATCAGGGGCGCCGTGCCGATTTTGTTCACCACGCCGGCGGCAGAGATGCTGTCGGCACCGACCACCAACGCCTGTACCTCGCCGAGCCAGCCGAACAGCGCCATGTCCACCCCGAGGGTCACGTCGACATCGGCCCAGACGAGCTCACTGGCCAACACCTGCCCCTCGAGGGCCGGGCGCCCCTCGCTGCAGTAGATGCGCAGGTTGCGATTCCCCTGGCGCAGCGCCCGCAGCGCGCGCACCACCGTCGCGCTGCGCGAGTAAGTCATGATCTGGGCATAGTCCGCCAGGTACGCGACAGCACGCTGCTCCAGCGCGCCGAGGGCCACCTCCATCCGCGCCTGGTAATCCTGCAGGTAGGTGAGTGCCGCGTGGCGCATCTGCTCGCCCGTGGGCGCCTCCCCCACCTCCCAGAGCATGTCATTCACCAGCCGAAAGAGCGACGCCATGGCGGGCTGCGCCGCCACCAGCTCGCGGCTCACACGCACCAGCCATGAGCGGTAGGCATCGGCGCTGCGCGTCACCGAATCTCCCACGGCGTCCACGAGCATGTGCAGCGCCTCGAGGGTAATCTCGGAAGCGCCGGAGCGATTATCGCGTCTCAGTTGGTCGAGGGCGGTTCGCCATGGAGTGCGCGACATGACGGCTTGTACCTCCAGGATGAACGCGGAACGGCATGGGACGGCCGGACCCCAGAACATTTGTTTGATTATACCTGCCCACGGGGCGGGTGACAACTCGCCCCGCAAGACGCGGGGCGCCGATCGCGCGCCCCCGACGATGCGCCACGGGTGCGCGGAACGCGGCACCGCAAGACAGGGAAGGGACACGCGCCACAAGAACGCAAGACGCCCTCGCAGCGAGTCCCCGCTACCCTCAGTTGCGGATGAGCGAGCCGGGCTGACACGACCGGCAAAAGCTGGTGGCCCGCTTGGCCACCGTGATTTCCGAGATGGGGCGGCCACATCGCGGGCAGGGGTGCCCCGCCTTGTTGTGGACGCGCAAAAAGTCGCGCACCTCGACGTCGATCCGGTCGCCCACGCGCTCGCGCAGCACCTCGATGGCCCACACCAGGACGGCGCGCATGGCGTCGTAGAGACGCAGCTGCTCCTCCCGCGAGAGGGTGGAACGCTTGCGAAAGGGATAGATGCCGGCCTCGAACAGGATCTCGTCGCCGTAGGCGTTGCCGATGCCCCCCACCGCCTCGCCACGCGTGAGGATCCCCTTGATCTCGCCTCGGAAGGGGCGCAGCCGCTCGACGAAGGCCTCGGCCGTGAGGTCGGAGGAGAGGGCGTCGGGCACCGTATCGCGATACGCGGGCACGGCGTCCAGGTCGCGCGTCAGGTAGACCTTGCCCATCCCCTTGGCGTCGTGATACGAGAGGGTGGCGCCGTCGTCGAAACGAAGGCGCACATAGTCGCGCACGCGCGCGCGTTGGGCGGCCGGCGTGTAGCGCAGACGCCCCGCCAGCATGGCGTTGATGGCCATCCAGCCGCCATCATCGAGGGCGAACCGCAGGAACTTGGCACAGCGCGCGACCTCGGTAACCGTGCGGCCCACGAGGAACGATTCGGGGGTGGCGTCGGGATCGAGCACGCGCACCACCAGCGGGCGCAGCACCACCACCTCTGCGATCCGTCGCCCTACCAACCGTCGCACGAGCACGTCCTTGATGACCTCGAGGTCGGGGAGTTCGGGCATCGGCACGCCTCCACAAGGTCACGGCTGCGGCGTGTGCGGGTCCGCAGGAACGGGTGCGGTTGCGGGTGCCACGCCGGGCGGCGCCCGAGCGCGCGCCCCTGCGGCGGCCCTCCGTAGCCGCTCGGCCCCCTACTCGAACGACTCGATGACGTCCATCTCGATGATGCGGTCGAGACGGAAGGAGCGCTGGGCGTTCCGCAGGTGGCAGTGAGCCACCAGAGACACGTGCCCGCCACGATCGGTCACGCCCAACGGTTCGACGATGCGTTCGGTCACCTCGCCCCACTCGGAGCGGTAGCGCAGGTGGAGCAGGCGGCGAAGACGCAGGGCATCGAGGATCGGTGGCGGCACGTCCACCACGGGACGGCGGCGCTCCAGGCTGATGGGGCCGCCCTGGGCCGCCACGAACTGCTCCACCGTGCGTACCCCCATCGGCCACAGCACCTCCACGAGGCGCTGCAGCACAGCACGGGTCGTCAGCACGTCCACCATGGCGCGGTGCGCCTGCCCATCGCCCTCCACCCCCAGACTCGCCGCCAGGACCCCGAGGGAGTAGCTGGGCGAGGCCACGTACCGCCGCGCCAGGCGCAGGGTATCGAGGGCCACGTAGGGGGGCAGGGGCTCGCCCAGCAGCGCCAGCTCGGCGGCGAGAAAGCCGAGATCGAACGCCGTGTTGTGCCCCACGACGACGGCCCCCGCGAGCAGGTCGAGCACGTCATCCGCGACGGCGTCAAAGGTCGGGGCATCCCGCAGCATGGCGTCGCTGATGCGGTGCACGGCGTAGGCGCCAGCGCCCATGGGACGCTGCGGGTTCACGAGCTGCTGCACGGCGTCGATGACCTCTCCCCCCTGGCAGCGCAGGATGGCCACCTCGCACACGCGGTCGCCGCCCTGTGGGCTGAGCCCCGTCGTCTCGACGTCCACATACGCCAGGGGCACGCGGTCGATCCGCGCCGAGAGCTCAACCATCCAAGCCCTCCAGTAGCGCCCGCACGGGGGCATAGCTCCGCCGGTGTTCCAGGGAGACGCCGCGCTCGCACAGCGCCTGGCGGTGGCGCGCCGTGCCATAGCCCTTGTGCTGGGCGAGGCCGTACCCCGCCAGGCGAGCATCCAGCCCGACCATCATGCGATCGCGGGTCACCTTGGCCACGATGGAGGCCGCGGCGATGGACAGGTGCCGCCGATCGCCCTTGGTGGTGACGTACTGGGGGGTGTCGACCTCGGGGAGGGCCAGGGCATCGATGAGCAAATAGTCCGGCGTAGGTCGACACCGCGCCGCCGCGAGCGCCATGGCCCGGCGGGTGGCGGGGACGATTCCGATGCGGTCGATCTCGGCCGGCGAGACGGCCGCCACACCATACGCCAGGGCGTGCGCAACGATCAGATCGTAGCAGCGCTCGCGTTGCGCGGGGCTGAGCAGCTTGGAATCGCGCACTGGAGCGAGGCAAGCCAGCACGTCGGAGCGATCGGGGGGCAGAATGACAGCGGCCGCGACCACGGGCCCTGCCCATGCGCCGCGACCGGCTTCGTCCAATCCCGCAACACGCGTATAGCCGTGCGCCCACAACCTCCGCTCAACGCTCAGGTCGGGTTCACGACTCACGGCTTGCGCCTCCATCCGGCAGCGCTCGCCTACCGCCGCAGAGGCGGTCAGCGCCGTGGACGGACGCGCTCTTCCTTCAGGCGAGCGGCCTTGCCACGCTGGTGGCGCAGGAAGTAGAGCTGCGCACGCCGCACGCGGGCACGCCGCACGATCTCGACGCGCTCGACGCGCGGCGAGTGGAGCAGGAAGGTGCGCTCGACACCCACACCGTGGGAGGCGATACGTCGCACGGTAAAGCTCGCATTCGCCCCTCCGCCGCGGAGCCGCATCACGGTGCCCTGAAACACCTGAATGCGCTCCCGCTGGCCCTCGACGATGCGCGCGTGTACGCGAACGGTATCTCCTGCCCGGATAGCCGGGATATTGGGATTCGGTTCCGGAACAAGCGTGTTGATGAGATCGGACATGGCCTATTTCCGCCTTTCGCTCCAGGTCACGAAAGGCGATTATATCACATCCGCAGGGGCACGCAAAATCGCCGGGCGCACAGCACACGGCCTCCCTGCCATGGGCGCCCCCTAGCCCGCGTGCGCCGCTCACTCGCTGCGCTCCGCACGCAGGCGGGCGAGGAAGCGGCGGTCGGCATCGGACAGGTCGGCGCCCTCGAGGAGGTCCGGGCGGCGCTCCAGGGTGCGGCGCAAGGCCTGCTCGCGGCGCCAGCGCGCCACCCGCGCGTGGTCGCCCGAGAGCAGGATCGGCGGCACGCCCAGGCCGCGGAACTCGGCGGGCCGGGTATAGTGGGGGTACTCGAGCAGCCCGGAGGCGTGCGAATCCTCGATCACGGCGCGCATGTCGCCGAGCACGCCAGGCACCAGGCGCGTCACCGCCTCCACGATCGCCATCGCCGGAATCTCGCCGCCCGAGAGGACATAGTCGCCGATCGAGATCTCGTCGGTGACGGCCAGCGCACTGACGCGCTCGTCGACCCCCTCGTAGCGGCCACAGATGAGGACGACGCGGCCGTGGCGCTCGTACTGCCGCGCGATCTCTTGGCGAAAGAGGCGCCCCGCCGGCGTGAGCAGCACGATGGGCACCTCGACGTTGCCCGTGGCCTTTTGCCGCGCCACGAGCTCGGCGCCCACCACGGCCTCCAGGGCGCCGAGGATGGGCTCGGGCTTCATCACCATACCGCCTCCCCCACCATAGGGGGTATCGTCGGTCACGTGGTGCTTGTCAAGGGCATAGTCGCGAATGTTGTGGATGGCGATGCTCACCAGCCCCGCATCGACGGCGCGCCGCACGATGCTCTCCTCAAAGACGCAATCGAACAACCCGGGAAAGAGCGTTAGGATATCAAAGTGCATGGCCTTCTCCTCGTCTATGAGGATTGTAATGCGTTGCCCGGGTGCGCGCCAATTGGCGCCACCGCCCCGTTTGCGCGCCCCCGATGGGGTGCTATACTTGGGCACGTTGGAGGGAGAGCCGCCGTGTATCGAGACCCCGTCCCCCGCTTTCCGCGACAGCTCTGGTTCGCCGTGGCCATGGCCGTGGCGCTCGTCGCCCTGGTAGCCGCCATTCGCACCGGCGCGCTGCCCGAGGCGAGCGCCGACGGGCCGCGCATCCTGCCCGATGGCACGCGCCTCGAGCGCGTCGAGCTGCCCCGCATCTCGGTGGCGGGTATCGTGGCGGCGGTGCGCACGCGCGTGGCCCCGACGCCCACGCCGGGGCCGACGTCGGCCGTCAGCCCCACGCCCTCGCCATCGCCGACGCTCCCCCTGCCCACGCTCCGGCCGACGGCCACCCTCGCCTGGACACCGACACCCCCGCTGCGCGCGGACCACTACTGGCTGCACCGGCCCATCGGGCCCGAGGGCACCGACGAGATCTCGTACTACTACCCCTACGCCTCCCGCGCCGATGGATCCTACCCCATCCACACCGGCGTCGAGTTCGTCAACCCCCTGGGCACCGAGGTGCTGGCAGCCGGCGACGGCACGATCGTCGTCGCCGGAACGGACGATGTCCAAGTATACGGCGCCCGGACCAAGTTCTACGGGCAGCTGATCATCCTCGAGCTGGACCAACGCCTGTACGACCGGCCAATCTATGTGCTCTACGGTCACCTGTCAGAAATTGGGGTGCACGAGGGGCAGCGCGTCCAGCGCGGCGAGGTCATCGGGCGGGTGGGCGCTACGGGGATCGCCGAGGGACCGCACCTCCACCTGGAGGTGCGCTACGGGCAGAACGACTATCGCGCCACGGTGAACCCGCTCCTCTGGCTGCCGCCCTTTGACGGCTATGGCACCCTGGCGGGCCGCGTGACCCTGCCCGACGGCAGCCCGGTGGTCGAGGCGCGGCTGCTCCTCTTCCGCTCGGGGAGCACCATACCGGTGCGCGACATGGTGACCTACCCCGACCGCCTGGTGAACTCGGACCCTGCCTGGGGCGAGACGTTCTGCACCGGCGAACTCGAGGCCGGCGCGTATTTCCTGCAGATCACGCGGGGCATGCGCACGTACGTGCAGGAATTCACCATCCATGCGGGGCAGACGACGTGGGTCGAGCTGCAGCTCGAATCGTAGGTGGACGAGACGGTCCCAGGCGCGGGCCGAGTGCCGGACGCCACCCACCCCCTACGGGCGCAACGCCACCGGCAGCCACACGCGCGCCGGCGAGAGGCGTACCCACACACCGTCGTCGGTGGCGGCCCACAGCCGATGGGGTCGTGTCGGCGGGGCGCCCAGGCGGTGCACCGTGAGGCCTGGCGTCATGCCCGCAGCGTACGGCTCCCACCAGCGTCCCCCGTTGCGCGTGCGATAGACGCCCGCACCCGCCACGGCGGCATAGACCACCCCCACATCCTGGGCATCGACCCACACGGCCGTCACGTCGGCGTGGGCTCCGGAGGCCGGCAGGCCCAGGCTCGCCGCGTGCCACGTCGCCCCCCCATCCACCGTCTCGTAGACGCCCCTCCCCCAGGTGGCGGCGTAGACGTGGTCGTCGTCCCGTGAGTCGATGGCCAGATCGTTCACCCCGCCGGGCAGATCGCTTAGGCGGCGCCACGTCTGTCCACCATCGTCCGAGCGATAGACCTCGGGGAGATCGTGCGCGCGGGCCAGGTAGAGCACCTCGGCGTTCCGCGGTGACGCCACGATGGTGCTATCCAGGGGCACGTAGCTGCACAGCGCGGGCCCCTGGTACTCCTGCCAGGTGCGGCCCCCATCCCCCGAAGCAAAGGTCATGCGACACGCCTCCCAGGCAGTGAGGTAGAGCCGCGCCGGCGGCACTGCCGAGATCCCCAGTGCCGAGAGGCGGCTCACCGGCGAGCGAGGCAGGGTGACGGCGTCCCACCGTCGGCCCCCGTCGCCGGAGCGCCACAGGCCGGCAACGCCGGCGGCGTACAGCGTCCAGGGGGTGTCCGGCGCGCTCGCCAGGCGCCACACGTCCCAATCGCCCAATCCGTGGTTGGCCTGCGTCCACGTCTGGCCGCCGTCGTGGGTGACCAGCAGCCCCAGGTCGTCGCCCGCGGTGCTGACGATGGCGCTCTCGGCATCCCGCGGGTGAAAGCCGATGTCGCGCACCGTGCGCCCGGCCAGCGCCACCCGCCGCCAGTCATAGGCGCCCGGCGTAGGCGTAGGCACGGGCGACGGCGTGAGAGTGGGGCCGATGGTTGGCGTCGGGGTGGCGGGCTCTTGCTGGGGGTCGCCGAGGAAGAGCCGTCCGCGCCCGTACACCGTATCGGGGCCGGCGGCGCCGAGGTCGAGGGCCGAGACCTCGAGGGCGTGCCGCAGCTGATCGACGGAATACGCGGGATAGGCCTCGCCCAGCAGCGCGGCGGCGCCTGCCACGTGGGGGGCCGCCGCCGACGTCCCGGCAAAGGCGCCCGGCCCGTACAGGGCGGTGGAAACGCCGGCATAGGCCACGAGGTCCGGCTTGGGCAGGCCGCCCTCCGCCGTGCCGCCCGGCCCGTTCGTGGGACCCTCCGAGCTGTACGGCTCCTGATCATGGGGGGACGCTGCACCAACGGCCGCCACCGTGAGGGCGCCGGGGGCATCGGCAAGGTTCGCCACGCTGCGGGGATGCACCACGCGGTCGAGCCGCCAGTTCGAGGACGTGAACAGCTCGAGGTTCACGGCGCAGGCGCCGGCACGCCGCTCGATGGCCAGGGCATAGAACGTCTCGGCGCCGGTCGTCGTCGCCACGATCGTCTCGGTGGGGCGTTGGCCCCACAACCCAGTCTGGGGATCGGTGCTTGAGGCGAGGACGTCCCAGCTGGAGCCGCTCCAGCGCAACAGGTGGAGGTCGAGGTCCTCCGTGGGCGCGTGCCAGTCGTCCCAGCGGAGGTAGGCGCGGATCGTCTCGCCCGGCGGCAGGGCAACGTAGGTGCCATCCCCGGCGCCGAACTGGTTCCAGTTCTGCCCCGCGAACTCGTGGAACCCATCGCCATCGGTGTCGGTAAAGGCGCCGCCCCAGTGCTCCAGACGCGCGTTGCCGGCGGCCGTCACCCAGAGGGCACCGGCAGCGCGGGCGGCGTCGACCAGCGTGGCCAGCTCGCCGGTGCCATCGCCGGGGGTGAGGTTGTACCACCCCAGCGACGTGGAGATGATGTCCACGCCGTGGGCGTCGCGCAGCCAGGCGACGGCCTCGGCGAGATCCACGTTCGTGGCGATCTTGGCCAGATAGAGGGCCGCACCGGGGGCCACGTCGTGGACGATCTCCGCGCAGGCGGTGCCGTGGGCGGTGGTGCCGTTGACGTCGGCGATGGTCTCACCGTCGACAAAGGTCTCCACGGTGATGACGCTGGGCAGCTCGCGCCCGAGGAGCGCCTGGTAACCGGCGAACCCACCGTCGATGATGCCGATCTTGAGGCCGTGACCGGTGTACCCCGCGGTGTGCCAGGCATCGGCGTTCATCGCCGCCAGCGCCTCGGTCGTTGTCGCGTCAGCGGCCGCGGCAGCGGCCGCACCAGCAGCGAGAGGCGCGAACCACTGGATCGTGGCCGGCCGCCGGATCTGCCCCACCCCCTCGACGCCCGCCAGGGCATCGAGCGCCCCGGGCGGCAGCCAGGCCTGCAGCAGTGCACCGCCCGCCGCGGTGCCCGTCACCGCGCCCCCCGCC
>DUUT01000209.1 GCA_012841405.1 Chloroflexota bacterium
CTGCCGGGGCCACCTCAGCGACGGCCTCGCGCAGCCGCCGCGCCGCCTCGCGGTGCTCCGCGCGAAACCCGAGCTCCACGAGAAAGCGCTGCCACTCGTGGGCAAAGTCCGACGCCACGTTGAGCTCGTGGGCGGCGCACAGCGTGTCGAGACCCCGGCGAAAGTTGGCCAGCTCACGGAGCGCCAACGCGCGCACCACCGCACCGTGCTGCGCCACATTCTGTGTCATCCACTTGAGCAGTCCGAGGTAGGCGCCGGCGTGGCGGGGGAGCGCCATCGTCCGCACGGGGGGTGCCAGGCGACGCGCCAAGTGCTGGCTGAGCGCCGGGTGGAAGCACAGGTACGGCACGCTATAGCCGGGCAACTCGAGCGGGCGCACGAGCCCCGCCGCCACGAGCAAGCGCTCGATCCGTTCCCACGCGGCATCCTCGAGCTCGGCAACATTCCCGGCCAGGGGGCGCATCAGGCCGCCGGCAAAGACGCCCAGCGCCTCGAGCTTGGGGACGAGCTCCTCGCCCACGGCGCGCACGATCGCCTGCAGGACGAGGTGCACCGCCTGATCGCCGTACCGCGCCTCACCGGCCTCAAAGCCGGCCAGCGCCTCGGCGAATGCGCTGGCGGCGTCGTCCAGCGTGCCCTGGGCCAGCAGTGGCGCCAGCGCCCGCACGGCGAGGGGCAGCCCTCCCAGCCGCCAGAGGAACCCGCGTAGGGTGGCATCGTCCACGCCGAACAGAGCCTCAGCCGGCCACACGGCGCGCGCCAGCGCCACGGCGTCGTCAGCGGCGAGCTCGCCGAGGGGCAGCGCCAGGGAGAGCGCCCCCTGCCGATAGGCGGGGTGCGGCAGCGCCGCCACCTGCGAGACCACCCACAGGTGCGTGGCACCGATAGCGGCCAACTGAGCCCCCAGCTTGAGCAGGTCCTCCAGCTCGGCGGCGGCAATGGCGGCCGACCCCTCGGGCAGCAGCGCGTCCACGTCGTCCCAGATGAGCAGCGTGGGCGTCTCGGCGAGGGCGCGCTCCACGTCAGCCACGGCGTCGGGCGCGCGCAGGTCAAAGCGCTCGCCGATCAGCCGGGTACCCAGGGCGTGCAGGGCACGCTCGGCGTAGCCGCCCTCGGCGTAGGTAACATAGACCGCCTGCTGAAAGCGCCCCGTACGCACGAGCCAGCGCGCCGCATGGGCGGCCAGGGCCGTCCGCCCGGAGCCGGTATAGCCATGGATCAGCGTGATGGCGTTGCCCGCCTCGGCATGGGCGGCGCGTTCGAGCGCCAGCATCTCGGCAGTGCGCCCGAACCAGCCATGCTCCGGCTCGGTCGGCAAGCCACCCTCCGCCGGCTCCTGCGCCAGCCGCCGCCAGGGGGGTTGCAGCTCGACCCCCGGAAAGCGCACCACCTTGCTGACCCCCTGCTCAACGACGCGCGGCGCGATCACCGGCCCGTCCTCGGAACCATGCCAAGCGATGCCGTCCACCGGGTCGCCATCGGTTCCCCGCTCCGAGAGCGCCTTGCGCGCCTCCTCCACCACCGCGGCCGGCCCATGCCCCGCCAGCACGGCTGTCAGCGCGGCCGTCATCGCCGCGCGCACGGCGTCCCCATCCAGCCGCGCATCGATGCGCAC
>DUUT01000210.1 GCA_012841405.1 Chloroflexota bacterium
AGAGGGGGCCGCTACGACGCGCGCGCCGCAGTAGGGGCAAAAGGTGCCTCCAACGGGCACCGGCCGGCCACAGTTCGAGCATGGCACCGTGCTAGCCGCTGGCGCAGCCGCTGCCTCGGTGGCGCGGCCGGCGGCGGCCTCGAGCGCGGCGAGTTCTGCCTGTTGCTCACTCAGGGTGGCCTTGAGGTCGATGATATGCTGGCACAGCGGCTGCAGCTCCGGGCTGGTAAGCCTGCCCGCCTCCTGCAGGGCGACCGCCTGACCCCCCACCGCGGTGATCATCTCGGCTATCTGCTGGTCCAGCCGCCGCAGCTCCGATTTGACCCTGCTCATCGCCCGACGTCGATCCGCCTCGGCCATCTGGCGGCGCAACCCCTCGATGGTGGCGCGCACGCCCCCCCTTTGGTTGATCGTCGCCAGGAACTCGTCCGCCTTTTCCCTAAAGAGGTTCAGCAGGTCGGTCATGCGCCCTCCATATCTCACGATCTGAGCCGTGCGTCCAGCATCCTGCATCCTATACGCACGAGGCGTGCGCGGGTCGCACCGCCCCTCCATGCGGCGCGCTGGAGGGCGCCCACCGGCCCTCGCAGGGCTCAGCCCCAGGGGCGGATCATCCAGCGATCCCTGGCCCTCAGCAGCCGCTCCAAGACGCTATCCGGCCCGCCGGACGTATCGACACGCCGCAGACGCTCCAGGAGCGCCGCTCCCGGGGGGATCTCTTGCCCAACGCGAATGTAAAAGGCGTTGCGCTCACTTCGAGCTGGCAGGTGCGTGCGCGCCCACACGCTCTGGTAGCCCAGCCCCAAGGCCCGCTGCAGCACGGTATGCCCATAGAGCCAGTCCGCCCCGCGGATCAGATCCTCGCGATAGGGCACGAGTGCCTCGGCATCCCAGTCATCCAAGAGTGGCTGCCCGGGCTTGTTCATCTCTGTTCCAAACACCACCGGGAGATCAAGGCGCCGCGCCAGGGCCATCACGGTGTGCAGTGCCTCCACCCGCGTGCCTCGCACGGCCGGGTCGGCAATGTTCCAGTTCCGCTCCGGAATGATGGTCAGCCCGACCACCCCCTTGCCAATGAGCAGCGTCAGCAGCTCTTCGCTGCGGTCCTCGGCTGCGGACGACCCGTCGAGCCACGGGTAGATGGGCATGGCGCCCGCCGCCACGATGGCAGCGACCACGTCATCCAACAGCGGAAAGGTCTCGGGCCCAGGTTGGACATAGCCGACCCCACCCTGTTTCATCAGCTTGGCCCGCACAAGGTCGCTGGGCGCCGGCTCGTCACCAATGGCCGCATCGACAGCCGCCTGCGTCACGCCCAGGCGGTCGGCCCAGAAGGCGAGCAGCGCCTCACGCTCCGCAAAATGGCACCGCGCCGCGGCGTCGTACGCCACGAGGATGTGGCGCTCGGTGGCGTTGCCCGCTGGCGTCAGCGGCAGGACGTCGCGGTCATAGTCGATCGCCACCGGCGCCAGATGCGCGTTCACCCGCGCCACCAGGTCGCGGTTGCGCTCCTGCGCGCGGTGCTTCATCTGCGCCAGGATGTCCAAGGCCTCCTGCGATTCGGGCGGGCCCACAAAGCCCGCCCCCACCAGATAGCAGACGCCCGGCTCGCCGGGGGAGTTGATCTCGTCGTCCTGGAACTCGGCCAGAAAGGTGCGGGTCTCCAGCCCCGCGGCACCGCGCACGCCGACGCGATCGCACGCCTCGAGGGTTTCCTGGACGCCATCGAGCACATCGAAATCTACCGTAGCTACGGCATACCACCCCTCGCGACGCGCCAACCAGGCCAGGGAGGTGGGCGTGTGCCCGTAGGCGTTGTACGAGTAGGCCGTGTGGCAGTGCAGGTTGGCCACCCGCTGCACCGGGGCGCAGGTCACCGCCCCCGCACTACAGGCCACCATCACCTCGTCCAGCGCCTTGGTCCGTACGTCGCGCTCCGTATGCTTGAGTCGTTCCTCGATGTGGGCCATATCCATGCGCCATCTCTCCCTCGTGTCGTGCGTGCTGCCCCGGATCCGTCCTTACCACTCCTCGACGGGCTGCGCAAAGAGCAGGCCATAGCCGCCGAGATCGTAATACGTGCCGTCGCCGGCAAAGGTGCTCATCGGCGCGCCGGCGATGCGCCCCTCGGCCACAGCCGCGGTGCCCTCGGCCAACGCCTGCAAAAAGCTGCCCGGCAGCACCGCCGTGCCGTGCGCCGGCAGCACATGATCGACGTCGGCGGCCAGGGCGGCCAGCTTGGCGTACGTTGCCACCGCGGTGTGCGGCGGGGCGGATTGGTCGAGGTGTAACCACACCGTCCCGCGGAGCACCGTGTCGCCGGTGAACAGCGTCCGGCGCTGCCGGTCCAACAGGCAGATGCTCCCCCGCGTATGCGCAGGCACCACGATCACCTCGAGGTCGAACCCGCCCAGGTGAATCGTGTCCCCCTCGTGCAGCAGGCGCGTGGGCTCGTGCATGCGGTACGGGCGGTAGGTCTTGGGGTCAAACTCGGCAGGTAGCGCGCGTTTCGGCCGCATGAGGTCCAGCGGCGACGGCCCATCGCCCTCCGTGGCGGTGGGTGTAGGCATCGCCCGCAACCAGGCTTGAGCGCACTCCCACTCGATGGCGCCGATTGCCGCCTCCTCGAACTGGTAGTTGCCCGAAACGTGATCGGGGTGCACATGGGTATTGATCACCAGCGGCGGCGCCGACGAGACCCGCGCCACCTGCGCGGCGACGTCACCGATGCCCATCCCCGTGTCGATCACTCCGGTGCGTTCGCTACCGCGCAGCACATAGCAGGTGTCCAGATCGCCATCGTTGAGGCGCCAGACGTCGGGCAGAACGGGGTCGAGATCAAACCACGTCGACATGTCGGCTCCTTTCGGCTCGGGGCGGATCACACTACTCATCATGCGCAAAACGATGCCGAAACACACTATACCGCCAGCCGCACACCATCGGCAAGCCCACCCTCCCACGGGGTACGCGCTACGGTCGAGGCCCTGATCTCGTCCGTGCAGACCATGGGGAGAATTGCTTCTGTGGTGCTTGAGGGGTATGGCAGCCATGGATATAATGCCATGGTATCCAACCCTCTACGATCGTAACGGAAGGCCAACCGTGCCACACGCAGGTAGGAGATCTGAGAGCGACGCCTCCCCCGGCGCGGCGAGATCCGCAGCCGCAGATCACCACCGAGCAAAGGTCGAGACGGCGCTGGCGCTGTCTCCTCCTGGAGGTGGGCACACGCCTGGCATCGGCGACGCCACGCCCCGTGCCCCCCTCGGAATAACGATGGGCACGGACCCATGCCAGGCAGCACGCTCCATCATCCGGGCCGCCCTGGCAACCGTCGCTGCGGCGGACGGTTGCCGCCTCTGCCTCATCTGCCACCCCGAGATGGCCCACCTCGTAGAGGCGTGCACCCACGGCGGGGTGGCCACTCGCCTCGAGGCCGTCCCAGACGACGCCTCGGCGCTTCGGCAGGCCTTGGAGCAGTGCCAGCGTATCAACCTGCCTGAACGCAGCGAAGAGGCGTGTGCCCTTGTAGCGTCTACGGCCCCCCTCCTTGACGCGCCGGCCCGCTCGCTGTTGCTGGCCCCCCTCCATGCAGGCGCCACCACCCTCGGCGTGCTCGCCCTCCAGGCCGCTGAGCCGCAGGCCTTTACGCCGCAAGACGAGCTGCGCATTCAGGATGTGTCCGCGGCCGGAGCCCAGGTGCTCCAGCAATGGGCGCGCCTACTGCGCACCGAGGCCGAGAACCAAGACGCCCTGGCCGTCCTGGAGGCACTCAACGACGGTGTGGTGGTACTCGATGGCGAGGGGCGCATCGTGCGCATCAACCGCGCGCTGGCAGCACTCGGTCTGTTCGACGATGGCGCCCTCACCCTGCCCTGCGCCCCGGACGATCCGCGCTGCCCACCGCTCTTGCAGGCGCTCCTCCAGCCGTCCGGTGGCTCCGTTCTCGGCCCCTATGAGGTGACGCTCCTGCTGCCATCGGGGGCTCGCCAGACGCTGCGGGTGACGCCGTCACCCTTGGAGCGCCCACAGGGGGGCGAGGTACGGGTGGTGCGCGACGTCTCGATGGAGCGCAAGGCCACCGAGACCTATGCCCTGTTCATCTCCCAAGTGGCTCACGAGCTGCGCGGCCCGTTGCAGCACATCATGGGCTTTACCAGTCTCATCCGCGATATCGACGACCTGCCTCGCGAGAGCTATGGGCGCTTTTTCGGCCACATCAAGGACGAGGCCGATCACCTGGCCCGCCTGGTGGACGACCTCGTCGAGCTGTTGCGCATCGAGGTAGGCCGCTTTGCGGTGCGACCCGAGCTCGCGCGTATCGATACGCTGGTGGCCAACGTCATGGAGCGCGTGCGCCCACGCATCGTGCTCCGAGGCCTGAGCCTCACGCTGCAGCTGCCGCCCGAGCCGATGTTGGCCCAAGTCGATCCCCTCCGCATCACGCAGGTGATCAACAATCTCGTAGAGAATGCGCTCAAGTTCGCCCCCGCCGGGGGCACGATCGCTGTGTCCGTGCACCCCGATGGCGACCACCATGTCGTCGTTAGCGTCGCCGACACGGGGCCCGGTATCCCGTCGGAGGCCATGGATCACCTCTTCCAGCGCTTTTTCCAGGTTCACGGCGACGCGAACCGTTCCACGTCGGGCATGGGGCTGGGGCTGTATACATGCCGCGAGATCATCACCGCTCATGGTGGCGAGATTTGGGCCGAGAGTGAGTATGGTGCCGGCAGCACATTCCGGTTTCGCTTGCCCCGTGCGACGCCCTAGTCTGTGCGCTCAGAGCCTCACCCACTACCGCGAAGGAGAGCAGGTATGGCGCCAACCGTGTTGATCGTCGATGATGATCCGACCCTCGTAGAGATGCTCACGTTCGTCTTGGAGCGCGCCGGGTTCGCGACGAGAGGCGCACAAGACGGCGCCCGGGCTCTGGAGCTCTTGAACGCCGAGACGATCGACCTCATTGTCCTCGACGTGATGCTGCCCGACATGGATGGTTTTGAGATCTGCCAGAGGATCCGCGCCCTGCCCAACGGCGCGGACATGCCGATCCTCATGCTGAGCGCCCTCACCCAAGTTACCGACAAGCTCTCAGGCTTTGAGTCCGGCGCGGATGACTATGTGCCCAAGCCGGCCGACCCCAAAGAGATCGTCGCCCGGGTGCGCGCGCTCCTGGGGCGCACGCAGCGCTCTCGGGGGATGGCCATACCCGTCATCGCCTTTGTGGGGGCCAAGGGAGGCGTCGGCACCACGACGACGGCCGTGAACGTGGCGCTGGCGCAGGTTGCCGAGGGCAAACGGGTCGCCCTCGTCGAGCTGAGCACGACGAGCATCACCGCCCCCTGGATCCTGGGATTGGAGCCAGCCCAGACGCTGTTCGACCAGATCCCGCCCAAGGGGCTGCGCCTCTCGCCGGGCGCCCTGCAGACGTGCACCTACACGCACGCCAGCGGGCTCCACTACGTGGCGGGGCATAGCCACAGCATGGCGCCCCTGCGTTACCCGCCGGGCATCCTCGGTGACGCCGTGCGCCTACTCCAGGCGAACCACGACCTCGTCGTGCTCGACCTGGCGGCGTGTGTCCTGACGCGAAGCAGCGAGGCGCTCATCCAGGCCACGGCGATCGTACCGATTGCCGAGCACGATGGGCTCAGCACCTGGCATCTCAAGTCAGCGCTCGAGTGGATGGCGGCCAACAAGCTCGATGTCAAGGTGCCGGGATTCGTCCTCGTCGACCGCAGCCTCGGCCCCGTCAAGCAGCCGGCGGCGACGGTTGCCGCCGAGGTCGGTATGGGCGTCCTGGCCATGATCCCTGAAGCGGCAACGGCCCTCTACCACGCGAACAGCCGGCGAGAGCCCCTCTACGTCGCAGACCCCGAGTGCCCGGCGTCACGGGCCTACGCCGAGCTCGGCCGGCGCATCGCCACCACCCCCATCGAGGTGCCGGTGACGGTGTGATGCCGATGCGTTGCCGCGGCAGCGAGCAGGTAACAAAGGGCCGGTGCGCGTCACGTGACGCGTACCGGCCCTCTCTTGACGCTCCATCCGCAACCGCGTGGGCGACGCCTACTGGGCGGCCTCAGCCTCGGCGCTATCCTCGCCCAGCATCACCGCCAGGTGGTCCTCAACCTCCTGCATCGCCGTCAGCATGTCGACGCCCGTCGACAATGCCAGTTCTCCCGCCAGCAGCTCCTTCCCCTGGTCGAACAGCTGGCGATCCACCGTGCCGAGGGGGCGCATACTATTCAGGTAGAACAACTGGCGCACCACATCGACGACCTCGCAGACGTCACCCGACTTGAGGAGCTCGCGCATAGCGGTCTGACGCGCGCGAAGATCCGAGTTGATCTCGTCTTCCTTGGGCTCCTCGTGACAAGCGGCCAACATCTCGCGTAGTACCGTCGCGTTCAGGACCTGCCGGAGGCCGGCATCGTCCGCCCCACTCACCGGCACCATGAGCTGCATGGATCTGCTCACGGTGTCGATCACATAGTAGGCGTGCGTGGTGTCACCAATCGACTTGTCCTGGATACGCACGACAGTGCCCGCCCCGTAACAGGGATGGACAACCTTGCTGCCGACTGTGAACATGGCGATGCTCCCTCTTGACCCGTAACACGACGCATCCCGGCCAGCCGTTGGCCGCGGAACCCACGGAGGCGGCGGCTCCGGCACCCCTCACGGGAAAAAGAAGGCCATCGCGCCCCCAGACCACACAAGAGGCGGACAGCCTGCAATAAGCAACCTATTCACCTGTCGGCTGTGACTGTGAGGCATCAGCGGACCTGGAACCCGTCTGCGCACGTGCCCTCAGACTCCTGAGGGCGATCATGCACCTGCCCCCTCTTGCTTCGTACCGGCGCGACTACCGGCGTGAGTGGTTTGTGGGCGGCGCCTGCCACCCCGTCGATAGTATACCATCACCTGACAAAAGAGTCAAAAGCAGCCGCCCGGCAACGGCTGGTGCCGCCCCTCGCCCCGCCTCGTCGCCTCTGCGCCGTGGGCGTTGACGCATTGTCCCCCCGCCCCTATACTCGCCTCTGGATTGGGCTCTGACCGCGATTGGGCCCCACCCTGTGACCGTAGCGTGCCACCGCGCGTCACACCTGTTGAAGGGGGAACGCATGCCGGCGGCTCAGCCTGTCAGCAAAGCGGAGCGGGACGCTCTCTTTGTTGAGCTCTACAACGAGTTCCACCAGCCCATCTTTGGCTATGTGTTTCGCTTGCTGAGAGACCGGGAAAGGGCCGAGGACGTCGTACAGGAGGCCTTTACCAAGGCGTACCGAGCGCTTGACCGTCTCGATGGCGACGCCAACTATCGTGCCTGGCTCTACCGCATCGCCACCAACACCGCCTACGACCGGCTGCGGCGGCAGAGGCTCATCGCCTGGTTGCCCTTGCTCGAGAGTGACGGGGAGCCCGCCCTGCGCTACAGCCAGGATGATGACTGCGAGCTCAACATCCAGGTCCAGCAAGTCCTGGATCAGCTTCCGATACGCTATCGAGCACCGCTGCTCCTCTACAGTGTCGCAGGTCTCTCGACGGCCGAGATCGCGCGCGTGCTCGGAATCTCGCGTAGCGGGGTCAAGATGCGGTTACTGCGAGCCCGACGCATGTTCATTGAGGCCCACGGAAAGGGTGAGTAACGCATGGCACGCAAGGCCAGGTGGCTCGGCCTGCTGGCAATCTATCGTGAACTGAGCCCCCACGAACGTGAGGTAGTCGATCGCGCCTTGGACGATGACCCAGAGGCCCGCGAGATCGCGCACCGCTTTGCCGAGCAGGATCGGCTCCTCGCGTCGCTTACGCCTCCGAGCCCAAGCCCCGCCCTCCGGGAGCGCGTCATCGAGGCGACCATCGCCCGCCGCGACGCTGCACCGGGCGCGCGGTGGCGCCCGGTCGTGGCCGTCGCCCTCTCGCTGTTGCTACTGGTGCTCGTGGGAGGCACGGGGATGGCTTCCTCGGCGAGCCTGCCCGGGGATTCCCTGTACCCTATCAAACGAGCAGGCGAGCAGGTGCGTCTGGCCCTCACCATTCGCGATCAAGCGCGCATCCGCTACGCCCAGCGCCTCAGCGAGATGCGACGTCAGGAGGTGACCGCCCTCTTGAGCCTGGGCCGCGCCGAAATCGGCGTTGTCTTTGAAGGGCCCCTCGAGCAGTCCGAGGGGAAGTGGCTGGTGGCGGGTGTGCCCATCATCTTGGCTGAACAGGCCGGCGATCCATCGCAGATGGTCGCCGGCTCGTGCGTCCGTGTGACCGGCGAGATTGCACAGAACCAGGTGCGGGTGCAGTCCCTCCACCCGCTGCCGTCCTCGTCCGCCGCTCCTGGCGATGAGCCCGCCCACCATCCTCAGCGCCAGCGTGACGAACCCCCTACCAGGAACCCGATGCCGGTGCCGCCGTCGCCCACCCCAACCACGGCCCCACCGGAGCCGCCAGCCACGGAGGCGCCGGCCAGCCCTAACGACGATGCGGCGCGCAGCGTCGCCACGCCAACGCCCACCGTGGCCGCCGAGCCTGGCCG
>DUUT01000211.1 GCA_012841405.1 Chloroflexota bacterium
CAAGGGTAGCGTACAGGCCTGCCAGCTCAAGTGGTCCACATCCTGGTGCTTTGTGGTGGACGCGCCCCGGGGCAGCATCGTCTGCGGGTCGTTCGACATCGAGGCCCTCAACGGGTTCGGCCTCCCCGCCGCCAAGATCGTCCCAGAGCCGGGCAAGCCCGCCTACACCGTGGCACAGTTCGTCGAGCGCCGCATCACCCACGTCAACGCCATGGCAGCCGAGCTGGGCGTTACGCCGGGAATGTCCGTCCAAGAGGCGGCCGAGGCGCTATCCTAGCAGCGCCTCGGTGGTGACCGGGAGTATTGCTGTTCTAGGGCGTGCTGCGAAGAGAGCGCTTGCCAACCCCCCTTCGGGGGGTGGCAAGCGCCAGCGTAAGCCGCCCTGAGGGCACAGCGTACCACCGGGCGAGGCTACCACAACACGTACCCGCCATCGATGATCAGATCGTGGCCCGTAACATAGTCCGAGGCTTCGGAGGCCAAATACACCACGGCCCCCTGGAGGTCCGAGGGATCACCGAGTCGCCCCATGGGCGTGTTGGACAGCCAGATGGCGCGCACATCGTCGCCCATGTTCGCCGTCATCGGGGTCACCGTGTGTCCGGGGCTGATGCAGTTCACGCGCACCCCGCGCGACGCCCACTCGGCCGCGCAGGAGCGGGTGAGCTGCACCACCCCGGCCTTGGCAGCGTTATAGTTCGCCTGGCATTGGGGACGGTTGACGATGGTGGCTGACATCGATGCCGTGTTGATGATCTTGCCATAGCCCTGGGGCAGCATCACGTGCGCCTCGGCCTGGCAACAGAGGAACACGGCCTTGAGGTTGACCTCCAGCACGGCGTCCCACGCCTCCTCGCTCAGGTCCTCCGCCTTGCCCCCCCGGGCGATGCCGGCATTGTTCACGCCGATATCGAGACGCCCCCACGCGTTGACGACGGTGCTCACCGCAGCGATCACCTCGTCCTTGCGCGTGACATCCGCCTGCAGCCCCAACGTCCGGACCCCCTGCCGGGCGAGCTCTTCCGCTGCGCGGCGGGCGGAATCCCCATCGATGTCGACGCAGGCCACATCGGCCCCCGCTTCGGCGAGCGCTTGGGCCAGGGCGTAGCCGATCCCCCGACCGGCGCCCGTCACCAAGGCCGTGCGTCCCTGCAAGGAAAAGCGGTCGAGAACTCCCATCGTGCCCTCCATCTATGGTGTGATGTCGCGGCTCGCCGCCCGGCGAGGCCCCATCGGCCGATGCCGTCGGCCTCTACCCATCGGGCGGCCATGGTACGCCCCGCAGCATAGCACAGGCACCGCACCGCCCACAAGGAGCGGCTGACCCCCCTGTTGCGTGCAACGGGGAGAGGAAGCGGGTGCCCTCCGTCGTCCCGAGCGTAGCGAGGCACCTTGACACACGGGACGCGTCGCCCGTCGATAGTGTCCCTCACCCCGACCCTCTCCCCGCCCGTGGCGGGGAGAGGGAGAACAAAGGGCGGAAGTCGTCCCTACCACGCTGCCTTTGAGCGTCGGGGGGAGTGCAGCCGCGACGCTGAACCTTCTCCCCGGAGTACCGGGGAGAGGGTCGGGGTGAGGGGCACGGTCCCGTGTCGATGACGAGCCCTTGCGCGACGGCCGTTTCGTCAACGGCGCGGGCGAGAGGCGGTGCAGGCGGGCTTGGCGCGATAGCGCCGGGGTGTCCCCCGCGGTGAACGCTCAGGCGCGCCGCGAAGGATGACGCCTCCCGGGCATCTAGCTCCAATACCTTTCAAATAAGCCTCAGCGCCTCGCGATACGGCCCACGGGGCTGAGGCAAATGGGCATGCTCCGGCCGCTTGCGCTTGTAGTTCGACAGCTTGCGCTTCACCACCCGCGGGTTGCGGCGGGGGCGCCGTGGCGGCAGCAGCGTGCGGGTCATGTCGCCCAGCAGCC
>DUUT01000212.1 GCA_012841405.1 Chloroflexota bacterium
CGGGCGGCGGACGCTGCCCGGCGTGCGGCGGTCCGGGCCGCCGGTGATGTCGTTCACCCACAGGCGGCCACTCACCGAGCGCAGGAATAGCACCGGCGCCGCCCAGTCGTTCGGGTCGGCGCTGCTGCCGCTGGCGCCGACCCGCGCCTCGCACATGCACTCGTCGATGGTGCGTCCGCGGAACAGGGCGCGGTAAAAGGCGTGGCTAAAGCGGATGGCGGCCTGGTCCTCCACCGGCCACTGCATCGCCACCACCGCCGGAATCTCGGCGCGCACCAGCGACGGCGCCAAGCCGGCCCAGGTGCCCTGGGCGGAATCGCAGGCGTTCAGCACGACGAGGTTGACGCCGTAGCGGCGCAGCACCCGCGCCGCCTCGGGCGCGGCCAACGGCGCCGAGCGCCCCGCGGCGTCCTCCAGGAGGAGCATGCCCAGGGCACGTTCGTGGTCATAGTGGCCGTGCCCGATGTAGTGGACGACATCGGGGGCGTTCTCCATGAGGGCGGTGTGCAGCCGCTCATAGGTGGCGTGGGCACAGGGGATGACCTCCACCTGCCCCGCCGCGGTGAGCTCTGTGAGCGCGTCCTCCAGCATGCGCTGCTCGCGCTCCCAATCGAGGGGCACCTGGTCGTGGGGCGCGGCTGAGACGGCCAGCACGCGCAGCGATCGCCCCTGGCGGATGGTGGGCGGGGGGGCGTGGAGGCGGAGGTAGCGCACCAGGGAGACGAGGGGATCGAACACCAAGAACTCGCGCCGCCGGCCATCGTAGAGCAACTCCCACGGCAGCCGCGTGAGCTCCCAGGAGTCGATGTGGAGCCGCAGGCGCAGGCCCCGGCCGCGCTCTCGCGCCACCTGGTAGCTCTCGTACCACTGGGTAAAGGCGGGCGCCAGCACCGCACGGGACAGCACCTTGCCGACGTGCAGGGCCTCCGACGGCGTGCGGCGCGTGTTCCCGGTGGCCGTGACGATGTCCGGATCGAGGCGGAAGGGGTAGCGGTCACCCTCACCCACGGGGGAATGGAGCACCTCGGCGACCCCGGTGCCCGTTGCGGGTGTCCAGTCCGCGAGGCGCAGATCAAAGCTGAGGTAATCCATCGATGGGTCTCCCAAGGGGGTGGCGAGATGCTCGGGCGGGCGTGGCCCGGCCCCGCAAAGGCGGCGCTGCGGCCATGGCCGCGGCGGGCGGGGCGCAGGGCATTATGGGACAGGGCGCGGGGAGCGTCAAGCGGTGGGCGGGGATGCGCTCAACTCGGCCGCCCGACGGCCGATAGGATAGGGGAGCGGCCTGTCGAGCGGTTGCAGATTGTCATAAAGACACGCCGATCAATCTTGACGCGATGCTAACGCCCACGGTATTGGCAGGACAGCCATAGTCGTCTATAATGCGGGTACCCGAGCGATATCCTCTCCGCCCGTCTCGTGCCGGGCCCAGCGGGCATGGTGCGCGGGCTGGAAGGGGAGGGTTCCCGGGGGCGGGTGGTCGTGCGTCCGCCCTTCCGGGCATGCTCAACCAGCCTTGCTCAAGGGACGTGAAAATGCGCGCACGCCGGTCGTGGTGTATCGTCCTACTCCTCACCGCACTCCTGGCCCTACCTCCGGCGAGTATCCTGGCCGATGAGACCCGTCCGCTGCTCATCGACTCGCAGGTACTCGTGACGGTTGGCGTGCCTGAGGCGGATTCGGCCTATGGTTTGCTCGTGCAGGCCACCTCCCGCCTCAGCCCGCGCTACCGCCACATCATCACGCTCACCAACCTGTCTCCGTGGACGATGACGTCCCTGCGCCTGTTAAACCGCGCCATCCCCAATGATGCCGCCATCGACGAGATCTATCGTGAGTGGTACCCCGAACCCATTGCCCCTGGAGAGTCGGTGTCCATCTCCTTTGACTTTGGCGAGGATCCGCTGCCGTCGGGCTGCCACCAGATCGAGATCAGCCTGGCCCACGGCCTCGATACCATCCTCGTCGACTGCGGGGAGCCCGGTACGACCACCGTGTGGAACGTACCCCTGACGGGCCGCATGGAGGAGTACCTCTCGCTGCCGGCCCTCTCGCTGGACGAACCGGAGGGCCGCAGCAAGCTCGGCCTGCACGTCACCGCGAACAGCTCGCCCGCCATTATGGAGTTCGTGCGGGACGCCCAGCCGGCGGTGATGGCGCTCATCGGCGACCCGAGCATGGCCGAGGCCATTAAGGAGGCCTCGCCCGAGACCGTCGTCGTGGCGCGCTTCCTCGAGCAGGATCAGAGCATCGCGGGGGACCCCATCGAGCGGGCCCGCGCCTTTGTCAGCGAGAACACGGAGCGGTACCTCAGCTTCCCCGCCGTCGATTACTGGATGGGCTGGAACGAGCCCATCATCGAGGGCGTGGACGACATGGAGTGGTTCGCCGCGTTCGAGTCCGAGCGCGTGCGTGCCATGGCCGAGATCGGCAAGCGCGTTGCCATCGGCAACTTTTCGGCGGGCTGCCCCGAGCCGGACGAGTTCCAGGCGTTTCTCCCGGCGCTCGCCGTCGCGCAGGAGCACGATGGCGTGTTGGCCCTCCACGAGTACTCGGCGCCGACCATGTCGAGTTCCGTGGGGATGGGGGTGCCCGGGCTCGAGGCGCAGTCACGCGGTGGGTCCCTCACCCTGCGGTACCGCTACTGGTATGACCACTACCTCCGCGGTACCGACATGGTGCTGCCGCTCATCATCACCGAGTCGGGCATTGACGGCGGTGTGCTGCGCGGTGGGGAGGGGGCGCCCCAAGGCTGGCGGGACTTTGCGGCGGAGCACGCCGCCATGCCTTCCGCCGCCACCGAGTGGTACGCCAGCCAGCTCTCCTGGTACGACGACGAGCTGCGGCGCGATCCCCACGTGCTCGGGTTCGCCGTGTTCAACGCCGGCGATCCGTCGGGGGATTGGGCCAGCTTTGACGTGACGGACATCCTGCCGCAGCTGGCAGATCTCGTGCACGCCAAGGGGTGAGGGCGCGCTGGAGCACGCGCGCGACAGGGCAGGCTGCGGAGGGGCGGAGGCGATACCCCGCCGCGGTGGTTTGACGGCTCTTCCATTCTATAGTATCCTTGCGCCACAAATGCGAGAGTAGGTGGCATGATGCGGGCTCGGATGGACGAACCGAGAGGATTGCACGGCAAGCAGGCGGGAGCCTTCGACTCCTGCGGTATGTCCGTGTCCCGCAGCTTTGTGGCGTTCTACTTTTATTATCCCTGCGACATAGGGCGTTTTGGCACGCACCAACGCAGGGAGAGGTAGGCAAAGAAGCACCACTCCCCACAAGCCAGAGGCACAAGCGTGAGGCGCGAGCCCCACGCTTTTTTTTATTTCTGCGCAACTGCATGTCGAGCGAGGAGGAGAGGACCATGCCAGTACGAGGAGTCCGCGGCGCAACGACCGCGACCGCCAACGAGGCGGGCGCCATCCTGGGCGCCACGCGCGGGTTGCTGGAGGAGATGGTGGCGCGCAACGGCATCGCGGTGGACGATCTAGCCGCTGGGTATTTCACCGTCACCGAGGACTTGGACGCAGCCTTTCCGGCGCGGGCGGCGCGCGAGCTGGGCTGGACGCACACCCCCCTCCTCGACGCCCGCGAGATTCCCGTGCCCGGAAGCTTGCCGCGGTGCATCCGGGTCCTGCTCCTGTGGAACACGGAGCGCGCCCCGCAGGAGGTGATCCATGTGTACCAGCACGAGGCAGTCCGTTTGCGTCCCGATCTCGTAGTGGCCGGGGCGACCCCCGGTACAAGGGAGGATTCCGTATGATCGTCGTCATGCGCAGTGGTGCGAGTGCCACCGAGGTGCAGGCAGTCGTCAAGCGCGTTGAAGAGCTGGGCTATCAGGCGCACCTCTCCGCCGGTCGGGAACGTACCATCATCGGGGTCATTGGTGACGAGCGCCCCTTGAACGAGGCCGCCTTTCACTTGCTGGATGGCGTCGACAAGGTGGTGCGCATCCTCAAGCCGTACAAGCTGGCCAGCCGCGATTTCCATCCGCAGGACACGGTGGTGGCCATCAATGGCATCCGCGTGGGGGGGCCGCGGGTCACCGTGATCGCCGGCCCCTGCTCTGTCGAGAGCCGGGAGCAACTCCTCGAGACGGCCCTGGCAGTGAAAGAGGCGGGCGCCACGCTCCTCCGTGCCGGCGCCTTCAAGCCGCGCACCTCCCCCTACAGCTTTCAGGGGCTGGGGCCGCGGGCCTTGGAACTGCTCGCCGAGGTCAAGGAGACGGTGAGCATGCCCATCGTCACCGAGGCCATGGCGCCGGAGCAGGTGCCCCTGGTGGCGGAGGTGGCCGACGTCATCCAGATCGGCACGCGCAACATGCAGAATTTCGCCCTGCTCCACGCCGCCGGGGAATCGGGCAAGCCGGTGCTCCTCAAGCGCGGCATGATGTCGACCATGGAAGAGCTGCTCATGTCCGCGGAGTACATCCTTTCCCACGGCAACTATGGCGTCATCCTCTGCGAGCGCGGCATCCGTACCTTTGAGACGTACACGCGCAACACGCTGGACCTCGCGGCTGTGCCGGTGCTCAAGCAGATGACGCACCTGCCGATCCTCGTGGATCCCAGCCATGCCACAGGGAACTGGGAGTGGGTCACGCCACTCGCGCTGGCTGGCATCGCCGCCGGTGCCGACGGGCTGCTCATCGAGGTGCACCCGCATCCCGAGAGGGCCCTGTCCGACGGCACCCAGTCCCTCCGGCCGGAGCGATTCGGTGCCCTCGTGGCCAAGGTGCGCGCGGTGGCCGAGGCCGTCGGCCGGTCGGTGTAGGGCGTGCCCATGGAGGGTGACTTTCGGAGCGCACGAGTGGCGGTGGTGGGGCTAGGCCTCATGGGGGGCTCGCTCTGCGCCGCCCTGCGGACGCGGAACGCCTGTCGGGAGGTGATCGGCGTCGCGCGCCGCCCGGCGACGCTCCAGATGGCGCGCGACCTGCGCTTCATCGATCGGGGCACCGTCGACGTGCAGGAGGGGCTGCGCGACGCCGACGTGGTGGTGCTGGCCACGCCGGTGCGTGACATCCTGGCCAAGCTGGCCACCATCGGGCCGCTGCTGGCGCCCGGCACGCTGGTGCTCGATATCGGCTCGACGAAGCGGGCCATCTGTCGGGCGATGGAGAATCTGCCCGCCGGGATCCAGCCCCTGGGTGGCCACCCGATGTGTGGCCGAGAGACTTCGGGGCTGGCCATGGCCGACCCGACACTCTATCGCGATCGAGTGTTCGTGTTGGTGCCGCTGCCGCGCACGGCGCCGTGGGCGCTGGCGATGGGCTGCTCGCTGGCGCGGGGCATCGGCGCGCGGCCGCTGGTAATCGACGCCGCCGACGGGGAGGCGTCCGTGGCGGAAGGGTGCCCGGCGGCGGCTCGCCACGACCGCCTGGTGGCCGCCATCAGCCACCTCCCCTACATGCTCGCCGCGGCCCTGGTGGAGGCGGCGGCGGCCACCGCTGAGGAGGACCCGTTGGCCTGGGAGCTGGCCGCGGGGGGCTTTCGCGATACCTCGCGGGTGGCTGCCAGTGATCCCACCATGATGCTCGATATCCTGGCGACGAACCGCGACGAGGCGCTACGGGCCCTGCGCCACGCACAGGGGCAGCTCGAGCGCCTCGCGCGCCTGTTGGAGGAGGGCGACCTCAAGGCGCTGCGCCGCGCCATCGAGGCCGCCCGCAATCGCCGCATGGAGGTGCTCTCATGAACCTGACGGTGCACCCCGCTCCGCCCCTGCACGGCGCGGTGCGCGTACCCGGTGACAAGTCGATCACCCACCGCGCCCTCCTCCTGGGGGCCGTCGCGGAGGGCTCTACGCGCATCCGCGGCTACCTCGACAGTGGCGACTGCCGAGCGACGATGGGCTGCGTGGCCTCGCTGGGGGTTGCGGTGGAGCGCGAGAACGACGGCGATGGCGGGCTGGTCGTCCATGGGCGCGGGCTGCACGGCCTGCGCACGCCGTCGCGCCCCTTGGATTGCGTCCGCTCGGGCACGACGATGCGTCTGCTGGCCGGGTTGCTCGCCGGGCAGCGCTTTGCCAGCATCCTCGTGGGCGATGCCCAGCTCTGTCGCCGCCCGATGGATCGCGTCGTGACGCCGCTGCGGCGCATGGGCGCGCGCATCGCGGGGGTGGGCGGCCATCGACCCCCCTTGACCGTTACCGGCAGCGCGCTCCACGGCGTGGAGCACGCCCTCCCCGTGGCCAGCGCCCAGGTCAAGGCCTGCCTGCTGCTGGCGGCCATCTACGCCGAGGGCGAGACGGTCATCGCCGAGCCGGGCCCCTCCCGCGACCATACGGAGCGCATGCTGCGTGCCCGCGGTGTCGGTGTCGAGAGCACCGGCCTGCGCCATGCGCTCTGCGGGCCCGTCCCGCGGATCGCGGCGCTCGATGTCGCCGTGCCCGGCGATTTCTCCTCCGCCGCCTACTGGATCGTCGCCGCCGCCCTGGTGCCCGGCAGTGCGCTGCTGATCCGCGACGTGAACGTGAACCCGACGCGCACCGGCCTGCTGGATGCTCTGGAGGCCATGGGCGCCCACATCGAGCGCCTTGACCCGCGGGACGAGGGGGGTGAGCCGGTGGCCGACCTGCTGGTCCGCACCAGCCCGCTGCGCGCCGTCGAGGTCGGCGGCGATTTGGTGCCGCGCATGATCGACGAGTTCCCGATCCTTGCCTTGGCCGCCACGCAGGCCGAAGGGGTGACGCGCGTGTGGGACGCCGCCGAGCTGCGCGTCAAAGAGACGGACCGCGTAGCGACCATCACCGCGGTGCTCACGGCGCTCGGCGCGCGCGTGGTGCCCCGCGCGGACGGGTTCGATGTCGAGGGCCCCACTCCCCTACGCGGTGCCGCCGTCGACAGCCACGGCGACCATCGCCTCGCCATGACGGCCGCCATCGGTGGCCTCGTGGCGCGTGGTGAGACCACCGTTCTCGGCGCCGGGTGCATTCCGGATTCGTACCCTGGGTTCGCAGAGACCCTCCACGCCCTCGTGCCGGGAGCGTTGCCATGATGCCAGCCCCGCGCCCCGGAATCGCGCGGATGACCGGCCTCGTCGGCTGGCCGGTGGAGCACAGTGTCTCCCCCGCCATGCACAACGCTGCCTATGCCGCCGTGGGGCTTGACTGGTGCTACCTGCCCTTCCCCGTGCCGCCGGAGCGCCTCGCCGAGGCCATCGCCCGAGTCCGCGCGCTGGGAATGGCGGGCGTCAACGTCACCGTGCCGCACAAGCAGGCGGTGCTGTCGCTGATGGACGAGCTCTCGCCCGCCGCCGCCGCCATCGGCGCGGTGAACACGGTCATCGTGGCCGACGGGCGCCTGGTGGGGCACAACACGGACGCCGCCGGTTTTTTGCGGGCGTTGCGCGAGGCGGGGTGCGAGCCGACGGGCCTGCCGACCCTCGTGTTGGGTGCGGGGGGCGCGGCGCGTGCCGTCGTCTATGCCCTGCTGGGCGTGGGGGCAGATGTCACCGTGCTGAACCGTACCCCTCAGCGTGCCGAGGCGCTGGTGCACGTGCTCGCTGCGGCGGGCGTCGGGATGCTGCGTGCCGCACCGCTGGACGTGGCCACCCTGCGGGCGCTGGCACCGCGGGCGCGCCTGGTAGTCAACGCCACAAGTGTGGGCATGTGGCGTGTTGAGGCGGGCGCCAGCGCAGCCACCCCCTGGCCCGACGCCGTCCCCTTCCCGTCGGGGGCCATGGCCTACGATCTGGTCTACAACCCGCAGGAGACGGCCTTTATGCGGCGCGCCCGCGCCGCCGGTGCGCGCGCCGTCGGCGGCCTGGGGATGCTCGTGTACCAGGGCGCCGAGGCCTTTGAGCGCTGGACGGGGGTGGCCGCGCCGGTGGACGTGATGGCCCGCGCCTGCCGCAGTGCTCTCGCAGGAGGATGACATGCTGCGCTGTTTCACGGCTGGAGAATCCCATGGACCGGCTCTCACCGCCATCATCGACGGCCTCCCCGCTGGACTAGTGCTCGACGCCGACGCCATCGACCGCGACCTCCGCCGCCGCCAGGGTGGCTATGGCCGAGGCGGGCGCCAGCAGATCGAGCGGGACCAGGCGACGATCACCGCTGGTGTGGTGCAGGGGATGACCATCGGCGCGCCCGTGGCCATCACCATTGCCAATCGCGACTGGGAGAACTGGCGGGATCGCACCGTGACGCCCTGGCGCCGCCCGCGCCCGGGCCACGCTGACCTGGCGGGGGCCGAGAAGTATGGCCTGGACGACCTGCGCCTCATCGCCGAGCGCGCCAGCGCCCGCGAGACGGCCGCTCGGGTGGCCGCAGGTGCCGTGTGTCAGGCGCTCCTGGCGCAGGTTGGGGTGCGGCTGGGGAGCTATGTCGAGGCGATTGGTGGCGTGTGGGCGGACCTGCAGGGGCTGGCGCTCGAGGAGCGTCTCGCCGGCGCCCGGGCGTCGGATGTCTCCTGCCCCGACCCCCGCGCTGCCGAGGCGATGCGCGCGGCCATCGATGCCGCCCGTGCGGCCGGGGATTCCCTCGGTGGCGTGGTGGTGGCGGTGGCGCTCGGGGTGCCCGTCGGGTTGGGAAGCCACAGCCAGTGGGATCGCCGCCTCGACGGACGGCTTGCCCAGGCAGTGATGAGCGTGCAGGCGGTCAAGGGGGTCGAGATCGGCCCCGCCTTTGCGAACGCCGCCCTCTCCGGCACCCAGGTGCACGACGCCCTCTACCCTGCCGAGGAGACGGGTTGGTCGCCGCGCCAGGGCGCACCAGGGCGTCCCATGCGGCGCACGAATCGTGCCGGCGGCGTGGAGGGCGGCATGAGCAACGGCGCGCCCATCGAGGTGCGCGCCGCCCTCAAGCCGATCCCCACCACCCTCCGCCCCCAACCCACGGTAGACCTGGACACGGGAGAGGCGGCCGAGACCCAGTACCAGCGCGCCGACGTCTGCGCGGTGCCCGCGGCGGCGGTGGTGGTCGAAGCGATGGTCGCCTGGGTGCTGGCCGATGCGCTCCTCGAGCGCTATGGCGGTGACCACGTGGAGGTGCTCGTACGGAGGGTACGCGATGGCAGCTAGAGAGCCCGGATCTGGCGCCACGCCCAACATCGTGCTCAGCGGGTTCATGGGGAGCGGCAAGTCGGAGGTGGCCCGCGCCGTCGCCGAACGCCTCGGGCGGCCCCTCATCGACATGGACGAGGTCATCGCGCAGCGGGCGGGGATGTCGATCCCCGAGATCTTTGCGCGGCAGGGGGAAGAGGCCTTTCGCCGCTATGAACGGGCGCTGTGCGCCGAGCTGGCGGCGCCCGCCGGCCGCGTCATCGCCACCGGTGGTGGTGCCCTGGTCGATGCCGCCAACCGCGAGCGGATGGCCCAAGGGGGGTACCTCATCTGCCTCGACGGCGATCCGGACGTGCTCGTGCGGCGCGTGGGGGACGGCGCTGGCCGCCCGCTGCTGTGTCCCGCAGGCACGCCCGAGGGGGTGCCCGACGATGTGGCCGGGCGCTTTCGGGCCCTCTGGCGGGAGCGGCGCGCCGCGTATGCGGCCCTCCCTCACCACATCGACACCACGGCGCGCTCGCGGGAAGAGGTGGTGGACGCGGTGCTCGCTTTGGCGGCGGCCGAGCCCATCTCCTGGCGCGTGCGCACCCCCGGAGGCGCCTACGGCGTGTGCCTCATGGCGGGAGGCCTCGAGTGGTTGGGCGATGAGCTGCGGGCGCGCGGTGCCTCCGGGTACGCGGATGGGGATGTCGTGGTGGTCAGCGATACGAACGTCTGGCCGCTTCATGGCGCGCGGCTGATGGCCGGGCTCCGCCGGGCACGCTTGGCGCCGCATGCCGTCGTGCTGCCGGCGGGCGAGCGGTTCAAGACGCTGGCCACAGTGAGTGATCTCTACGATCGCTTTGTCGACCTCGGGATGGATCGGGCGACAGCGGTTATCGCCCTGGGGGGCGGCGTCATCACCGACATGGTGGGGTTCGCCGCGGCAACGTACATGCGCGGCGTGCCCCTGGTGCCTGTACCGACGACGCTCCTGGGGATGGTCGACGCCAGCGTCGGTGGCAAGGTGGCCGTGGACCATCCGCGCGGCAAGAATCTTGTCGGCGCCTTTGTCGAGCCGCTCCTGGTCATGCTTGATCCCACCGTTCTCGACACCCTCCCCGCGGTGGAGCGCATGGCGGGCCTCGCCGAGGTCATCAAGGCGGGCGTCATCGCCGATCCCGAGCTGTTCGCGGCGCTCGAGGGGCGGCAAGCCGCCGACCTGCGCTGGGTGGTGGCGCGTGCGCTGCAGGTCAAGCTTGACGTCGTCCAGGAGGATCCCTACGAGCAGGGGCGGCGCATGGTGCTCAACCTGGGGCACACCTTTGCCCATGCCCTCGAGGTGCTGGAGGATTTCCGCCTGCACCACGGCCTGGCGGTGAGCATCGGCATGGCCGCGGCGGCGTACCTCGGGGAGCTGCGCGGCACGTGCACCACCGAGACGAGGGAACGCATCGTGGGTACCCTGCGCGCCCACGGGCTGCCGACGCGCTATCGGCCACTCCAGGGGGGCACGGGCTCGCCAGAGGCGATCTATGCGGCCATGGCCGCTGACAAGAAGCGGCGGGGCGGGCGGCTGCGATTCGTCGTACCGCGCGCCATCGGTGAGGTGGTCGTCGATGACGACGTGCCCGAGGCCGACGTCCTGGCGGCGCTGGGCGTCGTCACCGGCGCGGAGGGTTAGGTAATGTCTGGAAAAAGGGCCACAGCGTCGTTCTGAGCGTGGCGAGAAACCTTGGCGATGGGCGTCAAGGCCTCTCGTTCGCGCTCGGGGAGACATCGTTTCTACGTCGGGTGCGTTGTTGAGACACGGCCTGGGAGGATGGAGCGCCTGTCGGGGACCGCGGCCGCGGTTCCGGGAAAGGAGACGTCATGAACAGCGACACGCCGGCCCCGCGCCGCTTCCTGGTGGTGCACGGCCCCAACCTGAACATGCTCGGTGTTCGCGAGCCGGCCGTCTATGGCCATGACACGCTGGAGGAGGTGAACCGCCGCCTGCAGGCGTGGGCCGACGCGGTGCCCCCGGAGGTGGGCGCGGTTGCGCTGCGCATCGCGCAGTCGAACCACGAGGGCGCCATCATCGACGCCATTCAGGATGCTCTGGGGTGGGCGGATGGCATCGTCATCAACCCGGGCGCCCTGGCCCACTACTCCTACGCCGTCCGCGATGCCGTGGCCGCGGTGGGGCTGCCGACCGTCGAGGTGCACCTCTCGAACATCCACGCCCGCGAGCCCTTTCGCCACACCTCGGTGATCGCCCCCGTGTGCCGCGGGCAGATCTGTGGGTTTGGGTGGTATGGGTACGTGCTGGCACTCGAGGCGCTCCTACGGACGTAGGCCGCCAGAGTGCGGTGATCGTCGGCGCACCGGTGCGCACCCCGGCCGGCAGACCGGCGGTGTGCTGCACCAACCCCCTGCCCCCGTGCCGCTGCAGTCCGTGGGCATCAACACACGGGAGGCAGCCGATACGGCTGCCTCCCGATCTCTCCTCCAAGGCGCGCGTGCTCTTGGGGCCCCTGTGCCCGGCAACGCGCCACCCGCGGCATCCCTCGAGGGGCGTTAGCGCCGCCGCAGGAACGCCGGAATATCGAGATCCGCGTTGTCGAACGGGCGCTGCGGACGCTTGGGTTGGGGCTCTGGCTTGGGTGCCTGCTGGGGCGCCTGCTTGGCGACGGTCGTGGGGGCCGCTGGTGCGGCCGCCGCCGCGGCGGGCCGCTCCGCCGGCTGCTCAATGGTCTGGCGATCGATGACGGTGGGCGCGGCGGTGGCGTCAAAGCCGGTGGCGATCACCGTGATCTCGATCTGGTCCTTCAGCTCGGGATCAATGACGGCGCCAAAGATAATGTTGGCGTCGTCTGCCGCCGTCTGGCGGATGAGCTCGGCCGCCTGGTTGACCTCGTAGAGCGACAGGTCTTCGCCGCCCTTGACGTTGAACAGCACGCCCTTGGCGCCATTGATGGTAATATCCAGCAGCGGGCTGGTGATCGCCTGTTGGGCGGCAGCCAGGGCGCGCTCCTCGCCCGTGGCCACGCCCACGGCCATCAGCGCCGTACCGCCGTCGGTCATGATGGCGCGCACGTCACTAAAGTCGGTGTTGATGAGGCCGGAGCAGGTGATGAGGTCCGAGATGCCCTGCACGCCCTGGCGCAGGATGTCGTCGGCCACCATGAACGCCTGCTGGAGTGGCGCATTGCGATCGACGAGCTGTAGCAGCCGGTCGTTGTGGATGACGATCATCGTATCGACGGCGTCGGCGAGGCGCTTGATCCCCTCACCCGCCACCCGACCGCGCCGCGCGCCCTCAAAGGTAAAGGGCCGCGTGACGACGGCGACCGTCAGGGCGCCCATCTCGCGGGCGATCTGCGCCAGGACGGGTCCCGCCCCCGTGCCGGTGCCGCCCCCCATACCCGCCGTCACAAAGACCATATCGGCGCCCTCGAGGGCCGTCTGGAGCACCTCGCGTGACTCTTCGGCGGCCCGTGCGCCAACCGCCGGATCGCCACCGGAGCCCAACCCCCGGGTGGCTCCGTTGCCGATGCGGATGCGCACCGGGGCATTCGACTTGGCCAACGCCTGGCCGTCCGTGTTCACGGCGATGAACTCGACCCCGCCGAGCCCGACGGCGATCATGCGGTTCACGGCGTTCTGGCCGCCTCCGCCCACCCCCACGACCTTGATGCGTGCGCCGTTGGTCTCGATATCGGTAAAGGCGTCCATGGGTGTCCTCTCCTCGGCAATAAAGTCGTGAGACTCGGCGAACGAAG
Organism: Chloroflexota bacterium; assembly: GCA_012841405.1. Classification (GTDB taxonomy): domain Bacteria; phylum Chloroflexota; class Anaerolineae; order UBA1429; family UBA1429; genus DUUT01. The sequence continues at coordinate 12,743 of DUUT01000212.1, forward strand.
AGGAGGTGCTGTCGCTCGCGGGGTCGAACAGGCCGGACTGGCGGAGGGGGTTGGCCTGTCCGGAATGGCCGTCACCGGGGTACTCGCGACTCGTCCCCGGGTAGCCGCGGGTTTTGTCGGGGTTGTACATGTGCGTCTATACCTCGCCAGGGCTGGGGGGCCACCGAGTGGAATCGGTCGTGCCCACGGGCCGAGTTGAAAAACGCCTTCTAGGGAACTGCACGTGGCACTACAGCGGCAGCTTGAACAACATCCTATCATAGGGGTTGGGCTTTGTCAATCAAAGGAACACGCACGAGAGAGGACACGATGGGCTGAACCCACCGTGAAGGCACTGAGCGCGCCGAGGGTGGCGAGAAGAAACATGACAATAAATGGTCTGCCGTGGAGAACACAGAGAGCGAGTGGAATGCGTGCACACCGTGCGCTCACGTGGTGCGTGGCCGCGGCTCCGGGGGTTCTCCGCTCCGCGTGGTGGCAGGACAGGCGGCGCGTGGAAGACTACGGCAGCGCCGCCGCCGTCGGTGTGGCGCTCGACGCGTGGACCACGGGTGACGGTGGTGCCTCTCCCCCCGCTGCTTTGACACCCTGCCCCGCAATCGGTAGGATGGGGCTTCCAAGGTACAGCGAGGAGCGCAGATGGAGTACCGCGCCCTTGGCCGCACAGGGCTACGCGTGTCGTTGGCTGGCTTGGGCACCGGCGGGCCCTCGCGCCTGGGACAGGGGACGGGGGCGCCCGGTGTATCGGAACGGGCCCTGCTCCCCCTTTGGGGGTAGATGCCTAGGCCATTGTGCGTAGGCGCGTGAACGGTATTACGCCCTACTTGACGGTTGTGGTATAATGCGGCAATCCTGTCGCAGCCACTGCATCGCGTCTCATCTCCAACGGGACGCCCTACCTCTTCCAGGGACAGCTTTGCACAGGAGGTGCCAAGAGCCACCAGACAAGTCGCGTCGTGCAAAGATGCCGACCCCGCAACGATCGCGGACTGATGCGCGTGTATGGGGTTGGCTTGCCCCTCCCCTTTCCCGAGTTGCCCGCTCTGAACGGGCGCATGTCTGACGTTCAGAGGCACTGTCACCGTTTCAGGAGGAGCACACGATGAAGCGCGAATTTGGGGCTCTTCTGGCTGTGTTGATGGCTGCCGTATTGGTACTCTCTGCTTGTGCCAAGCCGGCATCCCCCACGGCTGCCCCTGAGTCCACGCAGGCTCCGGCCGCGAGCGAGTCCGCCGGGGCTCCCAAACCGGCCGCCTCAATCGGCAAAGTGGTGATCGCCACCGATGCCGCGTTCCCGCCGATGGAGTTCGTCGACGAGAACAAGAACCTCACGGGGTTCGATATCGACATGATGGACGCCATCGCCGAGGTGATGGGGTTCGAGGTCGAGTACAAGAACACCGCTTGGGACGGCATCTTTGCCGGGCTTGAGAGCGGCGACTATGACGCGATCCTCTCCGCGGTTACCATTAATGACGAGCGCAAGGCCAAGTACGACTTTTCCGATCCCTACGTCAACGCGGGTCAGGCGGTCGTTGTGCGCGTCGATGAGACCGAGATCGCGTCGGAAGCGGACCTCCCCGGGAAGACGGTCGGCGCGCAGATCGGCACCACCGGCGCCATCGCGGTGGGCGATATGGGCGACGTCACCCTCAAGGAGTACGACTCGATTGACCTCGCCTTCCTCGACCTGCTGAATGGCAACGTCGATGCCGTGGTCGTGGATACCCCCGTGGCGGCGGATTTCGCCCTCGCCTCGGACCAGTTCAAGGGCAAGCTCAAGATCGTCGGCGAGCCGTTCACCGAGGAGTACTATGGTGTGCTCGTCCGCAAGGGCGAGATGGGTGACTTTATCGCGGCGTTCAACGAGGGGCTGGCGGCGATCAAGGCCGATGGCACCTATGACCGCATCTATGCCAAGTGGATCTCGGGTGAGCTGGTTGCCGCACCCGGTGGGGCCGAGGCATCGGTGGGGATCCCGCCGGCACCCGGTTTCCCCATCAAGGTGGGCGTCCTCGTGCCGCTGAGCGGCGACGTCAAGACGTTCGGTGAGTCGGTGCGCGATGCCGCCGAGATGGCCTTTGCGGAGGCCCGGGAGGCCGGCTGGGAGATCGAGACGGTGCTGGCCGACACCAAGTGCGATCCGCAGGAAGCGGCCAACGCGGCGAACAAGGTGATCTTTGAGGACGGCGTGAACTATATCGTCGGCGCCGTGTGCTCCAGCGCCACCATCCCCGTCTCCGAGATCGCCGAGGCCAACCAGGTCCTCATGATCTCGCCGACGGCCACGAACCCGGTGGTGACGCTCAACGAGGACGGCTCGACGAAGGAGTATGCCTACCGCAACTGTTTCCTGGATCCCTTCCAGGGCGAGGTTGTTGCGGCGCTCGCCCAGGAGCTCGGTGCGAGCAAGGCGGCGGTCCTCTTTGACGTGGGCAACGACTATGTGAAGGGGCTGGCCGAGTACTTTAGAACCTCCTTCGAGGGGCTGGGCGGCACGGTACCCGTGTTCGAGGCGTACACCAAGGATGATACCGACTTTTCGGCCATCCTCGGCAAGGTAGCGGCGGCGGACGTCGACGTGATGTTCCTGCCGGACTACTACAACAAGGTGAA
>DUUT01000023.1 GCA_012841405.1 Chloroflexota bacterium
ATGGCCAAGCAGTTGCAGTTCTCCGATGAAGCCAGGAGGTCGCTGAAGAAGGGGTTGGACACCCTGGCGGAGGCCGTGGGCGCGACGCTGGGGCCCAAGGGGCGCAACGTCGCCCTGGACAAGAAGTGGGGCGCGCCGACCATCACCCACGACGGCGTCACCGTGGCCAAGGAGATCGAGCTGAAGGACGCCTATGAGAACATGGGCGCCCAGCTCCTCAAGGAGGCCGCCACCAAGACGAACGACGTGGCCGGCGACGGCACCACCACCGCCACGGTGCTCGCCCAGGCCATCGTCACCGAGGGCATGAAGAACGTCGCCGCTGGGGCCAACCCGATGCTGCTGAAGCGGGGTATCGAGGCCGCCGCGGAGGCCGCCGTGGCCGCCATCCGCCAGGAGGCGCGGCCCGTGGACACGCGGGCGGACATCGCCAACATCGCCTCCATCTCGGCGGCGGACCCCGAGATCGGCAACCTCATCGCCGACGTCATGGACCGCGTGGGCAAGGATGGCGTCATCACCGTGGAGGAGTCGCGCGGGCTCGAGTTCGAGACGGAGTACGTCGAGGGCATGGAGTTCGACCGCGGCTACATCTCGCCCTACTTCGTCACCAACCCCGAGACGGGCGAGGCCGTGCTCGAGGACGCCTACGTGCTCATCCACGACAAGAAAATCTCGGCAGCTACCGATCTCGTGCCCATCCTGGAGAAGATGGTCCAATCCGGGCGGCGCAACCTGCTGGTGGTGGCCGAGGACGTGGACGGCGAGGCGCTGGCCACGCTGGTGCTCAACAAGCTGCGCGGGGTGATGAACGTGCTGGCCGTCAAGGCCCCGGCCTTTGGCGACCGGCGCAAGGAGATGCTGCGCGACATCGCCATCCTCACCGGCGGGCAGGTGATCACCGAGGAGATGGGCCGCACGCTGGAGTCGGCGCAGCTGGCCGACCTGGGGCAGGCGCGGCGCATCGTCTCCGACAAGGACTCGACGACGATCATCGAGGGCCACGGCACGGAGGCGGAGATCAAGGGGCGCATCGAGCAGATCAAGGCGCAGATCGAGACGACCACCTCGGACTATGACCGCGAGAAGCTGCAGGAGCGGCTGGCCAAGCTCTCCGGGGGGGTGGCCATCATCCGCGTGGGCGCGGCCACGGAGGTGGAGCTCAAGGAGAAGAAGCACCGCGTGGAGGACGCCCTGTCGGCGACGCGTGCCGGCGTGGAGGAGGGCATGGTCGCCGGCGGTGGGGTGACGCTGATCAACGCCATCCCGGCGCTCGATGACGTGCGGCTGGAGCTGGAGGACGAGAACACGGGCGTGGCCATCGTGCGCCGGGCGCTGGAGGCGCCGCTGCGCGGCATCGTGGAGAACGCGGGGCTCGATGGCGCCGTGGTGATCGCCGAGATCCGTCGCCAGCAGGAGACCACGGGCAACCGCTCCGTGGGCTATGACGTGATGACGGACACCTACGGGGACATGTTCGAGAAGGGCATCATCGACCCGGCGAAGGTGACGCGCTCGGCGGTGGAGAACGCCGCCTCCATCGCGGCGATGATCCTGACCACCGAGGCGCTCATCACCGACATCCCCGAGCCCCCCGCACCGGCCCCGGC
>DUUT01000213.1 GCA_012841405.1 Chloroflexota bacterium
GACGACGCCGCCCTTGCGCGCTCTTTGGCGGCGGGCGCCGTCGCCCTCGCCCGCGCGTTCGATTGGTCACGCATCGCTGCACGCACGCTTGAGGTATTGCATGGCGCTACGCCCTAATCGGGACCCATCCCGCCGCATCGCATCGTCACCGACACGCCCCCTCCTCCGCCGCCACGCCGGCATCGCCGTCGTGCTGGCGCTCTACCTCGTGCTGGGCGTCATCTATTCAGTGGTCACCCCCATCTTCGAGGCCTCGGACGAGCTGTGGCACTACCCCTTCGTCAAGCACTTGGCGGATGGCAACGGCCTGCCGGTACAGCGGGCGGACAGCGTCGGCCCCTGGCGCCAGGAGGGGAGCCAGCCGCCCCTCTACTACGCCGTGGGCGCCGCGCTGACTTTCTGGATCGATACGGACGACATGGACGCCGTCCGCCGCCTCAACCCCCACGTGGACATGGGCATCATCACCGCGGACCGCAACGTGAACATGGCCGTCCACGGCGAGGCCGAGCGCTGGCCCTACCGCGGCACCGTGCTCGCCGTGCACATCGTGCGCTGGGCCTCCGTGCTCCTGGGCGCCGTGACGGTGCTGGCGGGCTATCTCTTGGCGCGCACGATCTGGCCCGATGACGTGCCCCTGGCCGTCGGCGCCGCCGCCCTCACCGCCTTTAACGCCATGTTCCTGTTCGTCACCGCATCGGTGAACAACGATGCCCTGGTGATCGCCCTGAGCGCCGTGGCCCTGTGGCGCATCGTGGCGGCCGTCGCGCGCCCCCCCACCCACGTCGAGTGGGCGGCGCTGGGGCTCTTGCTGGGGCTCAACGCCATCACCAAGGCGAGCGCTCTGGCGATGCTACCCCTCGCCGGGCTGGTGATCGTGCTCAATGCGGTGCGGCACCCGACGTCATCCGCTCCCACGGCACGGCCATTCTCCTGGCGGACGCTCCTCACCGCCGGCGCCTTGGTGGGGATTCCCGCGCTGTTCGTCGCCCAGTGGTGGTACTGGCGCAACTGGCGCCTCTACGACGACCCGCTGGGCCTCAACGCCTTTGTCGCCATCGTCGGGGCGCGCAGCCCCGTCCCCTCGCTGCGCCAGCTCGCCGCCGAGTGGAAGGGGTTCGTGATGGCCTACTGGGGGTTCTTTGGCGGCGTCAACGTCCCCGCCCCCGAGTGGGTCTACACGGCGCTCAACGCCCTCGGCGGTCTCGGGCTCCTCAGCGCCCCCCTGTACGTCTGGCAGGCGTGGCGCCGTGGGCGGCTCGACGACGCCACGGGCACGACGCGTGCGCTTCAGCTGGGCCTCATCGCCCTCTGGCCGGCGGCCGTGTTCGTCGCCCTCATCCGCTGGACGCTGATGACCATCGCCAGCCAGGGGCGCCTCATGTTCCCGGCGCTCACCGCCCTCAGCCTGCTCATGGCCATGGGGCTGTCGGCGCTGCTGCGCTGGCGGCGCGTGCCGCGCTCCCTGCGACGGGTGCCCCTCGCCCTCGCCGTCAGCGTCATGTTCGTCGTCGCCGCTCTCCTGCCGTGGATCACCATCCGCCCGGCCTATGTGCCTCCGCCCCTCCTGAGCGCGTCGGACCTCGCCGATCTGGAGGCGCAGGGCGTCACGCCCGCCCACGCCACCTTTGGGGAGGTCGCCAGTGACAGCGGCCGGGTGGAGCTCCTCGGCTACCGCATCGCGCCCACCGTCGTCGCGCCGGGCGAGGCCGTCGCCGTCACCCTCTATTGGCGCGGCCTCCAGACCATGGAGCACGATTGGAGCGTCTTTGTGCACCTCGTGGGCGCCAATGACATCATCATCGGGCAGCGCGACGTGTACCCTGGCCAGGGCACCTACCCGACGAGCATGTGGGCACCCGACGACGCTTTTGCCGATACCTACGTGGTGCCCGTATCCCCCACGGCGCTCACCCCCACGGAGGCGACCGTCGAGGTGGGGCTCTACCGCCTCGATACGGGGGAGCGGCTCTTTCTGCTGCACACCGGCGATGCCCGCCCGCGGGACAGCCTGCGCCTGGGGCGCATCGTCCTGCCGGAGCGCACAGTGGACGGCATCCCGAACCCCACTCACCTGAACCTGGGCGGCGAGGTGGCCCTCATCGGCTACAGCCTCGACCGCACGGCCGCCGCGCCGGGCGAGACGTTCCACCTGACGTTGTACTGGGAAGCCCTGGCGGACCTGGACACGAACTACTCCGTCTTTACCCACATCCTGGGGGAGGAGCAGCGCCTCTGGGCGCAGGATGACGGCTGGCCCCTCGACGGCGACGCCCCCACCGCCACCTGGCGCCAGGGGCAGCGCATCGTTGACCCCTACGCGCTCACCGTGGCCGCGGACGCCCCACCGGGCGTGTACGAGCTCGAGGTGGGCATGTATGACGCCTCGGGAGCGCGCCTCAGCCTGCTCGGCCCCGGCGGCCACGTGCAGGATACGCGCATCGTCCTGGGGAGGGTGCGCATCGCCGCGCCGTGAGCCAGCACACGGGCCCGCCGGCGGGCGATTCGCGCCTTGCGCTGCCTGCCGCTATAATGGCGCGGTGATGAACGCTCCCACAGATGAACGCGCGCCGCTCCCAAGCTCTCCGTTGGCTGCCAGCCCAACCGCCACCTCCACGGCGCACGGCCGGCACCGATGGCGCGTGCGCGGACCATTGCTGCTCATTCTGGCGGTCTTTGCCCTCCTCGCCGGCCTCTATGGCGCCACCGTGCCCCTCGGTGAGACCCCCGACGAGCTGGCCCACTATCGCTACGTGCGCCACATCGACGCCACGGGCCGGCCGCCGCTCACGCCGGAGGAGCGCCAGGCCGCGGGCTACAAGGGCCATGAGCCGCCCCTCTACTACCTGCTCCTCCATCGCGCCACGGCCTGGGTCGGCATCGCGCGACACCCCATGCTCAAAATCATCGACCCCGACCTCGAGCCGCGGCACAGCCTCGGCGACGAGACGCTCGTCTGGAATGCCGTGCTCCATACCGCCGACGAGTCCTTCCCGTGGCGCGGCACGAGCCTGGCCTGGCACCTCATGCGCCTCGTCTCCATCCCCTTGGGCATGGTCACCATCCTGGGGGTGTACCGCGCGGGGCGCCTCCTCGCGCCCACCCGCCCCACCCTGGCGATCCTGGCCGCCGGGCTGACGGCCTTTACGCCGCAGTTCGTCTACCTCAGCGGCGCCGTGAACAACGACACCTTGGCCATCCCCCTGTCGGTGCTGACCCTCACCACCCTCGTGGCCATGACGCGTCAGGGCACGGGCGGCGACCTCCGCTGGCGGCGGTTCCTGGCGCTCGGCGTGTTGGCCGGCCTGGCGCGCGTGACCAAGTTCCACACCGTCGTCCTGCTGCCGGTGATCGTCCTAGCGCTCGGGCTCATCGCCTGGCGCCAACGCGCCTGGGGGCGCTGCCTGCTGGGCGGGGCGCTGGTGCTCGGTGTCATCGTCTGCGTGTCGGCGCCCTGGATCGTCGCCGTGCAGCCGGATGACCCGGCGGACGCGCGGGGGCTCCTGGCGACGCTGCTGGGGCTCTCGGACACCAAGCACGCCCAGGATTTGGCCGCGGGCCGCGGCGAGGCGGGAGGCCTGGCGGCCGTCGCCACGCTGGTGCTCGGGCCGCTGCGCCTTGATCCGCTCCGCTGGGCCTGGACGCTGTTCCGGTCGTACTGGGCGCTCTTTGGGCAGATGACGGTGATGGTGAGCCCCCCCATCTACCTGGCGCTGGCCGCCATCGTGGCGCTGGCAGCCGTGGGCGTGGCGCGCCAGGGCCTGCTCCGCCGGCGCCTCCCCGTGGGAGGCGTCATCCTGGCCCTCGGCGCGCTGGCCTACCTCGGCGTCGAGTGGGTCTTTTACGGGCTCATGCGACGCCTCCCCGACACGGCCCAGGGGCGCCACCTCTTCCCGGCGCTCCCCGCCTGGTCCCTCAGCCTCGCCTTGGGGTTGCTGGCCTGGGTACCCGCACGCCACGCCCGGCGTGCCACGGGCGGGCTGCTCCTCGCCCTGGTGGTACTCGTCGCCTACCTCCTGCCAGCCCACACCCTGGCGGCGTACGAGCCGCCCCTGCCGGTGCGCAC
>DUUT01000214.1 GCA_012841405.1 Chloroflexota bacterium
CCCAGGCCTGGGCCGCGCGGTTTGTGTATGTCCGTTGCAGCCGATCGGTTCCGACCTGAGGCATGGCCAGGCAGTAGCACGCGGAGAATGCGGAGCACGCCAAAGCGGCTGCGGTGGTTACGAGTGCTTTGCGTTTCATTTGTCTAAGGTTCTTAGTGTTTGACACCCCTCGTCGCTTTGCCTAGAATCCGGTCTGGCGTTACGAGGTTCAGTGGGAAGGAGCGGCATGTTATCGAGTGCCGAGATCAGGGCACGCTTTCTGGCCTTCTTTGAATCACAGGGGCACGTTGCTGTGCCCAGCTCGCCACTAGTTCCTGCCAACGACCCCACGCTGCTCTTTGCCAACGCGGGGATGGTCCAGTTCAAGGATGTGTTCACGGGGCTCGAGGCGCGTCCCTATCGTCGCGCCACCACCGCGCAGAAATGCATGCGCGTCAGTGGCAAGCACAACGATCTGGATGCCGTCGGTCCGTCGCCTCGGCACCACACCTTTTTCGAGATGCTGGGCAACTTTTCCTTCGGCGACTATTTCAAGCGCGAAGCGATTGACTTTGCCTGGACCTTTTTGACGCGCGAGCTGGGGCTCGATCCACAGCGCCTCGCTGCCACGGTGTACACCGATGACGACGAGGCGTACGCCCTCTGGCAAGAGGTGGCCGGCCTGCCGCCGGAGCGTATCAGCCGCCTGGGCAAGGAAGACAACTTTTGGGCGATGGGGGACACAGGCCCCTGTGGACCCTGCTCCGAGATTCACTATGACCGGGGCCCGGAGGCGTGCACCTGTGGCCGCCCGGACTGCAGCCCCGCCTATGGCTGCGATCGCTGGTTCGAGCTGTGGAACCTCGTGTTCATGCAATACGAGTCGCACAGCGATGGCACGATGACGCCATTGCCGCACCCCAGCATCGATACTGGTATGGGGTTGGAGCGCATTACAGCGGTGCTGCAGGGCGTCGAGAGCAACTATGACACCGATCTGTTCATGCCCATCATGCGGCGTACGCAAGAGCTCCTGGGGCATGACGATGCCACCATGCGCGAGCGCTATGTGGCTTATCGCGTCATCGCCGACCACAGCCGCGCCATGACGTTCCTCATCGCCGATGGCGTTCTGCCCGGTAACGAGGGGCGGAGCTATGTCCTGCGTCTCATTCTGCGGCGCGCGGCGCGGTTCGGCCGGCTGTTGGGCTTTGAGAAGCCGTTCCTCGCCGAGACGGCCCAGGTCGTGATCGATACCATGGGCGGTCACTATGGCGAGCTGCGACAGCGCGCCGACCTCATTCGCGACGCCATCACCCAGGAGGAGGAGCGCTTCCTGGCGACGCTGAGCACCGGGTTGGCGCGTATCGACGCGCTGGCCGACCGGCTCCAGGCGGAGGGCGCACGCGTGATCCCCGGTGAAGAGGCGTTTCGCCTCTATGACACCTATGGCTTTCCCCTCGAGCTCACCCGCGACGCCGCCGCTGACCTGGGGCTGGAGGTTGACGAGGAGGGATTCCGAGCGGCCATGGCGGCGCAGCGCGAGCGCGCTCGGGCGGCGCAGCGTTTCGCCACGGATACGAGCGCCGAGCTCTACCGCGGCCTCGGCCTGGCGCCGAGCCGCTTCCTGGGATACGGGATGTACACGGCCGAAGCTACGGTCCAGGCGCTGATCCACGATGGCGAACGGGTATCGCGCGTTAGCGCCGGGCAAGAGGTCGAGGTCGTGCTGGATGCCACTCCCTTCTATGGGGAGGCGGGTGGCCAGGTGGGGGATACCGGCGAGCTCGTTGCGGCGAACGGTCGGGCGGTGGTCGACGATGCGAGCCACCCCATACCGGATGTCATCGCGCATCGGGCGCGGATCGTTGAGGGGTCGCTGGCGGTTGGCGACACGGTTTCGGCGCGCGTCGATAGGGAGCGGCGCCTCGATATCGCCCGCAACCACACGGCTACGCACTTGCTCCATCGGGCGCTGCGCCAGGTGTTGGGAGAGCATGCCGCCCAGTCGGGCTCGCTGGTTGCTCCCGACCGACTGCGGTTCGACTTTGCGCACCTGGCGCCCATGACGCCGGACGAGGTGCGACGTGTAGAGGAGATCGTCAACGCTCAGGTGCGAGCCAACCGCTCGGTGAGCGTTCGCGTCTCGTCGTTCGATGAGGCGATCAAAGAGGGCGCAATCGCCCTCTTTGGCGAGAAGTATGGCGACACGGTGCGCACCGTGTCGATCGAGGGGTATAGCGCCGAGCTGTGCGGTGGCACCCACCTGCACGCCACGGGAGAGATCGGGTTCTTTGTCATCACCTCCGAATCGAGTATCGGCTCGGGCTTGCGCCGCATCGAGGCGGTAACCGGCCGGGGTGCCGAGGCGTATGTGCGCACCCACCTAGACACCCTGGCGGCCATAGGGGCCGCGTTGGGCGCCCGTCCAGGTGAAGAGCTCGATAGGCTGGCCGACCTCCAGGATCAGGTGCGCGACTTGCGCCATGCCCTCCAGGATGCGCAGCGGCAGTTGGCGGCGCGCAACGTCGATGCCTTGTTGGACGAGGCCGCCGAGGTGAACGGCGCACGCGTGTTGACGGCGCGGGTAGATGCCCCTAGCGTGGATGCGCTGCGCGAGCTGTGCGACCGCTTCCGCGACCGGTTGGGCAGTGCCGTCGTGGGGCTCGGTGCCGTGATCGGTGAGCGCCCCATGCTGGTGGTGGGCATCACGCCCGATGTGGTGGAGCGTGGGCTGCACGCTGGCAAGCTGGCGGGTGCCGCGGCGCGCGAGATGGGCGGCGGTGGTGGCGGCCGTCCGAATATGGCGCAGGCAGGTGGCAAGGATAGCAGCCGTCTCCCCGTAGCGCTCGAGACGCTGCGCCGACTGGTGGAAGAGGCGCTCTCGGCCTGAGTGGAGCGCTGTTCGGAGCGGCTGGTCGCGAGGCGCCCGCGTCGCCCGGCTCACCGGGGTGTGGCACAATGTCGCGGGCCCTGACCGCCGCCTCACGCATGCCCGGCACTGGCCGGGGTAGGATTCCATGATCACGTCTTTCCGCAACGTCATCCAGCAGTGGCGTCGGAGGGCGCGCTGGGCACGGATGCCCATCGTGCGCCAGCCGTTGCGCCATGCGATGCACCATAGCATCCTCACCTGGGAGCGCGGGCACGTGCGGGCGGCCGTGATCGAGCTGGGCGATGGCGCGGCTGAGCTGTTGGGTGTCTCGGTAGTGCCGGTGCACGGCCTCGACGGCAGACACCATCCCGACGTGGATCGCTGGTTCGTGGGGTGTCAGGCGGCGCTGACACAGGCGGAGGACATGACGGCGCTCACGGGGCGCAAGTGGGTGCCCAATCAGCTGACGATGTGTGTCTCCTCCGAGATCACCCGCAGCCTCCCGGTGAGCGTCACCTGGCAGCGTAAGCAGGCCGAGGAGCCTATTGCCTTTGAGGAACTCGGCCTCCTCTTGCAGCGCTGCTATCGTAGGGCACAAGACCTCCTCGATGTCCAGGGGCGCACGCGCGAGGATATTGTCTGGGGGACGGTCACCGAGCTGCGGCTCGATGGGCAGCGCGTGCCCTATCCCTTGGGGTTGCGCGGCGAGAAGGTCGAGGCACGGGTGCACTTTTCTCTGGCGCCGCTCGAGTGGCTGCGTGCGCTCGAGGTGGTCGCCGAGCGCCTGGAGGTTGGGCTGTCCGGTATTATCCCCGAGAACGTGGTGTACGCCGCGGCGCTGGGAGATGTGCCGGCGTTACTCATTCTGCTCGACGAGCACCACACCTCGATCAGCCTGGTGCGCGGCGGGCAACTGCAGTGGTCGACTCTCGTGCCGGTGGGCGAAAAGGAGATCACCGGCGGCACGGCGGAGGCGCTCGAGCTGCAAGGGCGCCAGGCCGATCTGCTCATGCGCGCCTTTCGCTCGCAGCAGCTCAGCTACAGCGTGGAGCAGGCCTTGGCGCGGGCGTACTGGGCCGAGCTGCGTCGCTGGATGTACACCATGGCCGATGGTGTGACGGCGCTCCACGGCGCCGAGCGTCAGAACGGGGACGCCGTGGAGCCGCTGCCTGCGACGGTCTACTTTGCGGATATCAGCCGGCACGTCCCCGAAGCGTTTCCATCACTGGGCACGCCCTTCTGGGAACGGTGCTTGCCGTTTGAACGTTGCCCCGAGCCGGTGGCCCTCAGCGTGAGCACCGTGCGCGACGTGCTCGACTGCACGACACAAGCCAGTGAGCCGGCCTTTCTTTTGTTGCGCGCCCTGGCGCGGTACGTCGCTCAGCTGAACGCCCCGGGCGACAATCTGGATCGGACGCTGGCCGAGATGATCCGGTGGCGAAGAGGGATGCCCTCCGCGCAATCCCACTGATCCTGCCCATCACAGGAGGTTCCTTGTCGACGAACGCACGGCACGCGGTCGAGGTAATCCATCTGACGCGGCGTGATAGCATCGATACCATGCGCGAGATGCTCGAGAGCGCCACGCCCGGCGCCCAGGTATGGTTGGTGGTGCCCTGGCGCTATCCGCTCTTGCGCAGCCTCGTCCACCTCAAGCTCCTGCGGCGAGCTGCCGAAAGCGCGGCCCTCGACCTACGCCTCGTATCGACCCACTCGGAGACGCGCACCCTGGCGCGAGCTGCCGGCATCCCCGTGCACTGGTTCGTGCCGCCGGGGCTGGCGGGCGCTCGGCACCAGCGGAGGCACGACGTGCCCACGTTGGCCGCGCGCGTCATGCCGGTGGAGGGTGGCGTGGCCGCAGGCTGGCAGCGCCGACCCCGCAACCTCGGTATCGGCTCGGTCGTGCTCGCACTGGGTGTCAGTGTGGGGCTGTTGGCCGTCATGCTGGGCGTGGGGCTCGCCTTGGTGCCGACGGCCAAGGTGACGATCGAGCCGGTGGCGCGTCCCGTTGCGGCGCGTTTCGACGTCGTGGCCGATACCACGTACCGCGAGGTGGCGGCGGACAAGATGATCGTGCCGGCGCGCGTCGTGCAGGTGATCGTCGAGGGGCGTGGAGAGACCCCCGCCAGCGGCCGCGCTGACGTGCCCGACGCTCAAGCAACGGGGCGCGTGGTCTTTGCCAACAAGACCGACAGCCCGGTGGTGGTGCCCAAGGGAACGATCGTGCGCACCGGCTCGGGAGCTGTCGTGCGCTTTGCGACGACCAGCGCGGTGGAGCTGCCGGGAAGTCTCTATGCGAGTGCGTCCACCGGGATTGTGGCCCTCGACGCGGGGCCGGTGGGCAATGTGCAGGCCCTGACGATCAACGTGGTCGAGGGTGAGATCGCGACGCGCGTTGAAGTGCTGAACGACGCCCCCACGGGGGGTGGAACCGTCAAGGGTGTGCCGGTGATCGATGCCACCGATTTCGATCGGCTGCGGGGCGAGATGGTGGCCAAGCTGCAGCAGCAGGCGTATGAGCAGTTCATCGCCGAGCTGGCGCCCGGCGAGTTCGTCCCGCCCGAGTCGGTGGAAGCGCAAGTCATGTCGCAGAGCTTTGATCAGGTAACCGGCGAGCGCAGTGATGTCCTCTCGATGACGATGAAGGTCGTCGTGCGTGGGGTGTCGGTAGACGGCAACTCGCTGTACGAGTTGGCCATCGCCGAGCTCGAGGCACAGGCGGCGGAAGGGCACAGCGTCATCGAGGATAGCCTCGTGCTGGATCGTTCGAACCGCGTGACGGTGGAACAGAATGGGCTGCGCTTTAGCGCCAGCGCCCGGGGCATGGTGGCGCCGGATATCGACGTCGCCCATGTGAAGCGATTGCTGCGCGGCAAGCAGGTGAACGACGCCGCAGCGGCCCTCAGTGAGACGCTCGAGCTCGCGGCGCCGCCCTACATCGAGGTGCAGCCCGGCGGCTGGCGCTATATGCCCTGGCTGCCTGCACGCCTGGAGGTGCTCATTTCCTCGGAGGTCGACTAGTGCGCCACATGGCGTTGGATGTGGGCGATGAGCGCATCGGTGTCGCGCTCAGTGATCAATCGGGATTCCTGGCGCGCCCACTGGAGATCATCGCTCGGCGGCCAGGACCCTCGAGCTTTGTGCGCATTGCCGAGATCATTGCCCAGTATGGTGTCGAGCTGATCGTGGTCGGCCTGCCGCTGATGCCCGATGGCAGCGAGGGGGAGCAGGTGCGCTCCACCCGGGCCTACGTGGCGGGGCTCACCCAGCATGCGGACGTCCCCATCGTCTACTGGGACGAGCGGCTCACTACCTTTCGCGCCCGCGAGATCATCGCTGAGCAAGAGTCGGTGCGGGGGCGGGGTGGCCGCCGAAAGACTGGGACCCGGAGCGGCAAGAGGCGGCGGCGCGATGACGCCATCGCTGCGGCAGTGATCCTGCAGGAGTACCTCGACGAGCACTCAGGAGGCCCTACGCCGTGAATCGTGCTATTCGCATCGCACTCCGGCTCGTGACCCTCGTGCTGACCCTTTCGACCGTCATCGTCGTGGTCGGAGGGGGCCTCTGGTACGTCTGGCAGGATGCGCGCGGGCGCACGCCGCAAGTGAGCTATACCCTCACGGCGAAAAAGCTGCAACGGGCGGCGCTGGGAGCCTATCTCAAGTATCGCGACAAGGACGTCTCCATCCCGGCCAATCCTGCGGATGGACACGAGGTGTCGTTCACCATCGAGCCGGGTGATACCGTCGCCCAGGTCGCCGACGAGTTGGAGCGCCTCGGGCTCATTACCGATGCCGGGGTCTTTCGGCGGCTGTTGCAGTACCATGGCGCGGACAGCAACATCGAGGCGGGCGTCTTTGTCCTGCGGCCCAACATGGCCATGCGCGAGATCATGGAGGAGCTGCAGCACGGGCGTCTCGCTACCACCACGGTGACCGTGCTTGAGGGCTGGCGCGCCGAAGAGACTGCGGCAGCGCTGGAGCAGGCAGGGATCGTCTCCGCGGAGGCGTTCATGCAGGTGGTGCGGGGCGGCGCGCAGGCCGTCGACGCTGAGCGGTACGCCTTCCTGCGGGATCGCCCCGAGGGCAGCCCTACGGATCTCGAGGGCTATCTCTTTCCGGATACCTACCAGTTCCCACAGGAGAGCGACGCCGTGCGGGTGGTGGAGACGATGCTGCAGAACTGGGACCAGCGCGTCTCTGAAGACCTGCGCGAGAAGGCGCAGGCCCGCGGCATGACGCTGTACGAGGTGCTGACCCTCGCCTCGATCGTCGAGCGCGAGGCGGTGGTGGACGAGGAACGCCCCCGCATCGCCGGCGTGTACCTGAACCGGCTGGAGGCCGATATGCGCCTGGAGGCTGATCCCACCGTCCAGTATGCGCTGGGGCTCGACGCCGAAACGGGCCGCTGGTGGACACCGCTAACCATCGATCAGGTGCAGAACACCGATTCACCGTACAACACGTACCGCGTCGGTGGGCTGCCCCCTGGGCCGATCTGCAACCCGGGGCTGGCTTCGATTCAGGCCGTGTTGAACCCCGAGCCGACCGACTATCTCTACTTTGTGGCCAACAAGGTCGCCGGCGATGGCTCGCACGTGTTTGCCCTCACGTTTGACGAGCACGTGGCCAATATACAGCAGTACGGTCAGTAGGCCGCGGCCGCCTTCTGCAGGCCGTGATCACACCACGAAAGACGTTTGATGCTCATCGATCTCCATGTACACACGAATCGCTACTCCGCCTGCGGGCGGAGCACACCTGAGGATATGGTGGCGACGGCCGCCGCGTTGAGGTACGACGCCATCGTCCTGACAGAGCACCACGCGATGTGGTCCGCCGAGGACGCTGCAGCACTCGAGCGGGGCTGCCCCGGGCTGCGCGTGTTTCGCGGCATCGAGGTGACCTCGGACGAGGGAGATGACTTTTTGCTCTATGGCGCCATCGACGGGGGCGCGTTTCATGCTCGGATGGATGCGGTGCGCATCGTCGAGGAGGCCCATGCCCAGGGAGCGGTGGTGGTCTTGGCGCACCCGTACCGCTACCGGGATCGCGTGCCGCAGGTCGTTGAGGATGCCCTGGTCGATGGTGTTGAGGTGTTCAGCAGCAACATCCTCGTCGCCAGCCAGGCGCGTGCCACGGACCTGGCGGCGCGCACCGGGGTGTTCACCACGGCGGCCACCGATGCGCACCACGTGGACACGTTGGGCCTCTATGGCATTCGGCTGGATGAACCTGCCACGAACGAGACAGAGCTCGCTGCCGCCCTGCGGCGGCGTGCCTTCACGCTCTACATTGACGCCGAGCGTGTCGCGGCGTCGAACGCCACGGTGGCCGCGCACAAGGACGAGGCCCTCGAGATGATCGCTCAGGGGTGTGACGATCGCACCATCCATGAGCGGGTGCCGGGGATGAACAGCATCATCATCCAGGGGCTGCGCCAGGGGGCGGATGTCCGCCGCGCCATGTAGGCGGCCATGCAGAGCTTGGCGTTTGCGGGGGCGCCTGTGCCAGCCTCGACAGCCATCGCGTTCGGGCCGGAGGGCTCGGGAGAGCGCGTGTTTGACGCGCCTCTTCTGTAGGTGTAGATTTTCGCAGACATTTCTGTATCCGCCAGAGTGAGGAGGCGCCGCTGTGAGTACGATTGACCTGCGAAGCGACACGGTTACCATGCCGAGCCCCGCCATGCGCGAGGCGATGTACCGCGCCGAGCTGGGCGATGACGTCTATCGGGAGGACCCCACCGTCAATCGCCTCGAAGAGATGGCAGCCGAGCGCCTGGGCAAAGAGGCGGGCTTGTTCGTGGTGAGCGGCACCATGGGCAACCTCGTCGCGTTGCTGACCCACTGCGCGCGTGGCGATGAGGTCATCCTGGGTGATCATGCCCACATCTTTTTGTACGAGGCGGGGGGTATCTCGGCCCTGGGCGGCGCCATGGTCCATACGGTGCCCAACCTGCCCAATGGCATGCTCGATCCGGTGCAGGTCGAGGCGGCGGTGCGCGATACGCAGAATGTGCACTTTCCCCGCAGCCGCGTCATCTGTCTGGAGAACACCCATAACCGCTGCGGCGGCGCAGCCCTCTCCCCCGAACAGATCGGTACGATCAAGGCCGTCGCCGATCGGCACGGCCTCCGCATGCACCTCGACGGAGCGCGCATTTTCAACGCGGCAGTGGCCCTCGGCGTAGACGTCGCCGAGCTCGCGGCACCGTTCGATTCGGTGCAGTTCTGCTTCTCCAAGGGGTTGGCGGCGCCCGTAGGATCGGCGATCGTGGGCTCGAAAGAGTTCATCGAGCAGGCGCGCCGCAACCGCAAGATCGTGGGGGGTGGCATGCGCCAGGCTGGGGCCATCGCCGCAGCGGCGATCGTGGCGCTGGAGCAGATGGTCGACCGTCTGGCCGACGACCACGCCAACGCCAAGCGGCTTGCGGAGGGCCTGGCCGAGATCCCCGGTGTGGATATCGATCCCTCGACGGTGCAGACGAACATCGTCATCTTTGGCCTGCGCAACCCCAAGATCGCCATCGCCGATGTGACCAGCGGCCTGGCTGCTGAGGGGATCCAGATGAACGCCATCAGCCCGACGCAGTTCCGTGCTGTGACCCACTATGGCATCGAGCGTGACGATATCGACAAGACGCTCGTAGCCTTTCGCAAGGTCATGGGTGCGCTGGCATGAGCCGGCGCCCGGCGCGACCCTCTATCGAGGATCCCTACCTGCTCTTCCTGGTCTTTATGGGGATCGGGATTGGTACGGTGTTGCTCGATCCCCCGGTGCGCCTCACCCTGCTGTGGGTGACGCTGGCCATCCTGAGCATTCTCTCGTGGGGCAGGCGACCCGTCGATACGGCGTTCACGCTGGGCAACATCGCCAGGGGGGCGCTGCTGGGCTTGGTGATCGCGGCGCCGTTGCTGGTGTTTCTCTCCGGGCAGGTACGCATCTTTTGCGAGCGCCTGTACGGCACGCGCAGCCCCTTGCTCCTGTTCTACCAGATCTGTCTGGTGTCGGCCCCCGTCGAGGAGGCCTTTTTCCGGGGAGTGGTGCAGCAGCACAAGGGCGCGTCGGCAAGCATCGCCCTCTATGCGATTACGGCGCTGTTGTATTGTTTCCCACATGTGCCCATACTGGCTGCGCTTATTGTCTTTATTGCTATGGGGGTCCTGGGTATCGTCTATACGAGCGTCTATGAGCGCTATGGGCTGACGGCCTCGATCGCCAGTCACGTCGTGATTGGGTTCGTCCTTCAGATGATCCCTGCGCTCTGGGGCTCGCTGGGCGGCATCCTGGGATGAGGTAGCGCTAGTAGATCGTTGACGCGCGGGTGACAGGTTGCCGGCGACGCGGGCGAGCGATGTTCCCGCCATGCCCGGTTACCGGCAACCTGTTCCATGTGAGAGGGAAACGAACACACCCAGCGCCCCACGCCCATTGACACCATGGGCCGCCCGCGGCTAGAATCAAGCCATGCGCGGAACGCAGGGGCGCCGGTACGTCGGCCGGGGGTGAGGTTACGACCTGATGAAGCGCATAGCCGTTCTCACGAGTGGGGGGGATGCCCCCGGAATGAACGCCGCCATTCGAGCGGTGGTGCGCACCGGGGCCGATGCCGGTCTTGAAGTGTTTGGCGTCCGACGCGGCTATCGCGGCCTGATTGACGGCGACATCGGCTACCTCTCGCGGCGTGATGTGGGTGGCCTGATGCACCTGGGCGGCACCTTTTTGGGGAGCGCGCGCTCGGAAGAGTTTTTCTCCACCGAAGGGCGGCAGCGAGGCATCGGCAACCTGCGAACCCTCGGCATCGAAGCGCTGGTCGTCATCGGCGGGAACGGCTCGCAGGCTGGCGCGCACGCGCTGTGCGAGATGGGCTACCCCGTGGTGGGCGTGGCCTCGACCATCGACAACGACCTGGTGGGCAGCGATACCACCATCGGCGTCGACTCGGCCATCAACGTCGCCTTGGAGGCCATCGACCGACTCAAGGTCACGGCCGAGTCACACCGCCGGGCGTTCCTGGTGGAGGTGATGGGCCGCAAGTGTGGCTTCGTGGCGCTGATGGCCGGTATCGCCGGGGGCGCGGAGGTGGTGGTCATTCCAGAGCGCGAGTTGCCGCCTGAGGAGGTGGCGCGACAGCTCCGCGAGGCCGCCGAGCTCGGCAAAACGCACGCGCTGGTGGTGGTGGCAGAGGGCGCAAAGAACAATGCCGAGGCGCTCATCGAGCATTTTGAGCAGCATCCGGAGAGCACCGGTTTCACTCTACGCGCCACCATTCTGGGGCATGTACAGCGTGGCGCGAGCCCCACGGCGTCCGACCGCATGCTGGCAACGCGGTTGGGAGAGGGCGCTGTGCGGGCCCTGTTGCGGGGCGAGCACTGCGTCTTGACGGGGATCAGCGGCAACAGGGTCGTGACGACGCCGCTCAGCGAGGTGGTCGGCAAGACCAAGGGCGTCGACCTCCGGCTCTTTGAGCTGGCGGGCATCATGGCCCGCTAGGGTGGCGGCAGCCGAGCGGTACGGCCTGCTGCCCCGTGTAGCCGTGCGCCATCCTACCCCGGAGGGCACACCGCTGTTGTGCACCGTGTGGTGGCGGATGCGGGCAACGACATCAACGAGGAGAGGGCACACATGCGAGTCAAGCACGCCGTTATGGTTGGGCTGCTCGGAGAGCAGCACGACCGGTTTCACACGTACACGGGGGCGCGCAGCCTCGATGAGCGCTTGGCGATGCTGCGCCAGATTCCGGGGTGCCAGGGGATTGAAGTCGTTTACCCGTCGGAATTCCGCAACTTGGAGGCGGGCGCCAAGCAGGTGAAGGATTCGGGTTGGGAGGTGTCGGCGGTCAACCTGAACGTCAAGGGTGACGACAAGTGGCGCAATGGCTCGTTCACGTCGTCCGATCCTGCCATCCGTGCCGATGCCGTGCGCGATCTACAGATCTGCATGGACCTGGCCGCCGAACTCGGTGCCAACCTCGTGACCTGCTGTCCGCTGATCGACGGCCACAACTATGCCTTCCAGGCTGACTATGTCCAGCAATGGCACTGGCTCGTAGAGGGGGTGCGCGAGGCCGCCGCGCATCGCTCGGATGTACGCGTGAGCATGGAGTACAAGATTAACGAGTCGCGCAACTACTGCATCCTGGCCGATACGGGGCGTGCTCTGCACCTGTGCCATCAGGTGGGGCTGGACAATGTGGGCATCACCTACGACGTGGGCCATGCCCTGGTGGCCAAGGAGGCGCCGGCCGCGACGGCGGCGCTGGCCATCGACGCCGGCAAGCTGTTCTATATGCACTTTAACGACAACGCCCGCGAGTGGGACTGGGACATGATCCCCGGCGCGGTGAATGTCTGGGACCTGCTCGAGACGATCTACTACCTCGACCGTGCCAACTGGGAGGGGTGGTTCTGCTATGACGTGCTAACGCGCAGCGGGGATGACGTCGTTAGCATCCAGAGTGCCACCCTCAGGGTCATGTCGGCGGCAGAAAAGCTCCTAGAAAAGATGGGGCGTGACCGTCTTGCCGCCTTGATCGCCGAAGGTGCTCCCCACGAGAGCGTTGCCTTTTTGTGGGAGTCGCTCCTGTAGCGGGGCGACGCATACAGGCGGAAGGGGCTGGGGCGATACAAGCCGGGGGGCGGGCGAAGGGATGCCGGCAAACGGCGACTTGGCCCGCCCCCGCGTTGTGGCCGATCCCCGGTAGTGTGGCCGGCATCATCGGGAGAGGCTGGCCGTCCCGACGACAGTTGCCGAGGCGTCCGACGCCCAGACCACACCCCCCCCATGGGAGCTCTTTGACCACGCTCGGAGACAACCCTATACTGCCAGGAGGCCCCCGTGTGTGTGGGGCGCCGAGCGCTCTGGCGCGACGAGGGATGCATGGCGTTGACCAACGCGTTGACCAATGACCTGCCGCACGTCGAGATCTATACGGATGGTGGCTGCGATCCCAACCCCGGCCCCGGTGGTTGGGGGGCGGTGCTGGTGTTTGGGGTGCGCACCAAAGAGATCAGCGGTGCCGATCCTGCGACCACCAACAACCGTATGGAGTTGACCGCGGCCATCAACGCGCTGCGGGCCCTCGTCAGGCCGTGTGATGTCGTCGTGCATACCGACTCGCAGTACCTGCGCCGCGGCATTACCGAGTGGCTGCCCGCGTGGCGTGCCCGAGGGTGGCGCAAAGCGAACGGTAGTCCCGTGGAGAACCAGGATCTCTGGCAGGCGCTGGTCGAGGAGGAGAATCGACACCGCGTCGAGTGGCGTTGGGTCAGAGGACACCGGGGCAATCCCCTGAATGAGCGGGCCGACCGGCTGGCCACAGAGGCGCGTCAGCGAATGCTGGCCGGCGATCCCTTGCAGCAGGAGGATCCGCCCGCGCCTAGGGCTGCCGCGAGGCGCCGCCCCGCTCATCAACTGCCGCGCGTGAACGTGTATGCTCGCGCATGCGTGCTGGGCGTGCCGGGGCCCGGCGGCTATGCGGCGCTGATCGCCGAGGTCGCTGACGACGGCGAGCCTTCGGAGCCGCGCATCGTGTCGGGAGGGTGGCCACTGACGACCAGCAACGCCATGGAGCTATGGGCGGTGGTCAAGGGGCTGCAGGCATTGCGGCAGAGATCGCAGGTGACGGTGTACACCGGCTCCAAATATGTGCTCGAAGGGGCGACACGGTGGCTCGCCTCCTGGGAACGGAACGATTGGCGCACGCGCACCGGTCGCCCTGTCAAGAATCGTGAGTTGTGGGAAGAGCTGGTGCGCGTCGTCGGGGACCACGACGTGACCTGGGTAGCCCTGTCACAGGCGGCGGATAGCGCTCACAGTGAAAGAACCGCCCGCATGGCGCGCGCCGAGGCAGAGCGCGTCCGCGCGGGCGAGGACGGATGAGGCCCCAAGGGCCTGGACGAGTGTGAACTGGAAGGGTACACCGATGGCGAACCTCATTACCGTGGCGCGGTTTCCGCTGCTGCTCCTGATCGTCATACTGCTCAACGCACCGGATCCCACGGCACGGTACGTCAGTGCCGCCTTGGTAGTGGTGTTGATCCTCCTCGATTCCGTCGATGGCATGGTCGCTCGGGCGCGGCAAGAGACATCGCTCCTGGGCAGCGTGCTCGACATCATGGCTGACCGAACGGTCGAACTCGTCCTGTGGATCTGCTATGCGCACCTGCGGCTCATCCCGGTGGCGATCCCCATCATTGTCGCTATCCGCGGGACCATTGTCGACTCGCTGCGCAGCCTGGCCGTGAGCGAGGGGACCACTCCGTTCAAGTCCACGCGCTCCCGGGTTGGGGCGTTCATCGTGGGCAGCCCCTTTATGCGTTCCGGCTATGGCATTGCCAAGCTGGTATCCTTTGCGGGGCTGGCGATCACCAATGCTCTGGCCGCCCAAGTGGCCTTGGGGACGGCCGCGCTGTCGACGATGGCAACGTATCAGGTGATCTTTAACGTGGTCAGCTGGATTGCAGTGGGGTACTGTGTGGTGCGTGGTGCGCCGGTGATCGTTGAGGCAATTCCCGCTCTGCTAGCGCCGGGCTCGTCGCCCGCCTCACGGAATCCTGTTCCATGAAAGCGCAAAAGGTCTTTGGCAGTGCCACCGGCATGATGCTGGGGATCGCCATTGCGCGCATGACCCCCAAGCGCTTTGGGTATTGGCTCGCCGCACGCATTGCGCAGCTGATGGCGTGGCGGCGGAACGAGCTCTTCTGTACCCTGCGCACGAACCTGGCGCATGTGCTGCCCGATGACATCGACGCACAAGCACTGGATGCCGCAGCGGAGCGGGTGATCTACCACGCCGGCGTGAGCTACTATGACTTGTTTCGCGTCGGCGTCGATGACCATATCGCCGGCCGTGCGCCCATCCGCTACGACCCGGTCGAGTGGGAGCGCACTATTGCCGCGCTCACCGATGGTCGGGGGACGGTGTTGGTGGGGCCGCACGTCGGTAACTTTGACTTGGCGGCGCAGTGGATCGCGGCCCAAGGCATCGAAATCCAGGCGCTGAGCCTTGCGGACCCGACGACCGGCAATCGCGCGCAGAACTGGCTGCGACGCAGGCGCGGCATGATCGTCACGCCGATCTCGGTGACGGCGCTGCGTATGGCGATGGAACGCCTACGCAAGGGCGGGGTGGTGCTCACCGGCGTGGATCGCCCCGTATCCCCACATGACGAGCCGGTGTTGTTCTTTGACGCCCCGGCGCGCCTTCCCGACGGCCACGTGCGGCTGGCGCTGCAGACCGATGCGTGGGTGGTGGCGGCAAGCTGCGTGCTCGAACCCGATGGATGCTGGGTCTTGCATATGGCGCCGCCCCTGGAGATGGAGCGCACCGGGAAGCGCGACGCCGACATCCGACATAACGTGCGCCGCGTGCTCGAGGTGATTGAGGCGCTCATTCGACTCGCGCCGGACCAGTGGATGATGTTCGAGCCGGTGTGGGAGTATCCTGCGCGCAACTGCCCCCACAGAGTGCGCGGGATGCCGCGCTGATTGGTGCCGGTGGGCTCTTTACCCCCGTTCTACGGTGTCACGCGCATCGCGCAGGCGACGCAGGGCCTCCTCGAAGGTTCCCGAGGCGTAGGCCAGTTCGATGCCGCGCTCGGCACCATCGCAGGCACGCTCGATCTCGGCGGCCTCTTCCTCCTCGCCGCGCTCGCGCAGGGCGCCGGCCTGTCTCCGCGCTTTGCTGATCGCCCCATGTACGCCACGCAGCTCGTCGTTGAGACGCCGTAGGGCGCTCTGCAGCTGGTGTTCGACCCGCGCATACAACCCCTCAGCCTGTAGGGCGGCGTTTACGGCGCGCTGCAGGTGGTCGCAGGCCTGGAGCAACGTGCGCGCCGTCTGACAGTCGCGTTCGGCCTCGAGCGCCTCGTCCCAGATGCGATCGGCCTCCTCCGTTTCCCAGGTGAGGTTGGCAAAGGCGCTCTCGGCGCAGAGATCGCGGATGCGCATGCGCAGCGCGTGGGCGTTCTGGGCCGCTTTGCGGTAGTGGCGATCGAGTGCCTCGAGGTCACGCCGCCCGGTGGTGATCTGCTCGATGGCCAGAACGATGCGCTGCTCCAGCGCCGGCGCGTGGCGCGCCAGGATCTCGCGCAGAGCCACGGGGTTGTCTGCCTGGCGCTCAGCGGTGTCACGCCAGGCGTCCAGGTCTGCGGCGAGGCGGACGACGTCCTCAGCGGGTAGTGGGGGATCGTACGGGTCAAGGCGTGCTAACCTGGTCCACTGCTTGTCGATGCGTCGAATGGTTTCACGGAGCAGCCCGGCATAGTGTGCGCGACTGCGCGCCTGTTCAGCGTCGAGCTCCTCGATCTGCTGTCGGAAGGAGGGGAGCCAGGCGTTCACCGCCCTGTCGTGGTCGAGCTGGGCGGGATCGGCGGCGAGCGAGACCTGCTCCTTCAGCGCATCGGCCAGGCTGTTCAGACGTTGGCGCAGCTCGGGCAGCATGTGCCTGCCCGCCTGCTGCAATGCAGGAAAGGCGACCTCCTGCAGCTCCTCGAGCCCCTCCAGGAGTTGCGCACGCAACGCCTCGATGCGCGCCAGCTCGGCCTCCAGCGCCTCCACGTGCTCGCCGGCGACGAAGATGGCGTCCCGGGCCTGGGTGAGGATCTCGGTGGCGTGTTCGATCTCGGATTCGCGCACGCGCCGCGCTTGGCGCGCCCCGGGCGCCAGGCTCCGGATGAGCGTCTCGGCCGTATCCAACAGGGCCAGGGCCTCGCCCGCGCTGCCGGCCATCTCGGTGTTCCAGTGTCGTGCATAGGCCTGGAGCTGCTCCCGCACGCGCGCGGCACGCGCACGCCACTCGCTGAGGACCGGCGCCGACGCGACGCCGGCGAGGTCCCGCAACGTCGCCAGACGCTCCGGCAACGCGGCGATCGCTTCGCGCGCCTCGGCGAGGCGCTGCATCGCCTCCTCGGAGAGGGTCAGCGATGCCCGGTACCCTTCGATGGTTCCCAGTGCCTGCTGCTCCTCCGCCTGCGCAAAGCTTTGGGCGGCGTCCTCGATGAGCGATGCGGTGCGCTCCGCCACGAGGCAGGGCTCGTTGCGGGCAAGCTCGGTGAGGGCGTGCTGCGCCTCCGCCAGCGCCTGGACGTCCCCCTGGATCGCGGCGCGGCTCTGCTCCATCACGTCATCGAGGGCGTCGAGGTACTCGCCGAGCGCCGCCATGCGCGCGTCGAGGGCGGCCACGTCGGCGTGGATCTCGTGGTAAGCACTCACCGTGCGGCGATTGGCCTTTTGGAGCACACGCTTGGCGTCGGCACGCAGACTGGCGAGCTCGTGCCCCGGCGCCTCCTCACGAGCCCCACGGGCGATGAGCCCCGCGAGGCGCTCCTCAAGCAGGTTCAGGCTGCTGCCGAGCCGCTCGATGAGGTTCTCCGCTTGATTGCGTGAGGACACCGCCTGTGTGATCTGCTCATCGAGCCCATGGACGTCGGGGGCGGCACGTTGCAGCAGCGCGTCCGCCTCGAGCACGACGTGAGGCATGGCGTCGGCCGTGGCCTGGCTCAGAGCGTCGAGCATCTGGGCGATGTCCGCCTCGACGGCGTCCAGGTGGTGGGCCAGCTCCTCGAGGCCGACGGTGCCCGCCTCCTCCTTCTCGGCCTCGAGCACGGCCTGTAGGCGCCGAATCTCGGCGCGCACCTCGTTCAGCTCGGCGCGCAAGCGCGTGGGGATGCTCTCCACGCGTTGGCGACCCTGCTGCAAGTGCAGGAGCACGTCATCGCCCTGGTCGAGGAGGCGGCGCAACTGGCGCGCGTGGCGCCATAGGGAGTAGTTCCGCAGGAGCGGCTGCCAGGCCCGAAAGCGGGCGATATCGAGGGGAGCGAGTGGCGTGGGCCGAAAGGTGGACAGCACCGGTCGGAGGCTGGTAGCCTCGTGAAGGAGATCATGGAGGCGCGTCAACGCCTCACTGGCGCGGCGATCGAGCTCTGCATAGCGGCCGGGGCGGGGTGCCTGGGGCCAGAACTGATCCTCATCCTCCGTCTCTGTCCGCAGGAGGTGCAGCCGCCGATCGCATTCGGAGGGCGAATCTGCGGCGTGCTGCAGCCGCCACTCGAGGACAACGAGCAGCAGCCAGGGGGCTACGCTGGCGAGCAGGTAGATGTCGACGGCGAGCACCAGGACCCTCAGCCAGATCACGACGGCGCGGACCTCCACGTGAGTGGTGAAGCAAGCGATAGCGTTCGCGGCGGACGCGCCGCCGCGAACGGGAGGAGAGCGGACGAACACTGACGAGCGTTCGTCCGCTCGCAGGGTCGAGAGCGACTACCAGTTGGTGAACCCACCGTCCGCACGGTGGAGATGCGGCAGCTCGGTCATGCGGAAGGGATGCGCCTTGGCTGCTTCACGGTCAAAGGTGACGCCCAGGCCGGGGGCCGTCGGCGCCAGGATGTAGCCATCCTCAAAGACAGGCTGGTTGCCCACGACGTCGGTGAGAGCCAGCCCCGGCTCGCGGGGTTGCTCCTGCACGGCGAAATTCGGGATGGCCAGGTTGAACTGGACGCACGCGGCTGTGGCCACAGGCCCCAGCGGATTGTGCACGGCCACGTCGATATAGTGGCCCTCGCACCACCCGGCGATCTTTTTGCCCTCGGTGATTCCACCGGCGATGCACAGGTCGATGCGGGCATAGTCCATCAGGTCATGGTCGATCAGCTCGCGAAAGTCCCACTTGCTGGCAAACTGCTCGCCGATGGCCAGGGGCACGTGAATCTTGGAGCGCAGCATGTGGAACGCCTGCGGGCTTTCGGAGCGGATCGGGTCCTCCATAAAGTAGGGGCGGTACGGCTCCACCTCGCGACAGAGCTGGATCGCTTCGGGTGGCGTGAGGCGGGTGTGGATATCAAAGCACAGCTCGATCTCGTCGCCCACGGCGTCACGCAGCGCGTCGAACTGCTCGATGGATTGCTGGATGGCGCGCCCCGGCTCCAAGAGATCGCCCTCGGTGGGCAGGCCCCAGCGCAGGAACTTCCACCCCTCGGACACGCGCTGGCGCGCATTCTCGACGAGGCCGTCGATGCCAGGGGCATGGCCGGGGTTCAGGTGGCAGTAGCAGGCCACCTTGTCGCGCACGCGCCCCCCCAGCAGATCGTACACCGGCACGCCCAGCGCCTTGCCGCGGATATCCCAGAGGGCGAGGTCAATGGCGGCGATGGCGCTTCCCAGGATCTTCCCATGAGGAAAAAAGCCGCCGCGCGACAGCATCTGCCAGATGTGCTCGATGCGGCGAGCGTCCTCGCCGATGAGCAGCGGTTTGAAATGATCGATGGCACCCATGACGGCCAGCTCGCGGCCCGTCAACCCAGACTCGCCGACGCCATAGATGCCCTCATCGGTGTCAACGACGACGAACAGATAGTTGCGATGTCCCGCCCAGACGGGATAGGAGGTGATGTCGGTGATCTTCATGTGCTCGCTCCTTGATCGCTGCGACATGGCCAGGTCTCTGGCCGCGGCGGCGACAGTGTAGCCAAGCCACGAGAGTGCTGTCAAGCGAACGGGAGCCTTGGCAATTCGGTTCGCCGAGACCTATAATCGGGATACTGCCGAACAGCGTCGCAGCAGACGACGCGCGACATGATTGTGAGCGATGTATGGATACCAACCATGAAGCTGCTCTTTGGCTGACGCTCCTCAACACCAGCCATGTCAAGCGCCAGGTGGCCAAACGCGTGATCCATCGGTGGTGTGTCGCCGAGGGACAGCCGCTGGCGGCGCTCTTTGATCTTGGAGCGGCAGAGGTCGCCGAGCAACTGGGTCTCTCCCCTGCCGAGGCGACACAGGTGCTGGCAGCCGGCCTCGATGTGGCCGTGCAGCAGGCCGCCCTCACGCGGCTGGCCGCGAGCGGTATCGGTGTCATCACGCGGGTGGACGCCGCCTACCCCGATCTGCTCACCGAACGCCTGCCGGAGGAGCGCCTCCCCTATTACCTCTTTTATCGCGGCGACCTGGACAACCTCACACAACCGGGCGTGGCGCTGCTCGGCGGCGCGCAGCCGGCGGAGGACGCGCTGGCGCAGGTGAGCGCGCTGGCGTCCGCCCTGGCGGACGAGGGGCACCTCCTCGTGGGAGGCTATGACCGTGGCATCGACCGCCAGGCGCTGGACGACGCTCGTGGCGCTGGCGCTCCCATCACGCTGGTGCTGCCGGCCGGTATCGAGACCATGGAAGCGGTGCTGCAACGCCTGGCGCCCAGAGGGGCCGTTGATCGCGTTCTGGCACTGAGCCCCTATGCGCCGACCGTCCCCTATAGCGACTGGCTGGCAGCGGCGCGCATGAGCCTCATCGGCGCTCTGGCGGAGGTGCTGGTGGTGGTCGCGCCGGACAAGGAGCCGGACGCCATGGGCGATCTGCGTGACCTGTTCGTGTCACCGACGGCGGCCGCCGCCCATCGCGCGCTGGCTTGGACGGGGGATCATGGCCCGGCCACCCGGGCGTGGATCGACGCTGGGGCACAACCGTTCTCGGGAGCCGAGGCGGGCCTGGCGCATATCCTGGCGCACTTTGGGGCCGTGCCTGCCGAGGCAGCGGGCGAGGCGGACATTGACGCCCTGCCGGGTGTCGAGCCCATCGTCTTTCACGACGCCGACTCGGCCATCGAGGCGTTGGAGCAGACCGGTAGGGTGCCCGAGGCGCTGGCGCGTCGGCTGCGCGAGGCCAACTGGGACGACGACTGGCATAACGACTAGGTAGTGTCTGGAAAAAGGGCCACAGCGTCGTTCTGAGCGTGGCGAGAAGCCTTGGCGATGGGTGTCAAGGCCCTTCGCTTACGCGCGGGGCGACATCGTTTCTCCATCGGGCGCATTCTAGAAACACGGCCTAGGGGCGCCTGCGGCAAGTGTCGGCCCGCGCCGTGGCGCTCACTCCGATCATGGGGGAGGGTGACATGCGCACAGGGACTGGAACGATGACGCGGCGTCGCTTCCTGTCGGCAGCGACGGTGTTGACGGCCGGGGTGCTGGCCGGGTGCGCGCCCATGGCGCGCCAACTGGCGCGCCGGACGCCCTCGCGCGCTGTGGAGCCTACCGTACCGGTAGGGCATCGCGCGGGAGAGGCCCCGGAAGGGGCCCCGGGAGAGGGCGTCGACTGGGCGCGCGTCGTCGCCATCGGGCGCTGCGAGACGTATGACGAGGCCGCGGTCGAGGCGACGGTGCGCGAGTTAGTGGCCGCCTGTGGCGGGCTTGGCGATATCGTGCGGCCGGGCGCTACAGTGGTCATCAAGCCAAACATGACCGCGGGGGGATTGACACCAACGAGGGACGGCCGTCCCAACAACGAGACCTATACGACGCACCCAGCAGTGGTGCGCGCCGTCGCGGTGTTGGCCCGTGAGGCGGGCGCCGAGCGCATCATCCTCACGGAGGGGTGGGGCGACGGCGTGTGGGCCGATAACGGCTACGAGGCGTGCATCGATGCGCTTGGGGCCGCGACGCTGGACTCGGATGAACCCGCCCCTGCCGCTGATTTCGTGTCGGTGCCGGTGCCCAACGCCCTGGCCTTGGATACGGTGTTGCTGCACGAGGCGATCGTCGACGCGGACGTGTTCATCTCGGTGCCCAAGATCAAGTGCCACGCCAGCGCCGGCATCACCCTGTCGATCAAGAACGTCTTTGGCTGCACGCCGCTGCCGCGCTACCGGGAGCGGCGGCGCGATCAGTGGCGCTCCACCATGCATGCCGGTGACCTCGGCGAGCGGCTGCCGCGTATCCTGGTGGACGTCCTGAAGGCACGCCCCGTCGATTTCGCCGTGGTGGATGGCATCTCGACGATTGACCAGGGCGAGGGCCCTTGGATCCATGGCAGCAATGGCGCGGTGGTGCGCACGATAAAGCCGCAGCTGCTGCTGGCGGGGCGCAACCCGGTGGCGCTGGACGCCGTCGGCACAGCGGTGATGGGGTTTGACCCCACGGCGCCGGGGTACACCAATCCCTTTCCTTCGAGCCAGAACCACATTGCGCTGGCGGCGGCACAGGGACTGGGCGCGAACCGCCTGGCAGAGATCGACGTACGCGGGCTTTCCATCGAAGAGGCCCGCTTTCCGTTCACGCCATGTCCCCGGATGACGATGGACGGCGCCCAGCGCATGCATGTAGCGCTGTGTGACGCCGCCCGGCAGCGCGCGTAATGTCTACGTGGCCCGAGCCGTGCCCTCGTTGCGGTAGCTACCGCCTCATTGGGCGGGAGACGGTGGTATCTGCTGGCGGGGGCGGCTCGTTTTTCACCCGGTTGCGCCTGCGCCTGCGGTCGTGGTCGGGTAGCAGCATCATCCGCCGGACGTACCATTGCGGGCTGTGCGGCTTCCAGTGGACGCGCGACGCCTGGCCGGGGGAGGATCACTCCTGAGGCGGAGTGGCCGGCGGTTCGCCCCCGTCGTCCTCCGGGAGGAGGATGTCAAAGCGGCAGTGGATTGCGCCCCTGGGGCAGGCCTCCTCGCACGGCCACAGGCAGTGGAGGAGCGTGGGGCACTCGGACGAGTGATGGCAGCAGTGATCACAGGCAAAGGTCACACCGTCCGCGGTGAGTGATGCGGCGTGACAGGGGCAGGCCGTGACGCACAGCCCACAGCGGTCGCAGGATGCGGGATCATAGTGGGGTGATGGTGTCATGGTGTGTCGGTGCTCCAGAGCGGGCTATCCTCGATCGGCTTCACGTTCCAGGGCGCGGCGGTCCGCCACGACGAGGCGACCACGCTCGCGACGGACGAGCCCCTCGACGGCAAAGGCACGCAGGGTGCGCCCAACGACATCGCGTACCGTTCCGATGGCGGCAGCGATCTCGTCCTGCGTCCAGTAGCGCGGCGCGGCGGTGCTTTCGGCGTGCGTCAGGAGAAAGCGTGCCAAGCGGGCTCGCACGGTGTGCAGGGCGAGGTCTCGGGCCATACTGCTCAGCCGACGCACCTCCGCCGCGAGGGTCTCGGCTACTGCACGTGACAGGCTGGCGTCCGTGGCCATCAGTGCGTGGAGGCGGTCACAGGGGAGGGCGTACACGACGACCGGCGAGAGGGCGTCGGCGTCCGCCACGACGGGCCCGCCGTCCATGGCCGGCGCGAGGTTCAGGCAGGCCCCCGGTCCCAGGTGGGCGAGTACGTGCTCGCGCCCCTCGGACGAGAACTGGCGCACCCGTACCCACCCCTCAGCAATCAGGTACACGGCCTGACACGGATCCCCGGCCAGCGCGATCACCTCTCCCGCTTCGAAGGTGCATGCGCGCATCTCGGGGAGGAGCCGTTCGAGGCTCGTCTCCGTGAGGCCGCCGAACAGGTGTACATGGGACAGGGTGCTCAGATTGGTGCTCATGTTATGCCGTGTATCGCATCAATGATTGCAGTCGCCAGTGGTCGATCAGCCCACGAGGCGGGCGGAGGATGCTCACCGCCCGCCTCGCTGGCGCCTGGCGTTGCCTCGACGGAGGCTAGGGGGCTGGATCCAACGTGATCTCGCTCATCTGGCGGAACGCATGGTACGCATTGTATTCATCCGACGGTCCAAAGGCAACGATGATGGGATAGGTGTTGCCTGGCTCCAGGGGCTTGTCGTACTGGTCCCCGGTATCCAGGGGAATGCGGAACTCGAAGCGCGTGACGCCATCCTCGGTCACAACCATCGCTTCCTCGATGTCGTCGGTTCCGCCCAGCTCTTCATCGGGCGGGTGTACAGGGCCGCTTGGCCCCGTCCCAAAGGCATCGGTGACGCGCATCTCCCCATCGAGGGCGGCTGCGAGCTTGAAATCGGCTCCCTGCATCATATTCTCGGGGTCAAGCCCGATGCCGACCCACCCTTCGGTGGGTGCCTGGAGGGCCACGCTGAGCGACTCGCCGTCATTGTACCACCACAGCTCGATGGCATTGATGGTGGCGGTGTTGGGGTACTCGTCCTCGTCGATGATGCCATCTACCGTCGGAACGGCGCCTGCGGCGGGTGTCTCGGCTTCTTCGGTCGTTGGCGTCTCCGCAGCAGGGGTCTCGCCCTCCTCGACGGTTGGTGTCTCCTCGGCGGCGGGCGTCTCGCCCTCCTCCAGGGTTGGCGTCTCTTCAGCGGCGGGCGTCTCTGCCTCCTCTTCTGTTGGCGTTTCTTCGGCTGCAGGGGTCGCGGCGGCGGGTGGCGTCTCGGCCTCCTCGGCAGGAGGGGTCTCCTCACCCGGGACTGTCGGCGATTCCTCTGCAGGAGCCACCGGCGTCGCCTCCTCCGGCGGCCCAACCGTCTCGCCGGTCGACGGCAACTCACCCGGAGTTGGCTGTCCGGTAGGCTGGCACCCCGCGAGTGCCAGGGTCAGAACCAGTACGATCACGATACCTGCGGTTACCTGTCTCATGCTCCCCTTCCTTTCGGCCGAACGTATCAATGGCTCCCCCTCGAGGGGCAGCCGCGCTCCGCGTGTATCGCGGAGGGCAAGGTTGGGGCGGTATGGGCCAGGACGTCGAGAGTGCTCCACAGCAATGATGAGAATGTTGACAGTGTACCTCATCTTCTGCTGCCAGACAATCGCGTGGCGCCATGCGAGGCCACGGAGCAGAGTAGGCGGCGTACACATGCCGTCGTCCACTTGCACTCGGGGGCGACAGCGGTTCGGCGTACGCTTTGTACATGTACGCCCTAGCGCCCGCACGTCGGTCCCGTCGATCGACCCGCGAACCGGTCCTGAATCCAGCCGATGGTCGAGGCGCCCGTGTCATCGGAGCCGGGATGCCCGACCCCCGGAAACCGCATCAGGGTCACGTCCTCGCCCTGTGTGCAGCGCCGAGCGGCCTCGGCGACGCTGCCCTCGAGTGGGATGAGGGGGTCGTCGGTGCCGTGCGTGATGAGCAGGGGCACGACGATGGCGCCATGGGGCACGTTGGCGTGGACGATCGTCCGCCAGGGCTCGAGCGCCAAGGGATCGGCACGGAGAAAGGCGGATAACGGCGGGATCTCGCGCATCCTAACGAATGCCAACGGATTCGTCAGACAGGTGCGGGCCAGATTCTCGAACTGGGCACGCCTCTCCGGTGCGATGATGGTATCGAGGTCGGCATCCGGATAGGTGTGTCCCCAGGCGTACAGCGCTTGGGACATCAGGAGGCCCCCGATGGGCCTATCGAGCGTCGCCTCAAAGAGGCCAGGAAGATCGATCGCCGCCGCCTGTGTGGCGGCGCCAACGAGCACCAGCTCGGGCGCGTACTCGGGTGCACGATGCGCCGCCCACAGCACAGCATGTCCCCCCTGGGAGGCGCCCCAGAGGGCGAACCGATCCCCGACGGCGGCATCCAACCGCTGCGCGGCGCGCACTGCGTCGAGAATGGCATGCGCCTCGACGGGGCCGACCAGGTAGGGGTGGATACCCGGCGTTCCACGTCCGGGATAGTCCGTCGCCGCCACGATAAAGCCCTCGCGCACCATCACGTCGAGGGCCGAAATGAGTGCAAAGGGATCGTTGCGGTGACTGGTGCCGCACTCGGGTACGACGCCCAGCGTTCCAAAGGCCCAAGCGATGACCGGACGGGGGGCCGCGCTTTCGCCCTCTGGGGCGATCACGATCCCGCTGACGGCTATCGGTTCACCCTGGAGACCGGTGGAGAGGTACAAGATGCGCCAGGCCACAGCGCCCTCGGGCAGGTTGGTCGTGATTGGCTCACTGCGGATGATGGTGCCCGGAACACCCGGCGGGAGGGGAGCGGGCGGCGTGTAGAAGGCGCTCGGCGCTGGCGGCGTCGCGGCCCGCAGAAACAGGACGCCGCCGATGACGAGCAGCAGGACGATCACCAGTCCGAGCACGGCAATCCAGCGCCACACGCGCTTCACGCTATGCCTATCTCGCGTTGTCACGGCTACCCCCTATGCCCCGCCCTCGAGGGGCGCCAGAGGCCGGTTGGCTTCCCTGCTCTACGCGCTCTCGGGTGGGTTGCATGCATCTGCCCTGGCGAGTATCATCGCGACAGCATTGAGGAGATGATCCCAACGCGCGACCGGAGGGACGATCATGGCGAGAATTCGGTATGGCATCGTGGGCACCGGTGGGATGGGGACGGGGCATGCCCGCACGATGCAGGCGATTGAGGAGTGCACGCTGGCGGCCGTATGCGACATTGCGCCCGAGGTAGCGGAGAGTGTGGGGGAAGAGTTCGACGTCCCCTATTATACCGATTATCACGACCTCATCAATCGAGACGATATTGACGCGGTGATCGTCGCCACGCCCCACTATTCGCATCCCGAGATCTGTATCTATGCCATGGAGCGTGGCAAGCCCGTGCTCTCGGAGAAGCCGATCGCGGTGACCGTCTCGGGCGCCGATGCCATGCTCGAGGCGGCACAGCGCACCGGTGTGCCCTTTGGCGTCATGCACCAGTCGCGCAGCGAGCCGATCTGGCAGGCCGCCTGGGATCTCGTCAAGAGCGGACGGCTGGGTGAGCTGTACCGCACGATGCTGGTGTACGCCGACTTTCGTAGCCAGGCATACTACGATTCGGCCGGCTGGCGCGCCACCTGGGACGGCGAGGGCGGCGGCGTGCTGATCAACCAGGCTCCCCACTCGTTGGACCGCTTCACGTGGCTCGGAGGGCTGCCCAGCCGGGTGACGGCGTTTAGCGCCACGCGCAACCACCGGATCGAGGTGGAGGACGTCGCGGCGGCGATGCTCGAGTACCCGAACGGGGCGGTGGGCTATGTCTATTGCTCGACGACCGAGGCGCCGGGCACCGACATCCTCGAGCTGTCGGGGGAGTGTGGCAAGCTCCAGGTCGTAGGGAAGGATCTCCGCTTCTGGGAGCTGCCCGAGGGTGTCAAGCGCTTTTCCGACACGAGCCCCGAGATGTGGCAGCGCCCCCCGTGCAACGAGGTGCCTGTGGAGCTGCCCGCGTGCGAGTCGGGCCACATTGCCATCTTGCGGAACTTTGCCCGGCACCTCCTCCACGGAGAGCCCCTCATCGCGCCGGGTGTGGAGGGGATCAAGACGGTGGAGATGATCAACGCCATGATCCTCTCGGGGCGTACCAGCGAGGCGGTGGATCTGCCGGTGGACCGTGCCCGCTATGACGCGTTCTTGGCAGAGCTCCGCGCGACCTCGGTGCGCAAGGACACGGGCCCCGATCGCCGCATCACCGACGACGTGCATCACTAGGAGCGGGCGCGCCTCCGTGTCGCAGACCGCGGACTGCGGCGTGAGATCGGACGCTACGCTGTGCTACAAGCGCGCCGCGCGCTGAACCGCGCCCGCCCATCGCTTGCGTGTGCCGCGGTGTACGCCGGGGCCAGGATGACGCGGAACACCCGCGGAATGACCGCGGAATCCCCGCGACGGCATCACCCGGCAGATGGCACGCGGTCGCCGTTACGCCTCATGGTCGGCATCGCGGCTCCACACGCGCAGGCCGAAGCGGCTGAGATAGATGGGGATGTTCTGGAAGAGGGGGTTCGTCTCCTCGATGGCGCGCAGCATGGCGCGGCGCGCGCTCATGGAAGAACCGCACAGCAGGGTCAGCGAGCCCCCCTCGCCGCCGGCGCCGTTCACCTTCCATCCGAGGGCGCCGTACTCCTTGGCGATATCGATCACCTGCTGTGCCTCGGCGCTCACCAGCGTCGGGTGGAGTGCGCGTTGCGCCTCGGTGTTCTCGATCATCGCCCGGCCCAAGGCACAAAAATCGCCGGCATAGACGGCATCGCGCGATGCGGCGGCTGTCTTGCGCAACGCCTCCAGCTGCGGACAATCGGGGCCCGCGTCCTCGAGGCCGTGAATGACGGTCTCGTGCACGGCGGACGAGCTGTGGGAGCGCCCGAGAAAGATGAGCGCCAGCCGCCGCTCGAGCTCCCACCAGTCGGGGTTGGGGATGTTGATGGGCGAGACGGCGGCGAAAGGATAATTGAACATTTCTATAAAGTTGACACCTCCGAATGCCGCGCAAAGCTGGTCTTGTATGCCGCTTTGCTGCCCTAGGATCTTTGTTTCGATGCGGTGGGCGGCATAGGCGATCTCGAGGGGCGTGAGCCTGCCCGGCGTCAGCTGGTCGAGGGCGCCCAACAGCGCGACGGAGACCGCCGCCGAGGTGCCCGTCGAGCAGCCGGCGGGCGCCTCCGAGAACACCGAGATCTGCACGGCGAGCTCGGGGGGAACCCCCATATAGTCGATGGCGGCTTCGAGCAAGGGGTGCTGGATCCACTCGTGGCGCTCATGGTTGGGAGATACGGCGTAGCGGTGCCCATAGTTCTCGGCGTGAAGAATGACGCGATCGGCCATCGCCTCGCGCGGGTAGACCTCGATCTGCACCTCTACGTAGGGGTACACGCCGATGTTAAAGATGCGACCATGGCCAGCGAACCAGGTATCTGTCCAGCCGCCGTTGTCGCACACGCGAATGGGCGCTACGCTATTGATGATGCGTAGCGGTCGATCCTCGGATTTCGTCATCTCTTCGCCTCCGTTCGAATGCCAGTGTGCTCCGCGGGTCCTGTGGTGTGGCACGATGCCCGTCGCAGGTCACCGCGGGGGGCATCACGAGTTGCCGTCTCCACTCCCCTGCGACGCGTCGCGTGCCGGAAGGAGCGGTCCATCCTCGCCATCAGTGCGTCGCGCCCAACGCCCCATCGGACTCGGACTGCGCGTAGCGCCGAAGGGCGCGTCGGCGCCGCAGTGCCCAGATGAGCACGGCGATCACGCCCACCACCAACACGGCGCCGACGACGATCACCCGGGCTGCGATGCGGTCGAGGATCTCGCCCTCCAGCGACAGCGGGAAGAACGAGTCCTCCACCACCGGCGCCATGAGGTTATCCACCGGGGCGTGATCGTCCGTCAGGATGCGCGGAGGATCGAGGGCGAGATAGGCCTCCAACTCTTCCGGTGGCAGGGGACGATGGGCGGGCTGCAGGTGGTCGAGCTCCAGCGGCTGCTGGCTGGCGGCAATGACGTAGGTTGTGCGCAGTGTGTCCCGCCAATGCTCTGTTGATGGTGTAACGGCGACATGGGCAAAGACCTGCTGCAACGTGCGCACATAGGCACGCATAAAGTGCCCCCGTGGCCCGCCATCGATGATGTTGACGAGGTACACCCCATCGTCGCGCAACAGCTCGTCCACGATCTGGGCGAACTCGAGCGTCGTCAGGTGGGCGGGCACGGAATAGTCGTTAAAGGCGTCGCCAAAGATAACGTCGTACGAGTCCGGCGTGCTATGGTGGGCCATCAGGATGCGGGCGTCAACGTTGTGCGTTTCGATGCGCGTGTCGCGGGGCAACCCGAGGCGCTCGTGAGCGATCTCGGTAACGCCGGGATCGATCTCGGCGACCACGAGGTGACTGTCGGGCAGGGTGGCCTCGAGGTAGCGGGGAAAAGTGTAGCCGCCGCCACCGATGAACAGGGCGTCGAGGTCGGGGCTGCGCTCGGTGATGGGGCGGATCATGTCGGCGTAGGTACGCTCATAGCCGTAGGCGAGATGCGTCGGGTCGTCCAGATCGGTATAGCTGTGGACGAGGCGGTCGAGGATCAGCTCGTGGACCTGACGTCCCTCGACCTCTGAGGCGGACACGTTGATGCAGTAATAGTTCGTCTCGCGCAGGCACTCACCGCGCAAGTATCCTGTGCGGCCCAACAGCGCCACGCCTCCCGCGAACAGCGCCACCGCTAGGGCGATCCCGGCCATGCTGTGGCGTCGCGATGGCGTGCGGCGTACGGCCAAAAAGCTCACGCCCAGCAGCAGGAGCAGCGACGCAACGGCGAGCACCACCATCTTGGTGCCCAGCCAGGCGATGAGCCAGAACCCGGCGGCAAAGGTGCCCATGATGCTGCCAGCGGCCGAGGCGGCATAGATGCGCCCCACGGCGCGCCCCACGCCGCGCAGGCTGGTCACGGTCAGCTTGATGACGATCGGCGACACCATGCCAAAGAGCACGCTGGGAGCAAAGAACACCCCGCCGATATAGCCCACCACCCACACGAGCAATGGGATGCGTACCGCAGGAATGACTTCGTGGAGGTCGTTGTTCAGCCAGAGGATGAGAAGACAGGCGAGGGACCCGGTGCAGAACACGGTGCCCAGCAGACCGGCCGAGGCCCTACGGTCGGCCAGCTTGCCCCCCAAGTAGTTGCCGAGGGCACCTCCGGCCATCATGATGCCGATCACGGTGGTCCAGGTGTAGAGAGAGACACCGATGCGCGGGGCGATCATGCGACTGGCGACCAACTCGACGATCATCAGGCAGGCGCTGTTGACGAATACCAGCGTGCCCGCGACCCGAGGGCCAAACTTCACGATACGTCTCCTTCGAGGATGCCTCTCACCATGGGATGGCGGCAGTATAGCCCGCCGGCCGGAGGCGTCAACCGCCAAGGCGCTCGCTACGTCTATGGGGA
Organism: Chloroflexota bacterium; assembly: GCA_012841405.1. Classification (GTDB taxonomy): domain Bacteria; phylum Chloroflexota; class Anaerolineae; order UBA1429; family UBA1429; genus DUUT01. Next base: position 30,166 of record DUUT01000214.1, read on the forward strand.
TGGGTGCCGCGTGGTAGCCGCAACGGTTGAGGTCGGCGGACGGCAATGTGGAGGAGGAATGGATCAGCGACGGAACACTATGCGAGGTAACGCCGACGACCGCGAGGTCAGTCTCGAGGGTGGTGGGCGCACGGCCGTCTCTCGCCGGGGGCATGTTGTGCTGCGGGAGGCTGGCCCGTGGACGCCGACGGTGCACACGCTGCTGCGGCACCTGGAACGGGTGGGCTTTTGCGGAGCCCCACGGGTGGTGGGCTCGGGTTTCGACGCCCAAGGGCGCGAGAAGCTGAGCTACATCCCGGGCGAGTTCATGCAGCCCGGCCCGTGGACGCTCGAGGGTGCGGCGGGGGTTGGTCGCCTTTTGCGAGCGCTGCACGATGCAGCGGCGTCCTATCGTCCTCCCGCGGATGCCGTGTGGCGCCCTTGGTTTGGGCGAGCCTTGGGCGATGAGGCGCTCATCATTGGCCATGGCGATGCCGCTCCCTGGAACATCGTGGCCCGCGAGGGGCTGCCGGTTGCGCTCATCGATTGGGAGGTGGCTGGGCCGGTCGACCCCCTTGTGGACCTGGCGCAGGCGTGCTGGCTGAACGCCAAGCTGCACGATGAGCAAGTGGCCGAAATGGAGGGGTTACCCCCGGCCGCTGAGCGCGCACGCCAGCTCCGGGCCATCGTCGACGGCTATGGGCTGACGGCGGCGCAGCGCCACGGATTTCTCGATCGCATCATCGAGTTTGCCGTTCACGATACTGCTGAGCAGGCCATCGAGGTGAATGTCCAACCCGACAGCCCGGGCCCCGGACCGTTGTGGGGCCTGGCCTGGAGGGCGCGTTCGGTTGCGTGGATGCTGCGTCACCGGCGTTTGCTAAAGAACGCCCTCACCTGACACGCGTCGCCGGTGACGCCGCCACCGACGCTTGCTGGTGAACGCGCTGGCCTGATGCGTCGCCGGTGACGCCGCCACCGACGCTTGCTAGAGAACGCGCTGGCCTGGTGCCGCCGGTGACGTCGCCCTGCGCTAGGCTGCGGAAAGCCCGGCGCTAGCCCTGCCACGTCGACCTCCGCCGACCTCCGGACCCCGCTCCAGGAGGACGCGCCTGCCCTGCCACGCAACAGCGGCTTGTTGCCAGGGCAATGCGCCCAAGATCATCACGGCCCGACGCAGATGCTCTCGCTATGTGCACGGCGCTGGAGGCCCCGAACCCGGTACAGGCGCGCTCTGGAATACCTGTTCGCTCTCGCACGCGGTTGTGGTACAATAGCCGGAATCGGCAGGGCGTCCGGGCCCGCCGTAGTCGTCCTGATGAGAAGGATAGCCATGTTCAAACGATGGTCTGTACTGTGGGGGGCGCTGCTCGTGCTCATGGCGGCGCTCGCCGCCTGTCAACCCGCTACGCCCCGCGTGAGTAACGGGGCTTCCGAGCCCACCGAGACGGCGACTGTGGCCGCGGCGACCGTCGCTCCTACTGAGCCGCCCAGCGCGGCGCCGACGGAGGCGACGCCCGCGCCCAGCGAGCCTACGTCGCCTCCAGCAGCGACGCCGGTCCCTGGCGCAACCTCGGCGCCGCAGCCCACGCCCCCGTGGATGATCCCCGAGATCCGTGAGGGGGACTGGGTGAAGGGACCGGAGGAGGCCGGCGTAACGATCGTCGAGTATAGCGATTTTCAATGACCAGCCTGTGCGGGGTCGGCGACCCTGCTCAGTGAACTCGAAGCATCGCATCCCGAAGGCGTGCGCATCGTCTACCGGCATTTTCCGCTGACATCGATCCACGACAAAGCCATGCTGGCCGCCGAGGCGGCTGAGGCGGCCGGCGCGCAGGGCGCCTTCTGGGAGATGCACGATCTTCTCTTTGCGCAGCAAAGCGCGTGGGCCGACCAGTCTGTGGAGGCGTTCCGCACGACGCTGGAGGGCTTTGCGCGCGATCTGGATCTGGACGGTGACGCGTTCACCGAGGCCCTCGATAGCGGTACCTATCGCGGTGTGGTGGAGGACGCCCTGGATGAGGCGATCGAGCTGGGGCTCCCAGGCACGCCGATGCTGTTCATCAACGGGCAGTACTACGACGGACCGCGCAGCGCGTACGTGCTGGATGCCATCGCCGTATGGCTGAACTATGACGGCGTGCAGTACGATGCCCCGGGCGAGATGAACCTCGACCCCGAAGGGACGTACATTGCGACGGTCGAGACGACGCAAGGTTCCTTCTGCATCGAGCTGTACCCCGCCCGGGCGCCCAAGCTGGTGAACAGCTTTGTCTTCCTGGCGAGCGAAGGCTTTTTTGACGATACGCCGTTCCACCGGGTGATCCCCGGTTTCGTTGTCCAGGGAGGCGATCCCACCGGTACGGGCCTCGGCGGCCCGGGGTATCGCATTGAGGACGAGATCGATCCGGACCTGCTGCATGACGGGCCCGGCGTGGTCTCGATGGCCAATGCGGGGGCCAATACGAACGGCAGCCAGTTCTTTATCACGCTGGACGCTCTCCCCGACCTCGATGGCGGGTACTCGATCATCGGCCGTGTGGTGGAGGGGATGGAGGTCGTCGAGAGGATGACGCCTCGCGACCTGCAGCAGGGCATCAGTGCAACCCCCGACCGTATCGAACGTATGACCATAGGGTCGACGTGTGACGCGTCCTGACGGCTTGTGATGCGGCATCTCGCAACGCCGCTCTTCGGGAGGTGCGGACGACGCGAGGCCGGCCAGCGAGGCCCCGAACGCCGAGAAATGGTGGACGCACGAACGTCGACACGGTAGAATGGGTTGGCGGGCATGGCCACCAAAGTTGTTGGGGAGGCAGCAGATGACCGAGAGTCAGCAGCCGGGCGGACAGCAACAGCAGGGCAGTAGCGCCGACGAATGGCGCGACATCCTGCGCCAGATCGAGCGGCAGGTGCGCCGCGAGTCGGCCCGTATCGTAGGGGTGGAGCAGGAGGCTGACTGGGAGACCATCGGCCGCGCCGCCGGCGAGTCGGCGCGCAAGACGACGGCGCGCGCCGTGGGCGTGGAGGAGGAAGCCGATTGGCCGAGGATCGGCGAGCATGTGGAGCGAACGGTGCGTAGCGGGGTGGCTTCGTTGGTCGGAACAACGCCCGACGCGGATTGGTCCGCCATCGGCCAGACCGTCGATCAGCGCGTGCGCTCGTTCCTGCAGAACCTCTTTGCCAGCAAGCAACCCCCCAGCGAGCCGGGCCGGGAGGAGGATATCGTCGACCCCTGGGCTCGCCCCTGAACCGTGTAGTGTGAACGCTGGTAGCCGCGGTAGCCGCGGTACCTGCGGTAGCCGCGGTACCTGCGGTAGCCGCTAACGTTCGCGAATCGACGGCCCTCGACTAGGGACCGTACCACACATGCGGGGATGTGGCCATGGCCACATCCCCGCTCATCCCCGCTCGACTATCCCCTTGGCAGGGCCCTCGTCGGTTGGTTGTGGAAAGGAGAACCGATGCCTGCTTCCAAGACCAACGTCTTTTTCCTCGTTCTCGACTCGTTCCGCCAGGACCACATGTCCTACTATCATCCCGAGTCGCCCTGCCAAACGCCACACCTGGATGCACTCGCCAGGGACAGCGTGGCATTCGACAACTGCTACCCTGAGGGACTACCCACCATTCCCGTACGTACGACACTGCTCACCGGTGAGCGCACGCTGGTGCACCGACCCTGGCAGCCGTTGACGCCAGAGGACCGCTCGCTTCCCGAGATCCTGAGTAGCGCGGGGTATCTGACGGCCTGCTTTACCGACTGCTACCACTATTTCAAGCCGGGGATGAACATGCATCGCGGATTCCGCGTCTGGGACTGGATCCGTGGGCAAGAGTTCGACAGCTATCGCTCGGCGCCGTTGCGCAAGCTCAAGCTGGAGGACCATGTCAAGGACACGTTCTCCGAGCAGTGGTGCCGGATCGTCGAGATGGCGCTCAAGAACGTGGAAGAGCTCGCGACGGCCGAGGACTATTACTGTGCGCGCCTCATGCGCCGTGCCAGCGAGTGGCTGGCGGCAAACGCCGGTCAGCCGCCCATCATGATGTGGATAGACTCGTTTGATCCCCACGAGCCGTGGACGCCGCCCCCAGAGTTCGACAAGTACACCGATCCGGGCTATCGCGGCAAGCGGCTCATCTTTCCGCCGGGGGGGATGGCGGCCAGCCACTTTACCGAGGAAGAGATCGCCTACATCCGTGGGCTGTATGCCGGCGAGTGCGCCTATGTCGACCACTATGTTGGCGTGTTCATCGATCAGCTCAAGGCGCTAGGGCTGTACGACGATGCCCTCATCGTGCTGATTTCCGACCACGGGCACCCGCTGTCGGATCATGGCAAGTTCCTCAAGGGTGGCGACCGGCTGTACAACGAGCTGCTCAAGGTGCCGTTCACCATCCACTTCCCGGGCGGGCGTTACGCTGGCAAGCGTCTCGACGCGTTAGCCAGCTTTCACGATGTGCTGCCGACGCTGCTAGACGCCATTGGCATGGGCAACAACCTCGACGCCCTGCCGGGCAAGAGCCTCATGCCGGTGATTCGCGGAGAGGTGACGGCCATCCGTGAGGTCATCATCAGCGGCTACCATGGCGCGCCGGATCGCGTCATTCGCGACAAGGTGTGGAGCTATATCCGGCGGCCCGAGAACGAGCCCGACGAGCTGTACAACCTGGTGGAAGATCCCGCCGAGCTGCGCAATCTGATCGATGACTACCCAGAGGAGGCACAGCGGCTGGCGGCGTCCTTCGGCGTGCTCTATGCCCTTCAGGGGGCGCCGGTGAAGGGGATTCAGGGCAAGTACGAGCTCGAGCACACCGGCATCGCGTAGAGGAGGCGCACCGATCGGGGGCATCGCCGGCGTGCTCGGTTCGCGCTGTGATGGGGATCTCAGCGGAGGAGCGCCTTGAGAAAGCGCAGCGAGCGCGCCGACTCCCCTGTAAAGTCGTCGCCCCAGGAGCACTCGATGGAGGCTCTGCCCCGGTAGTCGATATCGCGCAGGATGTCAAAGAGGCGCTCCAAGGGATAGGTGCCACTGCCCGGCCAGCGCCGGCCGGTATCTGCCAGGTGGACGTGCGCCAACCACTCGGGGCCCTCGAGGATGTCGTCCAGCGGCTCGCCATCCTGCATAAAGTGATAGATGTCGGCCAGGACGCGCACCTCGTCGCGGGCGACGTCACGCGCCAGGCGCACCGCCTCCGGATAGGTGTTGAGGATGTTGCTCTCCCCCTTGTTTAGGGGCTCAATGGCGACCACCAGGCCGTTCTGGGCGGCATGGTTGGCGCAGATGTTGAGAAAGCGCACGAGTTGTCCCCAGGCGATAGCGCGGGAGAACCCCTCAGGGACCGAGCGCGAGGCGCCGCTACCGAACACCACCACCTCACCGCCGAGGTCCCCAGCCCGCCGGAACCCACGGCGCACGTACGTCTCGACCTGCTCCCAGTCGACATGATCGCCCGTCAGGCGCAGCGTACGGGGTGCGAACACATTAAAGGCGCGCACCTGCGGGCGGAGCGTCTGCAGAGCGGTGCCGCGCGTTGCGAACGCGGCGTCGTCCTCCAACGGCGAGAGGGCCGTCGAAAGGCCCAGCTCGAGATAGTCGTATCCGGGGGACAGGGCCGGCACCCTCTCGGGCGCTAGACAGATGCCGATCTCGATGCGACCCGCCATGGCACGTCTCCTTCATGCAGGTTCAGGCCTGAGCGGCGGCCGTTCGGGGCGCCGACGGCGCTAGCTCGCGATCCAGGTGTTCTCTTTTCCTTGCACGATGCGGTCATGCACCGTCATGATATGGAGCATGTCTACCAGGTTGCCATGCTTCGGCGGCTCGCCAGCGAGCAGGCGTTCGGCAAAGTGGCGCACGCAGCCGACATAGCCCTGGAGGAAGAGCTGCTTATTGTAGAGCTGGCCGAGCGAGAACTCGGGCTCCCAGATGATCGGGGCGGTGTCATCCGCCCCGAAAAAGGTCTCATCGCGCCCAGGCTCGCCCTGGCCGCGGGTGCCTCCGGGGCGGTAATAGGTGAGGCGGGTGCCATTCTCCACCACCACGTGGGCGCCATCGCCAATGACCTCGAGGCGCTCCAGGGTGCCGGTGGGCGCCTGCCCGCCCGTCAAGTGCAGGGTGCCCACAAACCCCTTGCGATAGCGGAGCGAGACGACGAGCCCGCCGGTGCTCTTGCTGCGCAGGTAGACGAGTCCCTGAGATTCGCCAAAGAGGCGCGTGAGCAGCGATAAGGGGTGGACGATCTCGAGAAAGGGCGCCATGGCCCGGCTGTCGTTGCGCTGGTCCTCCGGGGGCAAAGAGAGGGGGTATCGCAGCGAAAAGCTCGAGACGCCACCAAAGCTGGGGTCGGCAATGATCTCGGCAACCTTGAGGTAGGCGGGCGCAAACATCTTTTTAAAGCCGGTGGCCACGTACTTGTGGCGCGCCATGCATGCCTCGGTAAAACGCTGGATCTCGCTGGCACTGGCGCAGGGGGGCTTGTCGATCCAGGTGTGGAAACCCGCCCGCAGGCTCTCGCCGGCGAGCTCGGGGTAGCGCGGTCGCCCCTCAGCATCGGGCCCCACGACGATAAAGACCGCGTCCAGCTCCTCCTTTGCCAGTAGCGCCTTGTGGTTCGGGTAAAAGCGCTGCGCTCCGAACTGACGGGCGACGGCCAGGCCGCGCTCAGAGTCGTGATCGGCGATCGCCACCAGCTCGATGGGCGCATACTGAAAGCTCGGCAGGATGTTGCGGTACGCGTGTTCACCCGCTCCGATGAACCCGACGCGCAGCTTTTTTTCGTACTCGTAGTTGAACGGCATGACATGGCCTCCAGGAGGTTGTGGGCGAAGCGTCCCCCTCGAGTCGCCATCGGGGCGGGCGCGGTAGCCCCCCAGCCCGACATGGGCCCACCGGCGACGCGCACCCCACTATGCATGAAGGGGCCCAGGCTGTCAAGGTGCGGATGGATTGCGCCGATAAGCGTGAGGGGGGCCCACGCCAAGCGGCGGGCGACTGTTGCCAGCGCGCCGCCTGGCGTATAATGCGAGCGAGCCCACGGGGGTCAGGCGTAGACACGGGCTGAGACCGTATCCAGGAGAGGTGCCATGGCGAAGCGGCGGACGAACGGCTCGAGCGGGGTACGACGGATCGTACCGGCGCTGCTCTGCCTGCTGCTTCTGGGGGCTGGATGCGATGCTGTCGATGTGGGGGGGCGCCTCGATGGCGTCATGGCCGCGCTGCGGAGAGCCGAGCCGACGGCGACAATAGCGCATACCGCTGAACCGGCGACGATGGCATCGCCGACGCGCGAGGCCGTGCCCGAGGCCGCTGCTCCGACGGTGGCGCCCACGAGCACGCCCGTTCCGACGGCGACACCGGCGCCCACGGCCACCGCGACGGCGACCATCTCAATGCTGGTGGGGCCGGCCGTCCCCTGGCTCACCGTACAGGCCTACACGTCGACGCCGCGCCCGGCCTATGTGGCGGCGACGCCTCCAGAGGGGCCGGCACTGGCCACCATTCCACCGCGCTCCTTCCCCGGCGAGGCCGCGCCCACCTGGACACCAGCACCCACCGCGTTTCCGGTGCTGCCGGGCCAGCCGGATACGGCGACACCGTCGGGGCCCGTCTTGGAGCTCCTCAGCGTGGCAGACTTTGTGGACGAGGCCACCGGCGAGCTTGTGGTCACGGGAGAGGTGCGCAATATCAGCGAGGATACCGTTACGGGCGTGAGGGCAGTGGTCAATCTGTACGACGCTCAGGACCAACTCCTCGGCTCGGCCTCGGAGCCCCTCGTCTTCCCGAGCCTATCGCCCGATCAGCGCTCGCCGTTCGCTGTGGCGCAGGCCGCCCGCCCCCAGCGGAGCCACTTTACGATCCAGTTCCTCGACGGAACCGGCAGGCTCCTCGAAACCCTCGACGCGACAGGGTAACGCGGGGGCGCGCCGCTCAGATCGCGCTAGCCCAGCTCTTTCACGCTGGGCACAGCGTTGGCGGCGGTGTGCTGCTCCTCGGTGCGGCTGAACAGCACTGCCAGCGCAAACCCCGCGGCGAACGCCACCACGAGCACTGGCACGCTCGCTCCCGCGAGGCTGCTGGGCCACAGGCCGTATACCGACCCGACAATCAGGCCAAGGACACCATAGTAGGTGATGCCCGGTGCGCGCTTGATGGCCGTATCTGCCGCTTTGGACCAGAGGATGATCCCGAGGCCTGCCCCGATGCCGAGCCCTATGAGGATCGCCCAATGGATCTGGAGGGAGGTTAGCGCCGAGAGGGCGTCAAGGATGGGCTGGTAGGTGCCGGCCAGCAAGAGGATATACGATCCGTCGAGTCCGGGGGTCACGCTAGCGCACCCGGCGACGAACGACGTCACGGTCGTGTAGACGAACCCCCCGATGCTGCTTGGATCGGCCATCAGGCTTCCCTGGACCCCGAGACGCTCGAGGAGACGAACCCCCACGACGATGACGAGGCCGGCGATCAGGGTGAGGACACGCCCTGTCGAGGGCTTCATATCATCGTGCATCTTGAGCACGGCGGGCACGGTGCCCAGCATCAGGCCGATGAAGAACAGCATCGCCGGGGCTGGGTAGCGCTCGAGAAGGGCGGAGACGAGGTGCGCAAACACGACCACCGAGATGGCCATGCCGATCCCGAGAGAGACGAGAAAGGGAATGTACTCGCCCCAGCGGTCGCGCCGCAGGAAAAAGTTGCCGAGAGCATCGACAAAAGGCTCGTACACGCCGAGGAGGATCATTACGATACCGCCGCCGAGGCCCGGCACGATGTGGGTGAGGCCGTACGCCATTCCCTTCAGAACCAGAACCAGGTATTTCATCCCGTCTCCTTCGGTACGCAATTGTCGGATACCACTCGGACCGTGGGGCATTGTACCACATGGGACCAAGCCGTCGAAACGCCACGGGTGGGTGCTTGGGCACCGCATGCCCCGCTGCCATGGGCACGGAGAGGCCGGCGCGGAGGAGTGCTGGTGGCTCGACGCCTAGGGGAGCGCGCGCTGTCGCCGGCGTGCGGGTGGCAGCGACGCCCCTTTTCGCCGGCAGAAGCTCTATCGTAGCGGGCCTACCGTGGGCTGTCAACGTGAGCCGATTACGGTTTACCATTTTCGCTCCCGCCGGTGTTGTGCTATAATCTCGCCATGGGGACTGGGAATGTGTGGAGCCACGTCGCGCTGCGTGCTGACGACGTGGCTTTCTTGAAAAAGCTCACGGCCGATCTTCCTATCTTGGCGGACGTCAGCCGCGCGGATCTCCTCCTCTACTGCAGCGCGGGCCCGGAGAGCGCCATACTCGTCGCGCAGGCGCTACCACACTCCGTCTCCCCGCTGTACGATGAGGGCCGCGTAGGGCAGCGTGTGCGGGCGGGCGATCAGGCCGAGGTTTTGCGTGCCTTGAACGGGGCCGTCGATCCCTCGGTGGTGCACACGGTGGAGGTGCGTGGGGCCACCGTGGCGCGGCAGGTGTACCCAGTCTATGGTCAAGAGGGTGAGCTCATTGCCGTGCTGGCGATGGACTCGTACTGGCTCGCCCACGAGCGACACCGGCGCCGCGCCCGATCGTTTCAAAAGGCGCTCAGTGCGTTCACCTGGATGGTGCTACAAGGCGACCTGCGTGGCGCGGAGGGACTTACGCCTTTTGGCGAACACGATGGGATCGTCTACGTAAGCGCGGATCGCCGCGTGCAGTACATGAGCGGCATTGCGGCCGGGCTCTACCGCCACCTGGGGTATCGCGATAGCCTGGTCGGGCGACGGATCACCGAGCTCGAGACCGTTGACGCCGAGATGGTCTCGGTGGCGCTGACCGAGCTCCGCTGCCTCGAGCGACAGGAGGAGCAGTTCGGTCTGACCTGGATACGGCGCGTCTTGCCGGTGACCGAACGGGTCGTGCCGGCCGAGCGGCGGGCGCTCCAGTGGCTGCGTCACGACTACCGCCGCGATGGGCCGCAACGCCCGCGTGGGGCGTTCATCTTGGTGCACGATGCGACCGAGGCACTGCAGACCCAGCGCGAGCTGGAAAGCAAGATGGCCATGCTGCGCGAGGTGCACCATCGGGTGAAGAACAACCTCCAGGTCATCGCGTCGCTGATGCGTATGCAGTCCCGGCGGGTCGAGAGCGCGGAGGCGCGCACCGTCCTGGAGGAGAGTGTCAACCGCGTCCTCAGCGTGGCCGTGGTCCACGAGTTCCTGTCGCAGAATGCCCAGGGCGCCATCAACCTGCAGGATGTGGCGCATCGCATCGTGTCACAGATGCAGCAGGGATTGGTGGATCCCGACAAGCGCATTACCCTGACGGTCACGGGGCCGGCGATCTGGCTGCCGGCCGAGCGCGCCACCCAATGCGCTCTGGTGATCAATGAGCTGGTCCAGAATGCCATCGAGCACGGCATCGCGGACCGTGACGAGGGCCTGGTGGATGTCGAGTTCGTGGACCATGGCGACACCGTCGAGATCCACGTGGTCGATGACGGGGAGGGGCTTCCCGAGGGGTTCGATCTTGGCATCAATGCTAACCTGGGGCTGCGCATTGTGCGCAGTATGGTCGAGCGAGACCTGCGTGGACGGTTCGACCTCGTCAGCACCGGCGGTACCCGGGCAACGGTGCGCTTTGACAAGTCCATGGTAGGAGGAGGCTGAAATTGGAGCGCATACGCGTCGTAATCGCGGATGACGAGTCCATCATCTGCATGGACCTGCGCGAGATGCTGGGGAACCTGGGCTATCTCGTCGTGGGTGAGGCCGGCGACGGCCGCAGCGCCGTCAACCTTGCGCGAGAGTTGCGTCCCGATGTGGTGCTGATGGACATCAAGATGCCGGATATGGACGGCATCGAAGCGGCTCGCATCCTGACGGAGGAGCGCGTGGCGCCGGTGGTCCTGTTGACTGCCTTTAGCCAGCGGGATCTGGTGGAGCGCGCCAAGGATGCGGGCGTGGTCGGGTACCTCGTCAAGCCGATTCAGGAGGCGGATCTGGCCCCGGCCATCGAAATCGCGCTCTCGCGCTTTCAGGAGTTTCGTGAACTCGAGCGAGAGGTCGACAATCTCGCGGATCAGCTCGAGACGCGCAAACTGGTGGATCGGGCCAAGGGGATCCTCATGGACACCCAGGGGTTGACGGAGGCGGCGGCGTTCCGGCGCATCCAAAAGATGTCCATGAACACCCGCAAGTCCATGAAAGAGATTGCCCAGGCGATTGTGCTGACCCACGAGGTGGGCGGCTGAGACGCCAGCGCAAACGCGCCAACACAGAGGGGCTGTCGGCCCTGGGTCATCGGCTGCAGGTTCCGGTGGAGCCTAGCCGCTGACCGCCACTGGCCGATAGCCCCTTGTGGCATTCCCTCTCAGGCTATTCCTCCACGAGCGCCTGCTCGTACTCCTCGAGTGTGATGAGCTCGCCGCCACTCACCTCCGCGGTCACCACGTTGTAGCGGTCGTCGAGCCATAGCTCGGCGTGCATGAGCTGGAAGCACGTGTTGTCCATCACATCCTTGCGCAGGACGTACGTCGCTGGGCCATCCTCGCGGTTGAGGTCGTTTCGGCGGTCGGCACGGATGCGCACGACAGAGCCGCAGCGGCCGCAACGAAAGTGATACCAGAGGCCGTTCGGGTCTGAGCTGTCGGCTGCCCCGGACGTTCCGCCGCCGAAAATGCGCTTCAGTGCGTCCATGAACCCCATCGGTCTTACCTCACTTTGGAATCCCGTGTCGATAAGAGCATTATACAGGGTTTCGCACGGGGCGTCGAGGACAACGGCTCGCGAGCGTGCCCTCTCCCAGTCCTGAGCGTTGGGCCATCGGGACAGCCGTCTCTCGCTAGATCATCTCGCGGACGCGGCTGGCGGCGATGGTAGCCACCATCTCTTTGCTATAGGGTTCGCCACGGGCTAGGGCCGTGACCATGTTGGTGACCTGTTCGGCCGTCACTCGAGGCGGCATGGCCGGCTCAAAGGGATCAACAACCGCCTCGACGACGACGGGCCCCGGAGTCTCCAGGGCGCGTGCGACGACGTCCGCGCAGTCGGCTGGATCCTCGACGTGGATGCCGGTAGCGCCGCAGGCCCGGGCAAAGGCGGCAAAGTCGATCGGCTGAAGCTCGCAGCCGTACTCGGGGTTGCCCTCAAAGACCATCTGCTCCCAGCGTATCTGCCCGAGGGTGCCGTTCTTGATGATGAACACCTTGACGGGCAAGCTGTACTTGATGCAGGTCACGAGGTCCGCCATGAGCATGGAGAAGCCACCGTCACCGACGAAGGCGATGCACGTGCGGTCGGGGTAGGCGAGCTGCGCGGCGATGGCGTACGGCAGGGCGCAGCCCATGGTGGCCAACAGCCCCGAGACCGAGTGCATCTGCCCCGCGCGGGCGGGGATGTAGCGCGCCCACCAGCTGGTGACGGTGCCCGAATCTGCCGAGACGATGGCATCGTCGGGCAGTTGGCGGCCCAGCTCGTAGGCCAGTACGGCGGGCTTGAGGGGTACATCGCCCCGGCTGGCGTGCTCGGCGAGGAGATCGCTCCAGGCCGCGATGCTGTCACGCACGTCGGAGAGCAGGCCGCGCGGCTTTTGGCTGAGCAGGGGCAGCAGCGCGTTGAGCGTCTTGTCCACATCGCCCAGCAGCCCCACCTCGACGGGGTAGCGCAGCCCGATGCGCGCGGGTTCGATGTCGATCTGGATGCCCCGGGCCTGGCGCGGCTTGGGGTAGAACTCGATGTAGGGGAACGAGCTGCCGGCGATGAGTAGCGTATCACAGGATTCCATGGCGTCCTGGGAGGGACGGGTGCCCAAGAGGCCGATGCCGCCGGTGGTGTAGGGGCTGTCGTCGGGGACGACGGCCTTGCCGAGGAGGGCCTTGACGATGGGGGCGTCGAGGCGTTCAGCGACGGCCTCGATGATGGAACCAGCTCCCAGAGCGCCGCGACCCGCAAGGATGGCGACCTTGCGCCCGCGGTTAAGGATCTCCGCCGCCTGGCGCAGCTGGCCCTCGTCGGGCAGCTGCGCGCGGAGCGGGAGCTCGACGGTCGTGTGCTCGGGGACATTGCGCATGGAGCGACGCTTGACGGACTCGGACTGGAGGTCGACGGGAAAGGTGATGTGGGAGACGCCGCGATGGGTGAGTGCCGCCCGACAGGCCAAGTTGACGACGGGCTCGACGTGTGCAGGGCCCATGATGCGGGTGTTGTAGACGGCGACATCTTGAAAGACGCGATCGAGGGCCACGTCCTGCTGGCCAAAGGTATCGGTGAGGTCATGGTAGTGGCTGCCGGTGATGGCCAGGACGGGTTGCTGATCGAGCTTGGCGTCGTAGAGGCCGTTCAGGAGGTGGATGCCGCCGGGACCGGAGGTGCCGAGGCAGACACCGAGGCGGCCGGTGTACTTGGCATAGCCGCAGGCGGCCAGGGCGGCGGTCTCTTCGTGGCGCACCTGGATGAACTGGATGCGATCCTGGCGTTGGCGCAGCGCCTCCATGATGGCGTTGATGCCATCACCGGGGATGCCAAAGACGGTATCGACGCCCCAGGCGATGAGGGTATCGACCAACGAGTCCGCACCAGTCATGGCCATTTCACACACTCCTTCACACTATCGCTACTACAGCCGTGCGGGATTGGGGCGATCGGCGCGGGCGCGCCCACGGGGGGCAAGGGGCCGAATGCGACGCTGCGTGACGGGCTGCGTACAGGGGGCGCGGGAGAGGCGCAGGCGCCGCTGCGCCTCTCCCGAAGGGGAGCTTATCCCTTGAGCGCCCCCGCCAAGAGCCCGCGCATAAAGAGTTTGCCGAGGGCGAGGTAAACCACGATGGTAGGGGCGGCGGCAATGAGGGCCGCGGACATTTGCACATTCCATTCGACGCTCCAGCTCCCGGCGATATTCTGCACGGCGACGTTGATGGGCGCTAGGCGTGGGCTGCTCAGTACGACCAAGCCGATGAGATAGTCATTCCAGATCGATGCGAACTGCCAGAGGAGTACCACCCCAAAGGCCGGCATCGAGATGGGCAACAGGATGCGACGGTAGATGCCGAAAAAGCCGCACCCATCGATCTTGGCGGCATCAACCAGCTCGTTGGGAATCCCCACATAGTAACCGCGGAAGAGGAGCGCGGTGATGGGGATGCCAAAGATGCAGTGTACCAGGATGAGACCAATGGGTGAGCCATAGAGGCCAAAGATCTGCAGCGTCCGTACGAGAGGGATGAGCACGCCCTGGTATGGCAGGAACATGCCCACGAGAAACAGGATAAAGATCAGATTCGACCGGGGGAACCGCCACTTGGCAAAGATGTAGCCGTTCATCGACCCCAGCACCGACGAGAGCAGCGCCGCCGGGATGGTGATCATGGCGCTGTTGCGGAAATTCGGCGCTACCCATCGCCACCCTTCCGCCAGGCCCTCCAGATGAATGACCTTGGGCAGCTCCCACATGCGGGTGACGTTCAGGTCCTCGTAGGGCTTGAGGCCGGTGATGGTCATCACGTAAAAGGGAAGCAAGTAGAACGCCGCGAAGGCGATAAGCGCGAGATAGATCGGAGCGCGGGCGAACCCGCGTTGGAGTCTCATTCCTCCAATGCCCCTCCCATGCTGCGCAAATAGGGCCCGACAAGCAACGCGGACAGGAGGATCATAAAGAAGCCGATGGTCGCGCCCAAGGAGAACCGATACAGGCCAAAGGTCGCTTGGTACATGTGGAACGCGAGCATGCCGGTGGAGAACGCCGGCCCCTGGAGAACGACGACGAGATCAAAGGTACGAATCGACGCCATGCCCGTGAGGACGATGGCCGTAAAGGTGACCGGCATGAGCAGGGGGATGATGATGTGGCGGTAGAGCGCCCACGTGCCAGCGCCATCGACGCGCGCGGCCTCGCGTATCTCGTCCGAGATGCCGCGCAGGCCCGCCAGGTAGAGCGACATGACATAACCGGTGAACTGCCAGGCAGCGGCGATCGAGATGGCCAAGATGCCCAGCCGGGGATCGGCGTTCCAGGCAAAGTCCGTATCCACGAGGCCCGCGTTGCGCAGCAGCAGGTTGATGCCCGTGGTGGGCTGCATGAGCCACCGCCAGGCCACGCCGGTGACCACCCCCGACACGGCGATGGTGCGAAAAATGGCTTCGCCCTTGATACGCTGATCGAGCAGGAAGGCGATAAAGAAGCCGAGGATGATGCACTGGGACATAAACGCGGCGGCATAGAGCAGCAGGTTGCGGATGTCCCAATGGAAGCGATCCATGCGGAACAGGTCGAGCCAGTTCTTGAGACCGACGGAGGTGTAATCCTCGACGACCGTGTTCCACTTGACGGTCGACACATAGCCCGTCCAGATGATAAAGCCATAGATAAACACGGCGGCGGCGACGATGGATGGCAGCAGCATGAGGACGGCCACGAGCTGATCGCCCCTGAGCCAGGAACGCCGGCGATGCGTTGTGACCGGTAGGGGAGGGGCGGTGGTGCCCCTCCCCGTGGTGACGATCTTTTCCATGGGCCTACTTCATGATCTCGGCGACCTTGGCCGCGTCAACGAGCATCGCTTGGCACTTTTCGACATCGCGGTTGGCGGCAAGGTCCGCCAGGGCAATGTCATAGTCGAGCAAAAAGCTCTGCTTGACGGCCGCACCGTGCTGAATGCTCGGCACGCCCTCATTGGTGGCAAAGTCGTCCATCGCCTCCTGCAGGTACTCATCATACTTGCTGCGATCGGCGTCGGTACGCGCCGGGATCGAGACCTTGATGGGGTTAAAGGCGTCCTGCCCCTCGTCAGGGGCGACGAGCGATGGCTGACTCGTCCCATCGGCGTCGGCCCGGCCACGACCATCGTACCGTGTATAGAGATCATGGCGCGCCAGCGTCGAGGTTTCGGCGCCGGTCTATCGAGTGATTATGTTCGCCCTGTCGGGATTCCCCTACAGACGCATGGTCCTATCTGTGGCACAATAGAGCCGTTGTTGTCGAGGGTCGGTTACCACGGCCGCGGCAATTAGACGCGCCCGGAGAGTCAGTCGCGCTCCCCGGGACGCACGGTTCGCACAATTCAAGTACAGATAGGGGTTTGCGATGGAGAGAACACGCCACAGCACGCAAGCCCACCTCGCCAGCGGCGCCACCCCTGGACTCGTGCAGGCGATTCAGCAGGCAGCCCTCGCCACTGAGGCGGAAGGTTGGCATGATGTTGCTGTGTTGCTACGCGGATGGGCAGAGCGCTTGGATCCTCGCGCTGTGCAGCGCGAGACGCGGGGAGAGCCCTGGCAGCCGGAGATTTGGCTCGGTTAAGGTGGGTGGGGATGTGAGGGGCTCCCGAGAGGCTTGTCGGGAGGGCCCTACGATTCGCACGGCAGTACGGAGATCCTACAAGGAGCGGAGATACACACTATGGAAGCGGTACGAGTACCCGAGTACTTGGGCACACTTCCCATCGTAGAGCCTACGCAGGTTCTCAAGGTAGCGGCACACTCGCAGGCCACCTCGGTTGCCGGGGCAATCGCCGGCGTCGTCCGCGATCGGGGACGCGCCGAGATCCAGGCCATCGGTGCCGGGGCGGTGAACCAGGCCACCAAGGCCGTGGCCATCGCCCGGGGGTACCTGGCACTGGACGGCATCGACGTCATCTGCATCCCGGCCTTTGCCACGGTCGAGATCGGTGACCAGGAGCGCACGGCGC
>DUUT01000215.1 GCA_012841405.1 Chloroflexota bacterium
CCCCCGCGTCGCCCAGCGCGAACGCCACCACCTCCGGCGAGGCCTTCACCCGGCGCCCATCGCCCAACAGCTCCAGCATCCCCACCGTCTTAAGCACCCGCGCGTCCAGCGCCCCCGCCTCCGCCGGCAGCCGGTCCAGCGCCTCCTCCACCAGCGCCCACCGTCGCGCCTGCGCCCCCCCGTACAGCCGGCTCCCCAGCGCGTCCCGCGCGTAATCGTACAGCTGGTCCAGCCGGTAGAATGGCAGCCGCCCGTTCGCCCCCCACCGCGCCGCCTCCAGGTGCTCCTGCAACCCGTGCGGCTCCCGCGATGCCAAGAACGCGAACAGCGACCGCTCGTTCTGCGCCAGGCTGCTCCGCACCAGCCGCTCCAGCACCAGCGCCACCGTCGGGTGCAGCGGCGCACACCGCGCCAGCGCCCCCCGCAGCTCCTCCTCGTCAAACCCCGGCGGCAGTAACCCCAGGTCCGCCGCCCGCTGCGCCGCCGCCTCCGCCGCCTCCCGGAGCCCAACCTCCCCGCCGTCCGTAGGGGCCGCCCCCCGTGTCCGCCCATCCCCCTCGCCGCGCTGGATCGCAAGCCCCACCAGCGTCAGCACCTCGCCCGTCGACTGCAGGAACGGCACATCCACGAACCGCCCCTGCACCTTCGCCCACTCCCGCTGCTGCGCCACCCCCAGCCGCGCCGCATAGTTCTGAAACGCCTGGTGCAAGATCGTCACCAGCACCACCGGCGCCTCCGCCGACCGCGCCGCCGCCTCCGCCAGCGTCTGCAGCAGCCCCACGTCCGCCGCCTCGGGCCGCATCGCCGCGTACTCCAGCGCCCGCCCGAGCTCGTCATACACCACCAGCACCCCGGCGATGCGGCCCGGCGCCTCCGCCGTCGCGGCCTCCGCCAGCCCCACCACCGCCTGGGCCACCTCGTCCGCCACCACCGCCTCGCCCCGCCGCACCCCTTCATCCAGGGTGATCAAGCCCTCGCGCACCGCCTCGAGCCGCCGCGAACCCGCCGGCAGCCCCTCCGCCGCCCACCGTAACCCCGCCACCAGCGACCGCACCAACGGCTCCCGGCTCCCCACCACCGGCACCACCACGAACCCGCCATGCGCTAGACTAGCGGCCGCGCACAGCTCCCGGTACAGCCGCCCATCCACCTCCTCCAGCAGCCGCCGCGCCGCCGCATCCACCGGGTACCCCAGCACCCGGCTCACGAACAGCGCGAACGCCGACTTGCCCGCCCCATACGGCCCGGTGATCGACCACGCCCGGTGCCCGTCCTTCCGCGCCAGCTCCGATACCATCCGCCGCACCAGCGCGCGCACCATCGCCGTCGGCACGTACCCCGCCAGCGCCTCCGCGTCCCGCAGGTCCGCCGCCACGTTCACCGACCGGCGGAACCGCTCCGCCACCCGATAGAGGTCCGCCAATGGCCTAACGTCCACGGCGTCCCTCCTCGGTGCCCCGTCGGTAATACGCCTCCAACACCTGCGTCGCGTCTACATCGTCCCTCAGCAACACCTGGCGCAGCCCCGTCGTCTCCGTATAGCTCCACGCCCCGCCCGTCAGCCCCTCCACCCGTTCGAGGCGCTCCGCCAGCGCCGCCTCATCCAGGCGGAACACCCGCCCCGGCGAGCACGGCGCGTAGGCCGCATCATCGAACGACAGCGTCCGCTCCCCCGACTCCCCCGACCTCTTGGCAAACTCGGCCATCGCCGCCACGAACACGGCGTCCGACAGGCTCGGCTTCGGCCCCCGCTGGAAAGAGAACAACAGCCCGTTCGCCCCCTGCACCAGCAGGCCGAGCTCGACCAGAGGGCAATCCAACGCATCCTCCGGGGGAGAGTCCGCGCGGTCCGCCCCGCCGAGGTAGTTGCGGATGAACACCCCCACGTCCCGCCGGATCGTGTTCAGTGTCGTGCGCGCCTCGTGCAGCTCGGCAAAGGCGCCCACATCGCGCTCCAGGCTCGCCCGCGTGAACTCGGCCGCGTGGAGCTCGTTGAACGCATAGTAGATCGTGCCCGCGCACGAGACGTTGGTCGCCAACAGCCAATGCACGAACCACAGCGTGGCCGTATCCTCGAGGTAGGGGTCCCAAGCAGACCCGCCGCAGAAGAAGTGGCGCCCCCACGGGCTGACCTCGTAGGCGCCGCGCGCGCCGGGCACATCCCTGATCATCTGAGTGGCCTGGCACCAGTAGCGGATTGACTCAACCATGTTCTTTCCCACGCCCAGGGTGACCAGGGCATCGGGCGCGGAGAAGATGCGCGGGTTCTTTTCGCTCGCTAACACGCCCTTGGTGAGCCACGTGTTGCGCAGGGCAAACGACTGATGGCCGGAGAAGCGAAGAGCGAGGCTATCCATGCGATATCCTTTGATGAGAGATCGTTGTAGGTTGTGTGCTACCGTGGTGTCGGTAGAAGGCTAACGAGGAACAGGTTACAACTATTAGCAGTATCAAAGCGAGGTAAGCCAGGCAATGGCCCGGAGGGCCCTACTGGCGACGGGTAGAGCAGACTTTACCACCGAATGCGTCTGCTGTCTAGCGCGATGGCGCGTATGCGCACACCAAATGGGTAGGCGATGAAGGTGCGAGACACAGTAGAGGTTCCGCGCAGAACCCTTGGCTCGCCCGGAACCTCCCCGGTTGGAGACATTATGGCGTATCTCGCACGGCATAGCAAGAGTCTCCGTTCAGAAGTGTGTGGGGAGGCGAGGCAGGGGTTCTCAGCGGATGCCGAGCCCCGCTGTAGCGGCCGCATGGCATCGTGAACGGGCCATCGCCCCTGCAAGGTGTAGGGGCGGCGCGTGTAGCTGCCATGGCGGTGCACATGGCTGCTGCCGCATGTCGGACAGCAGCGCCGCTCCGGTTCGGTGCGGCCGGCGATGGCGCGCAGGGATTCGACAAACAGGCGGGCACGTGCGACAATAGCCATGAGCTTCGGTGGCCTTTCTGGCATCAGCACCCAGAGAATGGCCCCGAAGCTCTCCTATGCCAAATCCTCCCCTCATCCCACATACTTCTGAACCGAGTCGTAATTGCCGACTCGACCACATCCCGAGCATTGTCATACAGCTCGGAAGTAGAGGTCCCTCAGCAATTCTCGCACCACTTGGTGCAGACGGTTCTTTACAGAGTGTCCCCGAGGACAAAGGAGGCGTCCATGGCAATAGTGCCCACCCCGCAGATCATCGAACCGCTCATCATGGCAGACTCGCGATACTCCCTGTCGACAAAACCAGCAAGCTTCGTTGCGTAGAGCTGTCCGTCCACCAGCCTACATACGAGTTCATACTTTGCGAGACCAACATGCACGTCATACGCCATTCGAGGCCCCATGCAATCCAAGGTGACGTGCGCAGAGCTCCAGATTCGCGTCACAAAGCGCCCTGCGCCCCAGCGACGCACCTCCACCGACCGGACCTCAGGTGAAGAAAAGCACAGATCATCCGGAGAGAGCAGATCGAGGAGGTCGGAGACAATAGCACTCGCCATGCCCCAGGAAGCCTTCAGGTCCCGCCCTCTAGGAGCATCGCGAAATGCGCGCCAAGCCAACTTGGCAGTCGTACCGCTCGTGCTCATCGCATGCCGCAGGTAGGGCGGATACCACTCCCTTACGATCTGCTATTGCTCGCGAGTGACTCACTGCAGCTGCGTTGACTGCAGTGCTGTTCCGTAGGCACACTACCGCCCAATCCGCGAGATCCTCTCCCGTCCATACGCAGTGCGACCGTAGATCTGTCTCCCCCACTCGCTCTACGAAGGAGCGTCACTATACACCGCAGCGGACACCCTGGGCTGCGCGCTTGTAGAGCCTGGTGATCTCGAGTACCATAGCCGGAATCCACACCGCGAACCAGAGGCGCCAGGGGCTCTGGCATCCCATCGGCGAGGCCTGCGGGCGATAATGCCGTACCGATTTCGGTGCCCCCTGGAGGTAATGATGATAAACAGAGTCGGTCAGGTGGTCCTGGCCTACCTGGCTTGGATCATCAGTTCTGTCCTGGCATTTTATGTCGCCTTCAAGACCTGGGAAGCAGTCATGGCGGTCTACGTGGCCCTGCGCCTCAACCCTTGGTCGTATACCGCCGTCTCAAACTTTACGATCGTGATCCTCGTAATAGTCGGCCTCAGCGTAGTGGTCTATCTTGAGCATCTCTACAGCCAGGGCGCAACCGATGGCCGCCTGTGGCGTCGCTTTGCCGTCGGCACCCTGATGGAGGCCGCGATCGGCGCTGTTGCGCTCGCTGTACTCGCCTTCGTCCGCTGATTTTGCCACCGGCCGGTTGACGAACTGGTAAAGACGTAGTATCTTCCCCACCATCGTCCGCGTCGTAGCGATAGCATCGTATTGTGCTTCGGGCAAGGGTTGCCATAGCGCCAGCACGGGATGATCCGGGCAAGGTAAGGTGCGTCGATGTTAGCTCTCGATGTTTCACTGGTAGCTCAACGATTTCTCAGCGCTGTTGAGCCGAGCGGACAATGGCACTGTACCCCATTGCGCTCCCTGCCATTCAGGGCAGCACCCCTTGCGAACGGTATCGCCCTACACGCAAAGGCGTGGCGCGCCATGCGTCAGCACCTCCGGCAACGCCTTGCCCACGCCAGCATCAACCAACGATGCCCCTACGAAGGAGGAACCCTTCCTGACGCCCAGGAAGTAATCCTTCCCTGGAATTGGGATCGGATCCTCCCCCTCCTCAATGCCGCCGTGGCCTCGTTTCATCGAGCGATTCAGCGACGGTATGCCTTTGGGCCCACCCAGCAAACACCCGTTTGCGTTCATGAGGGCTAGTGTACCCTCGACTCACATTGCAGTTCCTCGGCAGCGTGTGGTCGTTATGTGCCATAGTGAGAAAGGAGGAGCAGCAACAGAACCGGGTGTTGGCTTGCTAGTCCATTTCGAGTAATCGGAGAGGAGTAAGCGATGTCGACGTTGAGAGGGATCAGCAGGCGCAATTTCATGCGGCTATCCCTGCTAACAAGTGCCGCATTCCTGGCATCGTGTGCCAAAGCGCCCGAGCCGACGCAGGCACCCGCAGGAGAGGCCACAGAGGTACCGGTAGCAGCGGTCACAGAAGCACCGGCAGCACCGGCAGCAGCGGCCACTGAGGCAACAGCCTCTGCGTCTGGTGCAGAGGGAATGGGCGCGCACCTGTACGGCAAGCTCGAAGGTCCGACGATCATCCGGGATACCTCGCGCTACCCTACCACCTTTGCAGAGGCTCCCGAGCTCGCCGAGCTGGTGCAGGAGGGAAAGCTGCCTCCGCTCGCCGAGCGTTTGCCCGATCCCGAGGATCTGCTGGTCATTGACCCTCTACACGAGATCGGTGAGTACGGCGGGTCGCTTCACTGGGCCTTTACCGGAGTGGGTGATGGCGAGAACATCAACCGTTGGGTGACGGTCGACAAGCTCCTGTTCGTCAACTATGACGCCACTGAGGTAATCCCGAGCGTCGCCAAGGACTGGGAGATCAGCGAGGACGGTCGAGAGATCACCCTGTATCTGCGGAAGGGCATGAAGTGGTCAGATGGCCATCCCTTTACCGCCGATGACATCATCTTCTGGTGGGAAGACATCCACCTGAACAAGGAACTGAACCCCGTCCCGACGATCTTTATGCAGGTCCAGGGCGAGCTTGGGACGGTGGAAAAGGTCGACGACTATACCGTCGTATTCAAGTTCCCGCACCCCTATCCGCTGTTCCTCGAGGTTCTCTCGGGGAACGCCCCCGTGGGGAACGGGCTTGCCACCGGCGGTGCCACGGGCGGCGGCTACGTACCCGCTCACTATGTGAAGCAGTTCCATAAGGACTATCTATCGGAGGAAGAGCTCGAGGCCAAGGTCAAGGAGGGTGGGTTCGACTCCTGGCGGGATATGCTCATCAACCAGTGCAACTGGCGTCTGAACCCCGAGCTGCCGGTTCTCGGCCCCTGGAAGGTAGTGTCGCCCTATAACACGCCGACCGCCATTTTCGAGCGCAACCCCTACTTCTGGGCGGTGGACACTGCCGGGAATCAGCTTCCTTACGTCGATCGGCTCGTACTCGAGCTCGCCGAGACCCTCGAGGTGCTCAACCTGCGCGCGATTGCCGGTGAGTATGACCTCGCACACCGTCACCTGATCCTCGCGAACCTGCCCGTGTTCCTTCGGGAACAGGAAAAGGGGAACTACACGGTCCGTTTGGACAAGGGTGATTTCGGGTCTGACGTGTGTATGTACTTCAACCAGAGCTACGAGGCCGACCCAGAGATCGCCAAGTGGTTCCGCAATAGGGACTTTCGCCGCGCGCTGTCCCTGGCAATCGACCGTGACCAACTCAACGAGGTATTCTGGCTGGGGATGGGTACGCCCGGTAACGCGACGGTGAGTGAGGCGCACCCGCACTACCCGGGGCCTGGGGTGAAGGAGCTGTGGGCCACCTTCGACCCGGATAAGGCCAACGAGATGCTCGACGCCATCGGGCTGGACAAGAAGGACGCGGAGGGTTTCCGGCTGCGAAGCGATGGCCAGGGCCGTCTCCGGCTTGACATCTATACCCATGCCGCCACCTGGATGGACCAGACCGGCGTTATGGAGATGGTGGCCGAGCAATGGCGGCGGGGTATCGGGATCGATGCACAGGTCAAGGAAACCGAATACTCGCTGATGGAGACGATGACCCAGGCCAATGAAGTGATGATCCACGTCCGCGACGGCGTGCTGTATGACTCGATCTTTACGACGCCAGACAATATGCTTCCGCTGGTGCCCACCAACTATATGGGGCCGCTCATTGGTCGATGGTACGCGACCAACGGCGAGGAAGGCATGGAGCCAGATTGGGACCCAGATCTCCTGAAGGCCATGGAGTTGTACCGATCGGCTGCAGCCCTGACCGCTGAGGAGCGGATCGACGTGGGCAAGGAGCTGATGCGCCTCGCGGCGGACAATGTGTGGCAGATCGGCACCGTCGGGTATTCCCCCGCAGTGATGGGGATTCGCCTGGTCAAGAATTACCTTGGGAACGTCCCGGAGCGGAACAGCATGATTCGGGCTGCCAGGTTCCCTGGCGCCAGCCATCCGGCGACGTACTATATCAAGAAGGAGCAGAACTAGAGCACCCACTCCGCTCCTGGGCGCGCCAACGCGCCCAGGAGCGGAGGAGGAACGCATCGCACCGCATCGCGCGGTTATCGAATGCTGCTGATACGTCCCACGGGCGTGCGAACAGGGGGTTCGCAAAGTGCTACAGTATCTGGTGCGCCGCCTTTTGCTGGCCATTTTGACGATCTGGGCGGTATCCGTGTTGTCGTTCGCGATTATCCAGCTACCTCCGGGCGATTACGTCACGGCCTACATCGCCAATCTCCAGGCGTCGGGCGGCATCGTGCATGAGGAAGAGGCCGTGGCGCTGCGGCAGCTCTACGGCCTGGATCAGCCCATCTACGTCCAGTACTACAAATGGGTGTCGCGCATGGCGGAGGGCAACTTTGGCACTTCGATGGACTGGAATCGGCCAGTGATCGAAGTGATCGGTGATCGGCTCTGGTTGACGGTGGCCGTGTCGGCCTTTGCCCTCCTCGTGACGTGGGTCATCGCGCTGCCCATCGGCATCTATTCGGCAGTCAAGCAGTACTCCATCGGAGATTACCTCGCTACTTTGTTGGGCTTTATCGGCTTGGCCGTCCCCAATTTTTTGCTAGCGCTCGTAGTGATGTACTTTGGATATGTTTTCTTTGGAGCAGATATCGGTGGGCTATTCTCGAGAGAGTACGCGGAGGCACCGTGGAATCTGGCCAAGGTGTGGGATCTGCTGAAGCACCTTCCCCTGCCGACGCTGATCATTGGCTTGGCGGGAACGGCGTCGATGATCCGTGTCATGCGGGCGAACCTGCTGGACGAGTTGCGCAAGCCCTACGTGCTCACGGCGCGTGCCCGAGGGCTGTCAGAGCTCAAACTCCTCCTCAAGTACCCGGTCCGCGTGGCACTGAATCCCTTTGCCAGCACCATTGGCTTCCAGTTTCCGGTCCTGGTGTCGGGAAGCGTCATCGTCTCCTTGGTGCTGAGCCTGCCAACGGTGGGCCCGATCCTGCTGAAGGCATTGATGGCTCAGGACATGTTCCTGGCGGGGACCATCGTGCTGCTCCTGGGCGTGATGACGGTGGTCGGCATGCTCATCTCTGACGTGATCTTGTTGTGGATCGATCCGCGGATTCGGATGGAGGGGCGCTAATGGCAACCGTAGTCGCTGAGCGAGCCGGAGCTTCGGCAGAGGCTGCCGAGGAGCGGATCTCAGTCGCTACCCAGTGGCAATTGATGTGGTGGCGCTTCCGCAAACACGGGTTGGGCATGGTCTCTGCTGTCGTCATCATCGCGTTCTATCTCGTCGCCCTCGGCGCCGATTTCCTGGCCTACGCCGATCCGCATGCCTCAGAAGCCCAGCGCTCACTCATTCCCCCTCAGGCGATCCACCTCTTTGACGGCGGGAGGCTCAGACCGCATGTGTACGCGCTAGAGGGCAGGCGCGATCCCATGACCATGGAACGAGTCTATCAGGCCAATCCTGATGTCAAGATCCCGCTGGTATTCTTTGCCCGTGGCTTTGAGTATCGCTTCTTGGGAATAATCCCGACGAACATCCATCTGATCGGCGTGGAAGGCGCCCAGGTTGAGGATACCGTCTTTATCCTGGGCACCGATAGGCAAGGGCGTGACTTGTGGTCACGACTCGTCTATGCGACGCGGCTTTCACTCGTCATCGGCCTCGCTGGGGTGACGGTGAGCCTTTTCCTCGGTATGCTGCTGGGAGGAATCTCTGGATACTATGGCGGTGTCATCGATACCATTATCCAGCGTGTGATAGAGATCCTGCGATCAATTCCCACGATCCCACTCTGGATGGGACTGGCAGCAGCGCTGCCACGCGACTGGGACGTCACTCA
The DNA here is from genome assembly GCA_012841405.1 of Chloroflexota bacterium. Classification (GTDB taxonomy): domain Bacteria; phylum Chloroflexota; class Anaerolineae; order UBA1429; family UBA1429; genus DUUT01. The sequence goes on from DUUT01000215.1 coordinate 8,920, forward strand.
GGTCTATTTTGCCATCACCCTCATCCTCTCACTGATCGGCTGGACGGGACTGGCGCGCGTGGTGCGTGGGCGGTTCCTCTCGCTACGCGAGGAAGACTATGTGATGGCAGCAGAGCTCGTCGGTTGCGGTCGCCTGCGCATCATCTTCCGGCACATGCTGCCGTCGATGCTGAGCCATATCATTGCCTCGACGACGCTGTCGCTGCCGACGATGATCATCAGCGAGACGTCGCTCAGTTTCCTGGGCCTGGGGTTGCGCCCGCCGGCGATCAGCTGGGGAGTGATGCTTCAGCAGGCACAGAATGTCCACGTGGTCGCTTCAACTCCGTGGCTTATGCTCCCAGCCGTTCCCGTAATCATTGCTGTGTTGGCTTTCAACTTTTTGGGAGACGGTCTGCGAGACGCTGCCGATCCCTACGGTATCTAGTAGGATTTGGATAATGGCAACCTATACCATGGCCAATGGAGATGAACCTCTTCTGTCTGTCAAGGGGTTGCGCACGCACTTTTTCACCAGTGAAGGCGTGGTCAAGGCGGTTGACGGTGTCAGCTTTGACGTCATGCCTCAGAAGACCCTTGGGGTTGTGGGAGAGAGTGGTTGCGGCAAGAGCGTGACCGCACGCTCGGTGTTGCGCATCGTAGACCGTCCGGGGCGGATCGTGTCGGGCGAGATCCTTCTCCGGCGGCGCAACGCGGATGGTCAGGAGCACGTGGTCGACCTGACTGGACTGCGCGCCAATAGCGCCGTCATGCGCTCCATTCGAGGTGGGGAGATCGGTCTCGTCTTCCAGGAACCGATGACGGCCTTCAGCCCGGTGCACACCGTGGGTGACCAGTTTGTCGAGGCGATCTCCTTGCACAAGAAGGTGACCAAGCGCGAGGCCCGGGAGAGAGCGATCGAGATGCTCCGCATGACCGGGATTCCTCGCCCAGAGCTGCGCGTCGACGACTATGCCTGGCAGCTCAGTGGCGGGCTACGCCAGCGCGCCATGATCGCACTGGCGCTCTGCTGCGATCCCCGGCTGCTCATCGCGGACGAGCCGACGACGGCGCTGGATGTGACCACTCAAGCGCAGATTCTCGATTTGCTCCGCCGCATCCAGGAGCAGTCCCAAACGGCGGTGATCCTCATCACCCACAACCTCGGCGTCGTCGCCGAGATGTGTGATAGCGTGGCGGTGATGTACCTGGGGCGTTCCGTTGAGAGAGGGCCCGTGGATGCCATCTTTCATGATGCCAAGCACCCGTACACGCAGGCCCTCCTGCGGTCGATCCCTAGCATCGAGTCAACGCCGCGGGTAGAGCTACCGACGATCACCGGAGCGATACCCCATCCCTACAACCGACCGATGGGCTGTCCCTTTCATCCGCGTTGCCCGGATTGCATGCCCGGAATCTGTGACCAGGGCGAGCCGAGCATGACCTCTGTTGGGCAAGACCACGAGGCAAGCTGCTTTCTCTACAGCGCGGAGTGCGTAGAAGGACGGGTTAGCTGATGCAACCGAGAAATGGAGCTGGCAATGGCGCAGAACCTCAGGTTCTACTGAGCGTCCAGAACCTACGCAAGTACTTTCCCATCCGTCGCGGATTCTTCCGCCAGACGGTCGGCCACGTCCGCGCTGTCGATGATATCAGCTTCCAGATCCATCGCGGTGAGACTCTGGCACTCGTCGGGGAGAGCGGCTGCGGCAAGACAACGACCGCCCGCTGTATCGTCCGGGCACTCAACGCGACGAGCGGTCAGATCATGTTCTGCACCCGAGACGGGCGCACCGTCGACATCGCCAGCGTGCCCCGTAACGAGCTGCGTCCCCTGCGCCGCGAGATGCAGATGATCTTTCAGGACCCGTTCTCTTCCCTGAATCCTCGCATGTCGCTGCTGGACATCGTCGGTGAGCCGCTACTGGTGAACAACGTGGGGAGCCGAGAGGAGCGCGTTGATCGCGTCGCCGAGCTGCTCAAGCTCGTGGGGCTCCGCCCGGAGTACATGCAGCGCTACCCCCACGCCTTTAGTGGCGGGGAGCGCCAGCGCATCGGCATCGCGCGGGCATTGGCGCTGAACCCCAGCCTGGTGATCGCCGACGAGCCGGTCTCCGCCCTCGACGTCTCGGTACAGGCACAGATCCTGAACCTGCTGCTGAGACTGCAGACGGAGCTGGGTCTCACCTATCTCTTTGTGGCCCACGACTTGAGCGTCGTCAAGCACATCAGTGAGCGCGTCGCGGTGATGTATGTCGGTCACATCGTCGAGCTCGCAGAGTCAGAGGAGCTGTTCAGCGCTCCCATGCACCCGTACACGGAAGCCTTGCTCAGCGCTGTGCCCCGCCCAGACCCTCGCCTGCGCTCGGAGCGCATTCTGTTAGCGGGGGATGTCGCCGACCCAGCGAACCCACCATCGGGCTGTTACTTCCATCCGCGCTGCCGCTATGCCACCGAGCAGTGCAAGGTGGAGGCGCCCACGCTGCACGAGGTTGAGCCGGGCCATCATGTGGCCTGCCATAGGGCCCGCGAGCTTGATCTCGTTGGTGTTACGGGCAAGCGAGGGAAGTAGGTACGAGTGCCCCGGGTTGATGTCGATGACAGGACCGGGGGATGCCGTCGAGACCATCCACCGTTTGCGCCCGTATCGCTGCAGCGGCCTAGCGCGTTCGTCGTGCGAGCGAGGTTGACACGCGCCGGGCGACGCGAGAAGCGATACGACGGGCATCTTGCCCGATACCATAAGAGGACAGTGTCCATGACTGCTGAACACTATACGCTGAATGCCCGCGGCGAGGAGTTGCTGGAGCGCCACACCAAGTGGTGGCAGCGGCAGGGCATGCTCTACCACGAGCACGATGCGGCACCGTTGGGCGACCTCTGGCTGCCCCTGAGCGACGGCACGCTGGCCGATCGAGACATGGATATGACGCCTGACTTGCTCGATGAGCACCGCGCCGTTATACCGCAGCAAGAGCCCGGCCCGCTGCGCACGCGTGGCGACTTTTTTGCGACGGCGACCCCCTTTGGGCGCATGCCTTGGCTCGAGGCAATCCTGGGCACGCCGATCCGTGCAACCATCGTGGGCGGCAGCATGCGGACCAAGGCATACATCGCTAGCTGGGACGCATGGGAACAGCAGAGTGTCCATCGCGATGACGCTTGGTTTGCGCTCTACAAGCGCCTCCTGGAGCGCACCGTGGCCCACGCGAATGGTCGAGCGTTCCTCACACATCCGACGCTGCGTGGTCCCTCAGACCTGGCAGAAGCGGTGGTCGGCCCAGAGTTGATGAGCTACTCTCTCTTTGAGCACCAGGCCGAGCTGCAGCGCTTTCTCGATGAGGTGACCGAGGCCTTTCTCGAGGTGCTGCACGCCCAGATCGAGCGCACACCGCCGTTACGGGGAGGGTATGTGAACCCCTTTGGCATCTGGGCGCCGGGCACGGTGGTACGAACCCAGTGCGATGCATCGTCGTTCCTCTCGGCGAAGCACTATGCCGAATGGTTCCTGCCCTACGATGTGCGGATCTGCGAGGCGGTCGATTACGCCATGATCCACATACACTCGGTGTCTCTACACACCGTCCCTAGCCTGCTGGCGGTGGACGCCCTACACGGCATCGAGATCACCATCGAGGATGAGGCCAGCGGCCCCTCCCTCGAGGCGATGATGCCGGTGTTGCGCGATATTCTGAGCTGCAAGTCGCTGCTACTTCACGGTCCGCTGACGGACGACGAGCTCAAATACCTGCTGGATTCTCTGCCCACGGATGGGCTGGCCATCACGCGCCGCCTGCAGCCGTGGTAGATCCAGCGGAGGAGCCCGAGGCCGGAGTGCAGCGTGCGCCCACGGCGCTGCACTCTGGCGGCTCACCTATCGCCTACAGGGTCACTCTGCCCTGCGCGGCGGCGATCCACTCCTTCGTGGCGCTAGGCCGTGTTTTGAGCACGCATGTTTTGAGCACGCATCCTGCGTAGAAACGATGTCGCCCCGGGCGTACGCGAGGGGCCTTGACGCCCATCGACAAGGTTTCTCGCCACGCTCAGAACGGCGCTGTAGCCCTTTTTCACACTCTACCTAGAGCACCACGCCACGGGACTGCCAAGCGGGAGAGCTGGCGGCCCACTCCCAACGACCCGCTAAAAAGCTCTCGCCTCGTGTGAGGCTGTACGGCGCCATGCCTGCCTCCCTGATCGGCTGCGAGCCGCACCACGCGGGGGCGAGGCTGGCCCCAGGAACGATCGCCTCGTATTTCATGTGACCAGTGACGCAACGGTGCGTCTGTTCTTGTCCATCTCGACCAACCAGTCGGGAATCGCAAGCGTTCGTGAAAGGAGACCCCATGTCGAAGAAGGACTGGCGTGGCATCTTTGCCATCCCCATGACGCCCTTTGATGCTGCGGACCGCATCGATGAGGACGTGCTGGCCGCGGAGATCGACTTCTGCATCGCCAGCCAG
>DUUT01000216.1 GCA_012841405.1 Chloroflexota bacterium
CCCCGAGAAGCCGGACTCGCCGAGGCCGTAGAGGCCCTCGTCCGTCTCCACCTTGACGACGAGCTGGTTGCGATGCCCCACCCAGATGGGGTAGCTCTTGATATCGGTGATCTTCATGCTGCTCCTTATGAGGGTCGTTGATGGGCACAAGCGCGATCGGCGCGCGCTGCGCCGGTCGCAGCGCGCTGGAAGCGGATCGGAGAGGGTATCCGAGCCACTAGCCCTTGATCCCGCTCATGACGATACCTTTTACAAAGTACTGCTGTGCTGCGAAAAAGAGTATCAAGCAAGGAACTGCCGTGATGATAGAAGCAGCCATCAGCACTGCCTCTCTCGGTTGATCTCCCGTAAAGGCAGAAGCGTTAAAGTAGCGCAGGCCGATCGCTATCGTGAACTTTTTAGGATCATTGAGAAAAATCAGCGGCTGGATGAACGCATTCCAGTGATCCAAGAAGGAAAAGATGGCCACGGTGGCGATTGCTGGGCGACTCAGGGGCAGGAGAATGTTCCAAAAGATGCCCGTGGAGCGGGCCCCATCGATGCGCGCTGCCTCGTCAAAATCGCGGGGGATAGTGAGGAAGAACTGGCGCAGGAGGAAAACGTAGAAGGCACCCCCGCCGAAGTAGCTGGGCACAATCAAGGGTTTGAGTGTGTTGACCCATCCGAGCCAGCGAAAGAGGAGAAAGGTGGGCACAATGGTGACCTGCCATGGTATCATCATCGTCGCTAGGAGGACACCGAAGAGGAAGTCGCGTCCGGGAAACCTGAAGCGCGTGAAGCCGAATGCGACCACAGCAGAAGAGATCAGCTGCCCAATCATCGCTAACCCCGTAACAATCGCGGTATTCACTATGAATCGGGCAAACGGAGCCAGCTCGAATACCAGCGCATAGTTGACCCAACGGGGTACCTCGGGTAGCCACTGGGGCGGAAACGTATAGATCTCTGTCTGGGTTTTCAGCGAGCTCGATACGGTCCAGAAGAAGGGAAGGCCGAAGGCAATGGCACCGAGGGTCGCAATGGTATAGAGGATGATGCTGGGCCCTAGCCTTCGTTGCAGGACGTAACGTTCGGAGGGCACCTCGCGCGTTTGAGCGACTCGGACTGTCATTGGGCGACCTCCGAAAAGTCATAGTAGACCCAGCGCTGGGACGTCTTGATTTGCACGAAGGACAGCACCATCACAATGATAAAGAGTATCCAGGCCAAAGATGATGCATATCCCATCTGAAAGAAGCTAAACGCATTGTAATAAAGATGAAGCATATAGAACCATGTGGCATAGTTCGGACCACCTTCGGTGGCAACATAGGACAAAGTAAAGACATTAAAGCTACCAATCACCCCAAGCACGAGGTTGAATAGTATAGTGGGCGAGATCATGGGGATGGTGATACGCCAGAACTTGTGTCTCGGGCTGGCGCCATCAATATCGGCGGCCTCGTAGAGTTCCGTGGGCACGCCTTGGAGGCCAGCGAGAAAGATGATCATGCGCCCGCCGCCAACAGATCCCCAGAGCGAGATCAAGATCATGGAGGGGATAGCCCAGGTGGTACTCGTAAGCCAGCCGGGCCCCTTGATGCCGATGTGTCGGAGAAGATCGTTCACGAGACCGACTTGAGGGTGCAGTAGCCATTTCCAGAGGATAGCCGTAGCTACAGCGGGAGTGAGGGAGGGCAGGTAGTACATCGCACGGTACAGCGCTCGGGCTCGTACAACCTTGTCGAGCAAGATGGCGAGTAGCAGCGATCCACTGATGCCCAGAATCACTGTGAATACCGCATAGTAGCCGGTGCGTCCGAGCGAGGGCCAGAACAGCTTATCATCGAAAAAGGCGTACCGGTAGTTCTCCAAGCCGACCCACTCTGGAGTACCACCGATTTTGTATGTCGTGAACCCGAGAAAGAGGGAGACCAAGATCGGACCAGCCGTGAAAATGAGGAGGCCAACTAGCCAGGGGCTGATCCAGAGGTAACCCTCCAAGGCCTCCCTGCGGACTCGTCGTGATCGGGTAGCGGCTGTCAGGCTCATGAATGCTCCTCATCGTAACATGTGGCGCGTCGCCACAGTGACGTCTGTTACTAGACCACACCTCGCCATCTACGGGCGAGGTGTGGTCGTACCACGGACAGCGACCAACTGCGAACGCTGGATTATGGCCGCGGCATGTTCATGATATCCTGAATCTGGGCAGTGACCGAATCGACGAATGCCTTGGTCGGTTGCTCTTGGCCCGCCCAAAGCGGCTGGAGCAGCTGTACCACGGCCTTCTCACACTCGTCTTGCCGCCAGTTGCCAACGACACGGCTGTCCTGGGCGTTGTCCATGATGTCGCGGAAGACGGGGCGCACCGGATCACTGAGGAGCACCGGGCTCCCATAGACGTCGGGACGGCCACCCACGGTGCCGCCGATGACGCCCAGCAGCACACCGCTGTCTTGGTTGCACAGGTACTTGACCCATTCGAAGGCTTCCGTCGGGTTGGGGGTGGCTGCGGTGACGGAGTAGCAATCGACCTCATAGTCCGAACCACCAACGCCGGCCGGGCCGATGGGGTTGTTCACGGCCATCCACTTGAACTTGTCGCCGATGGTGTTCTTCATCACGGAGACTGATGTCCCACCCTGGTACATGCCCAAGTAGCCGGATGCCCACATCTGGTTCGCATCGCCGATCATCTGCTCGGGAGGCGGCGCCACCTTGTGCGTCTGGAAGAGATCGTAGAGCAACTGAATGGCGGCCATGCCCTCATCCGAGTTGAGCAGCAGGGTGTTCCCGTCCTCACTGATCAGTTCGCCCCCGAAGGAACGGATCAGCGTGAGGATGCCCTTCCAAGCGGTGCTCGGCAGGACGCCGAAAATCGGCTGATCTCCCGCGATGCCCTGGATGGCGAGCGCGGCTTCGACCATGTCATCGTGCGTCCACTCGGGAACGGGTAGGGGAACCCCAGCCTGCTCAAACAGGTCCTCGTTGTAGTAGTAGATGGCCAGACCCGGATGGGCCTTGAACGGGAGGCCAAGCACCTTGCCCTCCAGGGTGAGGGCCTTGATGCAACCTTCGTAGTACTCGCTGAGATCAAAGCCATCGGCAGCGACGAGTTCGTCGATCGGGCGCACGAGCTGCGAGCTGTAGAAGAAATGGATGATTGCCTGACCGATGGCCCCCCAGACCACATCACCCAGGGTGCCACCCGCATGCATGGTGGTTACCTTGGTGATGTACTCCGCACCCGGAAAGTTCTCGAGCTCCAAGGTGATGTGCGGGTTTGCTTCCATGAACTTGGGCATCTGCATCTCGTAGAGCTTGTTCTCCTGCTCTCCGATGCGCGCATGGAAGCGGAGCGTGATGGGCTCTTTGGGGGCTGGCGTTGCGCCCTCGACGACAACGGTCTCCTTGACGATCTTTTCGACCTCAACCTGCTTCTCGACCTCGACCGTCTCCTTGACGATCTTTTCGACCTCGACGACCTTGGGCTGGCAGGCCATGAGCACGCTACTGGCGGCAACGCCGGCGACGGCCTTGCGTAGGAAATTCCTGCGCGTGTACTCTTTCGGCATGTCTTCTCTCCCTTGTGAAGCACTACACGGTGGTTGACGGTTCATCCCGTCCCGCTATACTCACTACTATACAGGCCTGGCGTCCGAAGGGAGCAAAATCGCGGCCACCAGGGTGCCATGGACGTGCCATATCGTTGGCGGGTATCATGATCAGGGACGATCTGCCACATCAGATACGCCTGGCGTTGGAGCGACTCAATGACCTCGGTGCACTTATGGCGCTGGATCTGACCCTCGACATTGCGGGTGAGGGACAGGCGCCAGATCTGGCGGCGCGTGAACTTCGCTCGGAACTCCTCGATGCCATCGAGTCGCTGCACCCCCCTCAGAATCTCCCCACGCGCTCACGAGCCGCGCGGAGCTATGTGCTCCTCTACAGCCGCTATGTTCAGGAGATGACCACTGAAGAGGTGATGGACCTGCTGGCCATCAGCCTGCGGCAGTATCGGCGCGAGCACCGTAAGGCGCTAGAGACGATCACAGAGATCATCGAAAGTCGCCTGCAGGAGCGTTTGGTGTTGGCGCGCAGGGAGACCACGCCGGCGAGTGTGCTTCGTGAAGCCGTGCAGCAGGAGACGTGGGCGCTTGCACAGCGGGCGGAGGCCGTTTTCGTCGATGTCGGAGCGTTGCTCCGAGAGACGATTGCGCTGATGCGACCGGTGGCCGAGGCGCACGGCGTCGAGCTGCGTGATGGCACCCTCGGGCACGCCAGGGCGCAACCATCCGACCGCTCGCTCTTCGTGAAGGCAGATCGGACGATCTTTCGTCAGATCCTCATCAGCATGCTATCGTATGCCCTCCGACAGGTCACCTATGGCGTGATCACGGCACGGGCCCAGGTCTGTCGCGGAGTAGTCATCGAGATCAGTGCCGAGCCGTGGTGCGAGCCACCGGTGAGAAATCCCAACTGGCTGGCTGCCTGCCAGCTCGTGGTGAGTCAGCGGGGGAGAGTCTCCCATGCCGTGACGGGGCAGCGTTGGGTGGCAGCGATCCATGTGCCGGCCATTCGCGATCACAGTGTGCTCGTCATCGACGACAATGAGGACGCGATAGAAGTCTTTCGCCGTCACGTGATGGGGCATCCCTATACCATTCACACGGCGCATGATGGCTCCGAGGCCCTCAAGCTGGCGCCGCGCCTGCAGCCCGACGTCATCACCCTGGACATCATGATGCCCGGCCTCGATGGCTGGGAGACGCTACAGCGCTTGCGCGCCCTCCCCGAATGCAGGAATACCCCCATTCTGATCTGCTCCGTACTGAATGAACCCCATCTGGCGGCCATGCTAGACGCCACGGCGGTGCTGCCCAAACCCTTCACCCAGAGCGCTCTCCTGTCTTGCTTGGAGCGTCTGACGCGGTCGAGCGGGCCGCCATCACGGGATACATGACATCCAGGATCGCCTCGATGGTACGCATATAGTCGCTGAGAGAGAGTCCCTCCACCGAAGAGAGTGTCAGCGGCCCTCCCCGTAGCGGTCCCCCCTCAGCCCCCCAGGTCATGGCGATGATCGTGGTTGGGCGGGAAGCGCGTTGGCGCGCGAGCAAGAGATCGATCGTGGGGGCACCAATCTCTTCCTGCGTCGTATCGAGGTCGACAAAGGCGATTTCGGGAGGCGCTGCCTCGTATCGCTCGAGGGCTGTCGCAACGTCCAGAGCCTGGGCGACATCGACGGTGGAGCCGAGCAGGGCGCTTACCATCCGCGTCAGCACGCGGCCCGTCTCAGCATACTCACTAATGATCAATACGCGGTGCACCGGCGAGGGAGCCTCTGCGAGTATGCGGCCGACCGCCTCCAGGGATAGGGGCTTCTCCAGGCAGACGATGCCCTCGGGCAGGATCACTGGACTATCCGGCTGGTAGAAGGAGCAGCTGAGTATCGGCGCCGCGAGCTCGGGGGCATGCTCGGGGAGAGGGCCGGCCACGATCAGAGCGCGAACATCTCCCAACTGGGAACGCTCAGCGGCACGCAACCAGTTATCCACGGGGATGACCTGGTAGTTGTGCAAATGGCGGCGCAGCAAGCTCGTTAGATCGTAGTGTTGGGTGCTGAGCGCCAACACGGCGGGGAGCACGTGGGCGCCACTCGCTGGTGATGCGGGGGCCGAAAGGCGCGATATGCGCGCGGAAGCGCTGATGGGCAGCGAGAAGTAGAACGTGCTCCCTACGCCCACCTTGCTTTCCACCCACATCCGTCCCCCGTGGAGCTCCACAAGTTCCTTGCTGATGGCGAGCCCGAGGCCCGCCCCGTCGTGTTGGCGGCGTGGAGAGCCATCGACCTGGCGAAACTCCTCAAATGCCCTCCCCAGGTTCTCCGGTGCGATGCCGGGACCGGTGTCCTGGACGCTGATGACCGCTTCGTCGCTCGAGGCGTCGAGGCGCACGGTGATGCCTCCCTGGCTGGTAAAGCGCGCCGCATTGGACAGGAGGTTCAGGATCACCTGCCGGATGCGCGCTTGGTCCACAGCGGCGATGGTGGCGGCTTCCGCGATTTCTACGTGCAGGGCTAGACGTTTGCTAACGATCAGCGGACGGACGATCTCAACGGCGGTGGAGATGACCTGGCAGAGATCAACCTCCTCGATATAGAGTCCCATGCGACCTGCCTGAAGCCGTGCCAGGTCGAGAATGTCTTCGATCAGGGAGAGCATGTGGCGGCCAACGCGATGGATGTCGAGCACGTCGCGTCGGTAGGAAGCGGGGAGGGGCGTGCCATAGGCCTCTGGCGAGAAGGCAATCGTTTCGCTAAAGCCGAGGATGAGGTTCAGTGGGGTGCGCAGCTCGTGGCTGATGCGCGCGGCGAGCTCGTCCTTGAAGCGCTGCGCCTCTTCTGCCAGCAGCCGCGCGCGGTACAGCTCTGCGTTGGCGCGCTCAAGCCGGGCGGTCGTCAGGTCGAGCATACGGATGGTACGGTTCAGCTCACCTCGGCTCGTCCGCAACTGCTCAAGCCGCTGCTGCGAGTCACGCACGGCGTTGGAGGCGATTTCCAGGGCCCCATACTGACTGGCTGAGCCTAGCGCGGCGATGAGCGTGGAGAGGATGGTCGTGCCGAGGACGAGGGGCGTCGTGAGGCCAGGGCCACTGATGCCGAGCAGCGTCGAGGCGGCAAGGTGCCACAGCAGTGCGGCAGCCGCCGCGAGCACCGCACCCACGGGACCACCGCACGCCCCTGCAAAGGAGATGCCCAGTACGAACATGAACCCGAGGGCCGCATCGTGCGTACAGCACTGCATCCAGGCCACGGTGACGTGCAGCATGATGGTTACGATGAGGGCATGTCCCAGCCGATGCCGCACTCCTAAGGCGGCCAGCAGGACAAGGCTTGCCAAGACGGAGAGCAGGACGAGGGCCTGCGGTGCGGTGATGGAGCCATCGATAACGGCCACTCCGGTCCATAGCCAGGAGCCGATGACAGTGAGGAGCAGAATGCCAAAGATGGGGCCGAGGCCAAGATAGTCGAGCATAGTGCTGACGCGGCGCAACTCGCGGCGCGAGTTGAGGGCTTCTCTGAGCATGGTGAACGGCTCCTTAGCCACTACGATGTGGATGCGGACTACCGCTTCGCTTGCCATGGATGGGCTGCGACTCACCTTCATGATAGCGCAAGGACTTGGGGACGCCAATGGCGTTGCTTCGCAAGGGGCAGATGCACCGAAGTGCGTGCCTCGCCTTCCTGCGACAGTGTGCGGGGAGGGGGTAGTAACCTCTTGCCCCCCCTCCATGCACCCATCACGATCCCCTCGGCGAATCATTGTGAGCCGCAGAGAACAGCGCCGGACATGGCGGTGTCGTAATAATGGAAGCAACCAGGAGCGCCGCCTCGCACGGCTGATCCCCCGTGAGGCGGCAGGCGAAAAGGTTGCACAGTCCGAGGGCCACGGCGGATCCGTTCGAGTCCTTGATAAAGATCAGCAACTGAAAAAGGGCGCGCCGGTGGTCGGAGAAGGAAAAGAAGGCTGCGGCGGCAGAGGAGGTGCAGACGAATATCCCAAGAGATATCGGCTGAGCGAGTGCGGGAACGGCGCATCGCGCGCCGCCAGGCGGGGTATCGGTGACCATCGTGAATGGCTCATCAAGATACCGCGGCGCTGTGGCCTGCGGAGATGACGATACGCTCTCATGATGATGTTGCCCGCTAACCGAGGTTGGATGATCGGGAGGCAACTATGTGGCGTGTACTGCGAATATCACCGGATAAGAATCCCGAGCTGTTTCGTTCCTCACTGGAGTTGGTGCATAGCACCACACGCTATCTCATCCTGGTGACAGGCGGGGCTTACATCGCCTGGCACTATGTGTTCACGGTGTGTGTTCCAGGTAAGGTGAGCCTCCCAGTGTGGTACGTCACTCCGATTGTTGTCGGTGCGTGTGGAGTGTCGCTCTGGCTGTTGCCGCGGCATACGATGTTGGCACAGGCCATCTGGCAGCTGGGGCTCGCCGCGGGGATCACTGCCGGACTGGTGGTGTTCCGTCAGCCCGAAGTGGCCTTCCTCTATGCCCTGCTACCTCTCTTGGCGGTCGTCACGGTCGGGTGGCAGGCGGGCATCGTGGCGGAGGCGCTGGTGATCGGATTGATGACCTGGCTGAGGTCAGGAGGAGCCGGCTTTGTAGCCACCCCCATGATGGTGGCGGAGGTGATTGCTGCTGGCGCCTTCACCGGCCTGTTGGGCTGGGCGACGAGCCATGCCTTATACACGGTGACTGAGTGGTCGCTGTTCAGCCTTGCTCGGGTTCGGGATGCCATGGAGCAGGCGCGAGAGCATCGTGCCCAACTCAGCAGAGCGCTCAAGGATCTGGACCAGGCCTATTACCGGCTGAAGCGCGCCAACTCGGCCCTGGTGGTGGCCTGGCAGGCGGCCGACGAGGCGGAGCGCTTCAAGGCCGAGTTCGTGACCAGCGTCAGTCACGAATTGCGCACTCCCCTCAACCTCATCATTGGCTTCAGCGAGATGATGATGATGGCGCCGGAAAGCTACGGTGGGCTTACCATGCCCGGCGCGTACCGGCGCGACCTGAACGCTATCTACCGGAGCGCACAGCACCTCCTGGCGTTGGTGGACGATGTGCTCGACTTGGCCAGGATCGACGCCGGCAAGATACCGCTGACTCGAGAGAAGACCGACATTGGGGCGCTGGTAGCCGACGCCGTGGCGATCGTAAACGATTATATCGATGCCAAGAGTCTGGAACTACGCGTGAACGTCGATGGTGATCTGCCAAGCCTCTGGGTGGATCGCTTGCGGCTGCGACAGGTGCTGCTGAATCTGCTGGTCAACGCGGCGCGCTTTACCGAGCGCGGCCACATCTCTGTTGACGTGACGCGTCAGGAAGAAGCAGTGCTGGTGCGGGTCATCGATACAGGGCGCGGCATCCCCGAAGCTGATCTGGAGCGCATCTTTGAGGAATTCGGCGCCACGGGGGAGCCACTCACCGCATGGCACAGTGGAAGTGGCCTCGGGCTACCCATCAGCAAGCGCTTTGTGGAACTCCACGGCGGGCGCATGGGGGTTGACAGCGAGCTGTTGCAGGGTACGACCTTTTGGTTCACTATTCCTTGCCACACGGCCGGGGAGGCAACCGCGTTGGCACCGCGCCTCGTCCGCTCGCTCCCCAGCGTGCCCACTGATCTCTCGCTGCGTACTGTCGTTCTGATGCACGGCGATGAGAGCGTGTTACGCCTGTTGCAGCGCTACCTCGACAGCTTTGTCATCGTCCGCGCTTCGGACGTCGCCGAGGCCGAACGCCTGGTGCGCGAGCTGCACCCACTGGCCCTCATCATGCCCGACGGGGAGGCCAGCATCGCCCTGCCCGCCAGTTGCCTGCGCATCTCATGCCCACTCCCTAATCTCCGTCGAGCAGCACGCATCCTTGGGGCCCGAGACCTGCTACTCAAGCCCGTGACCCGTGATGACCTGATGGCCGCCATAGATCGACTGAGCGCACGCATTGAACGCGTGCTGGTGATTGATGATGATTCGGAAATGGTTCGGTTGCTGCAGCGCATGCTCGCTGCACGGCCATCAATCATCGAGTGCATGGAGGCGCACAACGGGCGGGAGGCCATGGAACTGCTGGCTCGATGGAGGCCCGATCTGATCCTGCTGGACCTGGTGTTGCCCGAATTGGATGGACACGACGTCTTGGAGGCGCTAAGACAGCACGCCTCCTTGGCGTCGATACCCGTGATCGTGATATCGGGTGAATTGGAGGAGAGCGTCGCTCTGACCCCACGGGCGGGGGTCTGCTTGCGCAAGGGCGAGAGGTTCACCCTGGCGGAGGTGATGGCGTACCTCAACAGTGTGCTGTCGGTGGCGGCGCCAGGCCGCTCTGGCTTTACCCAAGAGGCGCCAGCGCCTCTAAGAGCGCGCTCTGCGACACCGGCTTGGGGAGATACGTGGTTGCCCCCAACGATAGAGCCAGGTCAGGCTGATCCAGCACCGAGCACACGATGACGGGGATGGGGCGAGTGGCGTCGTTCTCCTTCAACCGCATCAATAGCTCCCAACCATCCTCATACGGCATCAATACGTCGAGCGTGATAGCCGATGGCCGGAGCTGATCGATGAGCCGCCACGCCTCGGTACCGTTGGCGGCCGCGCAGACGTACCAGTGTGTGCCCTGAAGGTACAACCGAAACAGCTCGGCGAGCTCCACATTATCATCGACCACAAGCAGGCACGCGGGCTCCTGTCGTGGCCACCACAGCATTGCCTCCCAGCATCCATCAGGGGTAACACGGATCTGCAAGGTTCCCCTCGCTTGTGCAACGAGTTGGGTAGCAATATAGAGATTGGTCGACTCCTCGATAGACTGCTGGTCCCACGATGGCGCGTCACTCTCTGCAGGGCAGGCATACAAACGAATGTGCACAGCGGAGGAGGTGGCAAAGGGTGTGATCGCTACGCAGCCCGAACCGACGAGGCTAAGGCTGTGGGAGACCAGGCTAAGTATCGTCTGACGCAGGATAATGCGATCAATGCAGAGCGGTGGCAACAGTGGCGCCGTATCAATCTCGAGTTCGGCCCCTTGGGTGGCGGCAAGGCGACCGAGGACGTCTTGCAACTCGCCCAATAACAGGGTGACACTCACCTCGTCGGGCGGAGTCTGTGGCCTGACCCGTCTGGTCTCGGCCGCGATCAGCTCGTCCAGCGGGGCTGGTGTTCCCTTGCCCTCGCCGAGGCGCCATAGGTCCCACAACGTAGAGGCGACAATCTCCAAAGCCTTGGCCTGATCCCTGAAAAACTGGCTACGGCTCAGTGTCAGCCGCTCAGCTGCCTCGTCCGGGCTCAATCCCTCGATGTAGCGCAACTCCAAGATGCGGAAAGTGCGCCAATCGGGCGACTGTACGGGGGTTCCGGGAGGCGGGCGCAGGGCTTGGATGATGTCAAGGAGAATGCGGCGCAACTGCTGGCAGCGCCGTAGTGAGTCTCCCTCGGTGGCCTCGGAGAACACGGTAATGAGGGGGTGCGTTCGCAATATGGCTACGTCATACAGATTGTCGAGCGCCTGACGCACCCAGTTGGCGAACTCCTCAAGCGTGGGAAGGCCTTCAGGATCGCTCATGTCACCCGCATGCGACTACTACAGGACTGGTGTGAGACTATGTGTCTTCTCCGCGCCAGGCCCAGATGCTATGGTAAGGCAGCCTCGAACAAGTATCACTGGCGGCGATACGACCGACAGCAGATCGTCCGCGTGGTCGTGCCACCTATAATGGTGTGCCTTCGTGACGAACGACAGGGTGCACTCTCACCACACGATTATGGCGACTAGAACCCTGCGTGTCAAGTGCCTCTCTGGAGCACGTGGCTCTGGAAAGGAGGTGTCTCGGACGACAATAGAACGAAATTCCGTTCCGGTCGTGAGCATGTCTCGGGACAGGTACGAGAGGAGAGAAGGCAGATGCAGGCGAACAGAGGGTTGTCGCGTCGTCAGTGGCTCAAGGCGATGGGCGCTGGAGTCGCTGGAGCCTTGCTGTCTAGCTGCGCGCCGAGAGTCGTGGAGAAGGTCGTCAAAGAGACGGTAATGGTGGAAAAGGAGGTGGCGGCGCCCGCCCCCCGGGGCAAGAAGCAAGTCAAGCTGATATGCCACGATTGGGTGCGGAACGAACTGCCCATCGACCAGTTGACGGCCGACTATAACCAAGCACAGACCGATCATGAGATCATCTACGAGCGCTGGGTTGAGGGTTGGGACAACAAGGTGCTATCGGCCATCCGGGCGGGCAACAACGAGTACTCGGGTATGTTCGAGATGCGCGCCTTTGAGTATGCCCTGGGATGGTCCAAGCAGGGGCTGATTCAGCCGTTCGATGACTACATTAACGGATCCACGGCGCCGGGGGCCGACACGTTGGTAGATGACATGCTTCCGGTGATCCGCGGGCAATGCATCCTCCAAGGCAAGATGTACGGCTTTCCCATAGACTTTGACGCAACGGGAATGGCCTATCGCAAGGACTACTTCGAGGAACTGGGTGTCGCCGAACTGCCGGGGACATGGAAAGAAATCGGTGAGGTCGCAGCGGAGATTCGTGAGAAGCACAAGGACGAGAATGTCTATGGCATTGGCAGTTCGGCGTCCTGGTACATCTTTGGTGGCCCGGGGGCCATCTTTTACAACACCTGTAAACAGGTATTCGATGACGATGGCATCGTGCGCTACGACAGTGAAGAGTTTGTCAAGGCACTGGAGCTGTGCAAGTCGTGGAGTGATCGCGACATTGCCCAAGCTCCGTTTGGCACCGGCTGGTCGGATGCCTGGCTGAGCGGAAAGTGGGGTATCGCCTGGAACCAGCACCCACTGGCCATCTGGGCACAGAATAACCTGGGCAAGCAGGTAGTATCCAACCCTCAACCCCTGCCGCTCGGGGAGGATGGCTCTGGGTGTGCCGTCTGGGCGATCTCCTGGTGCTGTCTGAACAAGGCCCCGCATCCGCAGGAGTACGTCGACTATTTAGTGAACCTCTTCTATCCCGGCACGGACATGGGCATTACCATGAACAAGGCCGTCTGTGCGACGGGCAAGCTGCCCGCCTATCAGAAAGCCTGGGATGAAGTGGTAGAGGCGGACCCTGACCTTGAGTGGATGCTCAAGATGGGCGAGATCGCAGCCAAGGCAGTGCCTCCCCCTGGTCTTACCACGGCGGCAATCCAGCAAGACCGGCAGGCAGCATGGAGTGAGAAGTATTTCGCTGGTGAGGTGGGTGCCAAGGAAGCCATGGACAGGTGCATTGAGGAGATCAAGGCGGAGATTGCCAAGATGAGGGCCTAGTACCGGGTAGTGGCCAGGGTGAGGGAGCAGCCATCGCCCTGGCGCCGATTAAGCGGGAGATGCATTTGTGGAGAGTCTACGTCGAGTCCGGACGGAGCGAGCCTTGTTGGGCCAGGGCGCGCGAGTCGGGCGGGCGCGCATTAACTGGATGGCGTATCTATTGGTGGCTCCCGCTCTTGGTACGTGGTTGATCTTTAACACCTACCCGATGATTCGCGGCATCACCATGGCCTTTCAGGATTACCGGTTCCTCTATCCGGAAACAACAAGTCTGGCAAACAGCTTTAACGGTCTCGACAATTTCCGTGCCATGTTCGAGGACCGCATGTTCGGCGCGAGCCTCGTCGTGTCGCTCAAGTACACAGCCATGTATCTGCCTGCATCGATCATTCTGCCGGTGATTATCGCCTCGCTCATCGCCGAGGTGACGGAAGAACGGATGGCTTCATTCTTGCGCGTGGTGGTGTACATGCCCGCCGTACTGCCCATCGCAGCGGCCATGCTGGTGTGGAAAAAGCTCTATGACCCGCAGTTCGGCTACCTAAACGTAATCATTGGTGGGCTGCTGAGGCGTCCGGTGAATATCCTCTGGCTGGGGCCGCAGTTGGCCCTACCTTCGCTCGTCGTGGCGTCGCTGTGGAAGGGGCTCGGCTACAATACGCTCCTCTTCTTGATCGGTATCTATGGCATCAACCGCGAGCTGTATGATGCGGCTGCTGTGGATGGATGCACAGGGCTCAAGAGCTGGTGGCATATTACCCTGCCCTTGCTGAAGCCTATTTTCACTCTCATCCTGGTGCTCAACGCAGGGATTATGGGTGTTACCGAGCAAGCGATGATCATGACGGACGGTGGCCCAGCTGACCGGACACTCACTTCCGGACTGTATCTCTGGCGTGTTGCCTTTCGCTACGGCGATATGCGGATGGGCTACGCTGCCGCAGTAGCGCTCTGTTTGGGCATCATTAGCATGTTGCTATCTGCCATCATCTTCAAAGTGATGCGGACTGAGAGGGCCTGAGGGAGGCATGTGGGGCTATGGCAGTAATCCGTGGAGTACGAGGCGGGACGGTTCGTCGTCTGGCACGGACTCTTAGTCCGGTCCAAGCTGGGCAGATGGCAGTGACATTCGCGCTCCTCGTGGTGGCGGCCATCTCGCTGCTTCCCATCCTTTGGGTGTTGTCCTCCTCGTTCAAGCTGAGAGAAGAGCTCTACCAGGCGACGCCGAGCCTCATCGTGCGTCAGCCGTCACTGGAAAACTATCGCTTTATCCTCAAGGAACTGCCCGAAATCCCGGTGATGTTTAACAACGCCCTGATCCTATGCAGCATCGTCGTGGTGGGCAAGCTTGCACTGGCAACCCTAGCAGCCTACCCCCTGGCGCGGATGGACTTTCCAGGGCGCGACGCGCTCTTTCTGGTGTTCATCCTGTCGATCTTTATCCCTCGAGCGGGCGGTTTGATGGCCACCTACGAGCTGATGGACTTTTTGCGGCTGCGCAACAGCATCCCCGGACTGGCGCTCTATTGGTGTGGGCATCTTACCACGCCGCTGTTCATCATGCGCCAGACCTTTCTGTCCATTCCCCGCGAGATCGAGGATGCGGCTTATATCGATGGGGCCAACACGATGCAAGTCATCATGCGCGTAGCCCTGCCGATGAGCGCTGCGGGAATGGTGGTGGTCGTGTTGAACGAGTTCGTGTTCCACTGGGGCGAGTATCTGACGGCATACACGATGATCAACGATAGTAGCAAGTATCCTATAGGAGTGGGGATCGCGTTAGTGAGGGGCTGGGGCACGACTTTTACTTCACAGCTGACGGCCACCTATGGCGCCGAGTCGGCGGGATACTTGTTGTGCATCGCCCCCGTCATTATCGTGTTTGTGCTACTGCAAAAGTGGTTTATTCGCGGCCTATCCGAGGGCGTGCTCAAGATGTAGCCCGTGCAAGCGGGTGCGCTCGCATAGGCCGAGGAAGGCCATACCGGAGGCGGAGGCCCGAGCAACCGGGGGGTCCTCATCCAAAGATCGTTCGCCGCCTCCTCCTGTCGGGCTCGGCGCACCAGCGCTGAGCCCTCCTAATAGCGGCCGTCGCACGGCTCTGAACAGCAGCGGCTGCGGAAGCGTTGGAGGTGTCTGCGGACACGCCCCTGCCTCTGGCACCTTTCTGGCGATTCTATGGCGCGCTACGGCTAGACGGCGGGCACCTTTGGCGCTACCCTAGTACATAGGGCGTCGTTCGCGCCGCCGCAGACCGGCACGGCACCGACGGCCGAATTGCATCGACGCCGACTTTGTGCCAGAATGGGGCCGTTGGCGTAGCCCCCTGCTGTCGATGTCGCAACGTCACTGATCACCGTCACTCCCCATGGTCACCAACACGAGAGGAGACCCCATGTCGAAGAAGGACTGGCGTGGCATCTTTGCCATCCCCATGACGCCCTTTGATGCTGCGGACCGCATCGATGAGGACGTGCTGGCCGCGGAGATCGACTTCTGCATCGCCAGCCAG
>DUUT01000217.1 GCA_012841405.1 Chloroflexota bacterium
CCAGCGCGTCGGCGACGCCGCGGCAGCGTGGGGCGCCGCCCACCCCGAGGCGACGGTCGCGTCGCTCGACGGCGCTCCGTCGGGTGACGCCCGAACCGCGGGCGGCCTCCCCGCCATCCTCCGCGCCGCCGGCTGTTGCAGCCTGATGAGCGTGCCGCTCGCGACGCGCGATGGCACCGCGGGGTGGGCCTTTGTCGGGCTCGACACCGATGCCGTCACGGCGGCGCGCAGCCTGGAGCGCCTCCAGCTCATCGCCCACATCGGTGGGCTAGCCCTCGGGCGGCTGCGGGCGGACGAGCGCCTCCACCAGCAGCGTCGCCAGAGCGACGCCCTTTACCGTGTGAGCCTCGCGCTCACCGTCACGCTCGACCTCGAGCACCTCCTGAGCCTCATCGTGCGCCTGGCCACGGACACGATCCCCACGGCGACGAACGGGGTGCTGCACCTGCTCGATGAGGAGACGGGCGAGCTGCGCCCGCGGGCGCTGTCGTTCGTGGGCGAGGTGCGCCCCGACGCCCCGGGGCGCAGCCAGATGCGCCAAGGCCACGGCGTGGCTGGCGTCGCCCTCGAGCAGGGCCGGGTGATCAACGTGCCCGACGTGGCCCAGGATCCGCGCTTCCTGCGGGTGGGCGACGTGCGCCCCTTTGCCAGCATGCTGGTGGCACCGCTGCTCCTCGGCGAGCGCCGCATCGGCACCCTGAGCATCGATTCGCCCCAGGTGAACGCCTTTGGCGAGGCCGACGAGCACCTCCTGTTGACCCTGGCGACGCTGGCGGCCGCCGCCATCGAGAACGCCCGCCTCGTAGGGGACCTCCAGCAGAGCCTCGCGGACCTCAAGCGCACCCAGGCGCAGCTCATCCAGTCGGAAAAGCTCTCGGCCATCGGCCAGCTGATCGCCGGGGTGGCCCACGAGCTGAACAACCCGCTGACGGCCATCATGGGCTACGCTCAGCTCCTGCAGACGAGCGACGAGCTCGACGAGGGCGTGGCGCGCGACCTGGCCAAGATTCACGCCCAGGCCGACCGGGCGGCCCGCATCGTGCAGAACCTGCTCACCTTTGCGCGCCAACAGCAGTTCCGGCGCGACTACCTGGACATGAACGACATCATCGAGCGCACCGTCGAGCTGCGCGCCTACCAGCTGCGCGTGAGCAACATCGAGGTCCGCCAAAAGCTCGCGGCGCGCCCGCTCGGCGTGCTCGCCGATGCCAGCCAGATGCAGCAGGTCCTACTGAACCTCATCAATAACGCCCATGACGCCATCAAGGACTATAAAGCGGGGGGCACCATCACCATCACCTCACGCCTCGTCGATGGCATGGTGCAGGTAGAGGTGCAGGACGACGGCCCCGGCCTGGGCGCCGAGGCCCGCAAGCACCTCTTTGAGCCGTTCTTTACCACCAAGGAGGTGGGCAGAGGCACGGGTCTGGGGCTCTCGATCTGCTTTGGCATCGTCAGCCAGCACGAGGGGCGCATCTGGGCCGAGAGCACGCCCGGGACAGGGGCGACGTTCATCGTGGCGCTGCCCGCCGCGGGTGCGGACGAGCGACGCCCCTCGCCGCCACGGCTGCAGCCCGTGCACCGGCCCCGTGGGCGCTCCGTGCTGCTGGTGGAGGACGATGCGGCGGTGGCCTCGCCCCTGCAGCGCTTCCTCGTGGAGGACGGGCACCG
Organism: Chloroflexota bacterium; assembly: GCA_012841405.1. Lineage (GTDB taxonomy): Bacteria > Chloroflexota > Anaerolineae > UBA1429 > UBA1429 > DUUT01. The sequence goes on from DUUT01000217.1 coordinate 1,672, forward strand.
CGTCACCCTGGCCGCCGACGGGCAGGCCGCCCTGGAGCGCATCGCCGAGCTGCGCCGTGCGGGCACGCCCCCCGACCTGGTCATCTCGGACATCCGCATGCCGGGGGTCGACGGCCCCGCCCTGTACGAGGAGCTCTGTCGGCAGGGCGGCGGGCAGCCTGGCTGTATCCTGTTCATCACGGGCGACACCCTCAGCCCCGAAACGGCGGCGTTCCTCGACCGCAGCGGGGTGCCCCACCTGGCCAAGCCCTTTACCGCCGATGCGCTGCGGCGCGCGATCGCCGACGCCTTGGAGGCATCGGACGAGGCGCCGAAGTAGCGCCCGGGGCCGAACCGGGCGGCGCGTCAGGTGGAACCCGCGTCACCGCGCCCGGCCAGCCGGTCGACGAGGCGAAACATGGCGCGCTCGAGCGCCCCATGGTAGCGCCAAAAGAGGCCCAAGAGGACGAGGGATACGGCCGCAAGCAGCACGAGCTCGGTGGGGCCAAGCGCGCCGGCATGCGCGCCGAGCAGCACCGACAGCACGACGCCCGGGAGGCGCCCGACCGTCGCCAGGAGCAGCAGCTGCGAGAGGCGCAGCGACGACAAGCCGGCCGCAAAGGCGGTTAGGTCATCCGGCAGGAAGGGCAGGAGAAAGATGAGGAAAAAGGCCGGGGCCCCGCGCCGCTCCAGGGTGGCGTCGAGCCGCGCGAGCGTCGGGGCGGGGACGAGGCGCTCCACCAGGGGACGGCCATAGCGTCGCGCCAGCCCCATGGCCATGGCCGTGCCCACCACGAGCCCCACCATGCACAGCACCGTGCCCCACAGCAGCCCATAGAGGTACCCCGCCACGAGGCCGGTGATCTGCCCCGGGACGGGGGCCAAGAGCACCTGGGCGATCTGGGCGACGACGATGCCCACCGGCCCCCACGGCCCCAGATCCTCCACAAAGCGCTCGAGCGCATCGCGCTCGGCGAGCAGCTCGAACCACCCCGCGCGCCAGGCGAGCGCCACGCCCGCCATCACTAGCCCCACGAGAAGCACCTCGCCCACGAGGCGCAGACGGCGCCCGCTCACGCCCCGCCTCCCGTATACACCGCATAGCGCCCCGCCACGTAATAGCCCGCGCGCACCCAGGTGACCGCCTCCTCTCTCCCGGTGGGCGCTAGGTAGCCCACCTCATCGAGGTCCAGCGCCCGGGCGCGCTCCACGAGGCCGAGGGCCAAGACCAGCAGGGCACGCGGTGAGGCTACCCAGTGGCGCTCCAGCCACAGGCCCGTGTACGCCAGGGTGTGCACCTGCTGCACCTCGGCCAGGGCAACGGCCCGCCCCGCCGCATCGCGCAGCCGCAGGACCTCACGCCCGGCCCCATCGGCGCCGAAACGCCGCGGCGGCTCGGTGGGGGCCGCGAGCACACCCGCGTGCACCGTATCGGCGCGCCAGCCCTCCGGCAGGTACGGCAGGGGGCAAAGCCGCCGTGAGGAGGCGCGC
>DUUT01000218.1 GCA_012841405.1 Chloroflexota bacterium
GGGAGGATTGGGAGACACACCGGGCCATCCTGGCGCCCTATCCGGCGCCCTTTGACGATATCCCCGGCGTCGATGGGCCCAGTGCCGACTGGACCGATGACGAGGTCTATGCCAAGATCCTGCCGATGCTCAATGAGCGCATGATGCGCTGCGACGTGCCGCTGAACCTCACCGCCACCGGCCTGGTGACGCACGCCTACCTCTACACCGGCGATGATCGCTACAAGCGCTGGGTGTTGGAGTACCTCGAGGCGTGGGCGGAGCGCATCGAGGCCAATGGCGGGTTGTGCCCCGACAACGTGGGGCCCAACGGCATCATCGGTGAGACGATGGACGGCAAGTGGTGGGGCGGTTACTATGGCTGGCGCTGGCCTCACGGCTTTATGACCATCATCCAGCCGCTGACCATCGCGGCGATGAACGCCGTCCTCCTCACGGGTGACATGGGCTACCTCGACATCCCCCGCGGCCAGCTCGACCGCCTCATGGACCTGGGGCGCGTGGAGGGGAACGCCCTCATCATTCCGCAGCGCTACACCGACGACGGCTGGACGGCCTACCGCGTGCTGCGCCCCGAGTACCCGCTGCAGATCTGGTACATGTCGCAGGACGAGCGCGATCGTCAGCGGCTCGAGCGCTTTCCCGAGCGCCTTACCGACTGGAATCGCGTGGCGCCGGGCCGCGGCAAGGGCGACGACATCCATATCGCCCCCTGGTACCGCTACCTCGAGGGCGCCAACCCTGACTATCCGCTGCGCATCCTGGAGGCGCAGTGGGCCGAGGTGGCGCGGCGCATGGATAGAATGGCCCACGACAACACCGACCCCGAGACGTGGGATGTGCACCACTGGCAAGAGATCAACCCGGTGCACACCGAGGCGCTGTTGCAGCTCACCTGCGGCGGGCCGCAGATTATCTATCATGGGGGACTATTGCACGTGCGGGTGCGCTACTTTGACCTGGACGCCCGCCGGCCCGGCCTGCCGCCCGACGTGGGAGCCCTGGTGGATGCCCTGGATGCTGAGAGCGTATCGCTGACCCTGTCCAACGCCAGCCCGTTGCACCTGCGGCGCATGGTGGTGCAGGCCGGCGCCTTTGGTGAGCACACCTTTACGACCGTGACCGATGTGACGGGGGAGCGTCCGGTGACGCAGGACGTCAACAACCGCCACCTGGAGGTCACCCTGGCCCCCGGCGCCGTGCTCAAGCTCAAGCTCGACATGCGGCGCTACTGCAATCGGCCCACGTATGAGCAGCCAGTGTAGGTACGCGGTACGGGTGCGGTGATGCGTTGGGTGTGATGGGGTATGCATGGACTCTGGTGACGGGTTCCAGGTTGCAGCCTTGGAGCTCACCCGCTTGCTTCGGAGACATGTAACCTGGAACCGCCATGAGTGCACCTGGACAACTCCGAGGGAGGCACGCCGATGAACTTCTTGGAGATGAACCTGGCCATCTTTGCCGGGGAGGATCCCGGCGGTGTGCTGTGGCAGCCTCGGCTCGAGTTCTGGTACGCCGTGAACAAAAAGCGCGGCACCCTACCAGAGCCCCTGCGCGAGGCGTCGCTGCTCGAGGTGTACGACTATTGCCATGCCTCGGTGCGCTACTCGGGGAACGGTCTGCGCCAACGATACCGCACGGTGGAGGTTACCACGCAGTGGGAGGATGAGAAACGGCTGCGCACTACCTGGCACACGCCGCTGGGGGAGCTGACCGACGTCCGCCACTATGATGCGTGGCAGCTTTCGCAGCACAACACGGAGTACAAGCTCAAACGCCCTGAGGATTTTAGCATCCTGGAGTACATGCTGCAGGATGAGGAGTGGTACTGGGACCAGGAAGCCTATGAGGCGGATGTGGCGCTCATTGCGGGGCGCGGGGCACCCCAGTTCTACTTTCGGCGTTCGCCCATCCAGGGGCTGTTCATCGAACACATGGGGTTGGAGCGTACCATCTATATGATGGCCGACCACCCGGAGGTCATTGCGCACTATGTGGCGGTGCAGAGTGAGGCCGACGACGCGCTGTATGCGGTGCTGTGCAGTTGCCCCGTGCCCATCCTCAACTTGGGCGAGAACATAGACGCGCATATGGATCCGCCATCCATCTGGCTGCAGCATCTGACACCGTACTACCGCCGACGCGTCGAGCAGCTCCGCGCGGCGGGCAAGCACGTCCACATCCACATCGATGGCGCGATGCGGCCACTGCTGCCACATCTGCAGGTTGTGCCCTGGACGGGGATCGAGGCCTGTACCCCACTACCCCAGGGCGATGTCACCATCGAGGAGATCAAGGAGGGCCTGGGCGACCTGGTGCTGCTCGACGGTATCCCGGCGCTCTACTTCCTCCCGTCGTTCCCCATTGAGGATCTCACCGGCTGCGTCCGGCGCCTGGTAGAGCTGTTCTACCCCCGCCTGGTGTTGGGTATCTCGGACGAGATCCCGCCAGACGGCGACATAGAGCGCGTGCGGCTGGTAGGAGAGATGCTGCACGATCTTGTCTGACCTGGAGGTGTGCTGTTGATCGCCTGGCTGGAGAGCCTGGGGCCCGTCACTCAGGCATTGATCGCTACGCTGTTCACCTGGTTCGTCACCGCGATGGGCGCCGTGCCGGTGTTCTTCACTCGGCGTGTGGAGCGTCGTCTGCTCGATTCGATGCTCGGTGCGGCGGCGGGGGTGATGATCGCGGCGAGCTTTTGGTCGCTGCTGGCCCCGGCCATCGATCTGTCGAATGGCTCGTGGGTACCCGCGGCCATCGGGTTTCTCCTCGGCGGGGTGGTGTTGCGCGGCGTCGACCGCATCCTGCCGCACGTCCACCCGGCCTTTGCCGATGCCGAGATCGAGGGGGTAAGCACATCGTGGCGGCGTAGCACGCTGCTCGTGCTGGCCGTGACTCTCCATAACTTTCCGGAGGGCATGGCGGTAGGCGTGGCCTTTGGCGCTGCAGCCGCAGGCATGGACGGCACGAGCATCGGCAGTGCCATCGCCCTGGCAGTCGGTATCGCGCTGCAGAACTTTCCCGAGGGCACGGCGGTCGCCATGCCGCTACGACGCGAGGGGCTGTCGCAGTGGAAGGCGTTCTTTCTGGGACAGCTCTCGGGGGTGGTGGAGCCGATCGCCGGGGTCCTTGGTGCCTGGCTCGTGCTCGAGGCGCAGGCGATCCTGCCCTATGCTCTGGCCTTTGCCGCCGGTGCTATGATCTTTGTAGTTGTCGAGGAGCTTATTCCTGAGGCGCAGTCCGAGGGTAACGCCCACCTGGCTACCGCCGGCACGATGCTGGGCTTTGCGGTTATGATGATTCTGGATGTGGCTCTGGGCTAGGGCGTGTTTGGCAGAACTCACGGTGTGGCGCAAGCGAGAGCCGACGTCCCCCGCGCTTGCGCTCTTCAGCCCACCTGTGCGGGCTGAGAAGTCGGCGGAGGCCGGCTTGGCTCCCTTAGCGCCAGACCTCGGTCTGCGGCGCGGACGCGGCCCGCGTAGGCGGGCTGGGCCAAGCTCAGGCGTCGTGCGCCCGAGCCGCTCGCGCCGCGGTCGGGCACGCCACAACTGACAGGGAGCAGAGGTCAGTGGTCAACGGACCACTGACCTCTGCTTTACCGCCGCGTCGACGGGATGAACCGCGACAGGGCAAAGGCGGCAAAGGCGCACACGAGTGACAGCACGAACACGGCCGTGTACGAGATGTCGCGGGCGACCCAGCCCCCCACGGCCGGGGTGACCATGGTGATCGCCCCAAACGTGTTGATCATACCGATGTACAGCGGGCGCTTGGCCTCCTCGGCGTACTCGAGGATCCAGTTAAAGAACGGCCAGCCGGTCGACCCCATATAGATCCCCAGGGCCACGTAGACCAAGAGGTACGGGTAGAGGACAGCCGCGCCCAACGTCGCCAACAGGGGTTGGCAGACGAGGGCCACCAGCGGTGCGACGGCGGACACGACGATGATAGTGCGGATGTGGACGAGCGGTCCCCAGCGATCCTGCAGCACCGTCGTCAGCAAGCCCCCCGTCAGCGAGCCGGCCACCTGAGCCGAGACGAAATATCCCGAGGCCTCGATACTCAGGCCGGCATTCTGCGTCGCGTTGAGCACATAGAAGGCGCTGGCGATGCCCACAAGACCTAGCAGCACCCGTGTGCTGATCACCCAGCGGAAGGGGCGGTCCTGGGAGATGATGCCGGGCAACTGGGCGAGGATTCGGCGCAGGGGCAACACGTCGCGCGTCGGCGCGTCAGACGCCGGCTCACGGATGAGCGTGAGGGCCACTGCCGAGACGAGAATCATGAACGCGGCCAAGGCGTAGAGCAGCGCAAAGTTGCGGGGAAAGGAAAAGGCGCTCCCCTCGCGCAGGATAGCGCGCACCGCGATGCCGGCGAGGATGCCGCCAAGGCCACCGACGACTTGGGCGATGCCCAACACCCGCCCCCGCCGCGTCGCGGGAACGGCGCGAGCGATGAGGTCGAACCAAGGGACGCTGACCATGGCGTCAAAGATGAAAAAGACGCCGGTTCCGATGAGGATGGCGGCCAAAGCGACGTCGGGTCGCGTCTCGCCGAGGAGGAGGATGATCAGGGCGAGCACGAGCATGATGGGGCGCGTCAGCCAGGCGACACGCACCATAAAGGGTTGCTTGCGGGGCAGGCGGGCCACGATGCCAGCGACGAGTAGCTGCGGCAGCAGCCAGGCACCGGTGCTAATGCCACTCCCGAGGCCAACGATCACCTCTGACCCGCCAAGGGCGGTGATGAGGGCCGGCAACACCGCGGTGGTGCTGATAAAGCTCATCCCGACGTTAAAGCTCGCCATGTCGACGATCAACGCACTGGCATTCCATCGATGATTCGCGGGCGGTGCCGTGTCTTGTGCCACGGGCGTATGGGGCTTGACGGTGCTCAAGGCGATCTCCTAGGATTGGGCTACGAGTCGCTGCCACTGTACGTTCGGCACAGGGTGGCGTCAAACGCTCGGCAACACACCACGAGGCCACCGGATGGTGCTGGGTGGCCTCGTGCCTCGCGGTGCTGCCCAAAGGGGGACGGGGGCTATGCCTTGCCCGACGCCCCAAAGACATCAAGATAGTAGGCGCAACGCTCTTGGTAGGCCTTGCTAATGGCGGCCGTATAGGCAAAGAAGGAGGGCTTGGGGCTCTGAGCCACCTCGCCCATGCGCCTACTGGCGGTGAGCATGAGGTCGGTGCCGATGTTCACCTTGACGATGCCGGTGGCGATGGCGTCACGGAACTGCTGCTCCGAGAGGCCCGTGCCCCCGTGCATCACCAGCGGGATGTCCACACGCTGGCGGATGGCGGCCAGCAGCTCGAGGTCGAGCTGCGGCTCGCCCTTGTACAGCCCGTGGGCGCTGCCGATGGCCACCGCTAAATAGTCGACGCCGGTCTCTTCCACGAAGCGTTGGGCCGTGGCGGGGTCGGTGAGGCTATCGCGCGCCGAGTCGAGGGACTCATAGTCGGCGCCGAGACCCACGTGCCCGACCTCGGCCTCGACGGGCACACCGAGGGCGTGCGCGGCGCGCACGACGGCCTTGGTGGTGGCAATGTTCTCCTCGACCGGCAGGCGAGAGCCGTCGTACATAATGTCGGTAAAGCCCAGGGAGAGCGCCCGCATGCAGGCCTCAAAGCTGGACCCATGGTCCAGCATCAACGCGATCGGCACCGGGGCCTCTTCGGCCAGCAGGCGTACCGCGGCGACGTGGGCGGCGGCGTGGGGACCCTCCACCCAGCGACTGGGCAGCGCCACGATGCCTGGGGCGCGCTTTTTCTCGAGGGCGGCGATGGTACCGACGATGCTATGGAACTCGAACACGTCGAACAGAGGGATGGCATAGCCCTCTGCCTGCGCACGGTGGAGGGACGCTTGGATCGATACGAGTGGCACCTGGCTATTCCTTCCCCGCAGGGTGGTGGGGCCAATCCCCGAGGCGCTCGCGCAGGAAGGCGATCGTCTCGTCAAAGGTGGGGATGCCGGCCCGCCCGCCGAGTTTGCGTGCTTTGAGTGCGGCCACGGCGCTGGCGAACTGGGCGGTCTCTCGCAGGCCCCATCCGTGCAGCTGGCCGACGATGTACGCGCCATGAAAGACATCGCCGCATCCCGTCGTGTCCAGCACCTCGACGTCAAAGCTCGGGGTGTGGAACTCCTCCTGACGGGTAGTGGTGTAGGCCCCGTCCTTACCCTCTGTCTGCACGACGATCTCTGGGCCCATGTCCAGAATCGCCTTCCCGATCTCCCACAGGTCCTGCTTGCCGGTGAGCGCTGGGCCAAATCCGGAGCCACAGATGAGGATGTCGACCTCGGCCACCAGGGCGCGCATCTGGGGGCCCACGGTTCCGCCGGCGGGCACGGAGCTGCCATCCAGCATCACCTTGCCGCCCGCCTCGTGCATCCACCGCGTCGCCTGCAGGGCGGCCTCGGCGTGCCCACCGTCGAGGTGGAGGAACTCGGCGGCGGTGATATACGCGCGGTCCAGCTCACTGACCGTCAGCGCGCCGTCGTCAAAACCCCGGACGCCGGTAAAGATGCGCTCGCCCGTGGCGGCGTCCACAAAGGCGATAACGGCCTGAGTCTCGGGGCCGGGGCGCTGGACCATGCGACTCACATCAACGTGGTTCTCCACGAGTGATTGCAGTTTGATCTGACCGGCGCGGTTGGAGCCATAGGTGCCGATCATCCCGGCGGGGATGCCGAGGCGCTGGACGGCCACGATGGCGGTAGCGCAGGGGCCGCCCCCATCGACATCCAGCTCGACCAGCCGACCGGGATCCTCCCACGTCGGCATGCGTTCGGTGCGCGCCAGCACATCGAACACCGCTCTTCCCAATCCTACGACGCGTACGTTGCTCATGCCCAGTCTTGCTCTCCTCTACGTCATCATGGCGCCGCTGGGAGGCGTGCATCCCTCCCAGCGGCGTCTACCAGCATTGCCTAGGGCTCGACCAGGATCTTGAGGCTGTTGCCCGTATCGAACAGGTCGTAGGCCGCCTTGATCTCTTCCAGGGGGAAGGTGTGGGTGGCCAGCCCCTTGGCGTTCAACTTGCCATCGAGCACCATGCGCTGATTCTCGTGGAACTCGGGGATGGTAAAGTAGAAGGAGCGGATGAGGGTCATGTCGTTGATCATCCACGTGCCCTTGGGGCGCTCCAACTCGACCTTGCCCCAATACTCACCCACGATGTTGACGATGCCGCCACGAGTGACGAGATCCATGGACTGCCAGATGGTGGGCAGCGTCCCCACGGCCTCGACGACGATATCGACGCCATAGGGGTGCTGCGCTCTGATGCGCTCCTCGACGTTCTCGGTGGTCGGATCGATGGGGATACCGCCGAGCTCGGCCACGCGCTCGCGGCGGTAGGCCGACAGCTCGGTGACGTACACGTTAGGCACACCAAAGGCCTTGAGGCCGGCCACGGCGCCGATGCCCACCGGCCCCGCGCCGATGACCAGGACGCTCTCGGCGTCCCAGCAGCGGGAGAGGCGCAGAGCGTGGCCGGAGGTGCCGATGGTATCGAGCAGCACGACGCCCTCGGCGAAAGAGATCCCGTCCTCCAGCGGGAGGGCGCAGCGATCCGGGACGAGCATGTACTCGGCATAGCCGCCGTCGGTGGCCCAGCCGAGCAGGCCCTTCATGTTGGGGCAGAGGTTGCCCTTGCCCTGGAGGCAGAAGGGGCACTCGCCACAGTGGATGGGGATATAGGCGGCAATACGGGTACCGGGGCGAGTCTGGCATCCGGGGCCTGCCTCTACGACCGTACCGGCGACTTCATGGCCGGGGATGAGGTTGAACCCCCCCTGGAGGATCTTGCGGTCAGAGCCGCAGACGCCGTTCGCCGCCACCTTGATGAGCAGTTGCCCCTCGCCCGGCGTGGGCGTGGGCACGTCGACGATGTCGATGACGCCATCGCCGCGGAAATAGGCTGCACGCATGGGACCACTCCTTATCGATCAGCGATCGGACAGGGCGTGCCCACCGCGATACATCGCCTTGCGGGCAAGCCATGTCATAGACAGAGGGAGGGGCGAGCCCCTCCCTCTGTTCTGCACCAACGCAAGTTACGGGCGCGGCTTGCTGAGGATCTCCTGGAAGACGGCATGAATCGCCTCCAGGTTCTCCTGGTCGTACGGGCGCTCACCGTTCTTGATGGGCGTCCACTCGGCTTCGTACGCCGCGGCCATCTCGGTGTGACGCAGGTTCGCCGGCATGGGGGGCAGCTCGGGCACGTTGGTCTTGAACCACTCGGCCTCGACGCCATACCACGGGTACTTCTCAGCGACTTCGGGGTCCTCCCAGGCGGCGGGGCAGGCGCCAGGGGTCATCCCGGTGGTCAGGCACGCCCACTTGGACGCGTCGACACCGGCGATCTCGGCGCACAGCTCGAACGACTCTTGCGGGTACTTGCTCTGCGAAAAGACGTGGACGCTGTCCGCCTGCTGCTGGGTACCCAGGATCCCATAGTCGCCCGTCGGGATGGTGGTGTACTTGTAGCCAAAGCGTCCGCCGATGGCGTCCGCCATACCGCAGACCAGGTCAGCGGCGCAGTTGACCATCATGGCCAGCTTGCCAGAGGCGAACATCTTGGCGCGGTCGCCCTCCATGGCGGCGGCCGTCGGCATCGTCTTGTCGACGTTGCCCACTTCCCAGATCATCTTGAGGGCTTCTTGCACGGGCTCGTCGAGGAAAAGGGAGACATCGGTAAAGGGCTCAAAGAGATGTCCGCCAAAGCCGCGGATGATCGTCTCGGTGCCCCAGTACCAGTGGCCGATGTCCATACCCCAGGCGCCGGTGTTCTCCTTGATGCCCTTGGCGACCTCGCGGAGCTCGCTCCAGGTCATGTCACCACTCGGCTCGGGAACGCCGGCCTCTTCGATGAGGTTCGTGTTGTAGATGAGGGTGTTGTAGCCCGTCATGACGCCCATGGGCAGGCCGTAGAGCTTGCCGTCGAGCTTTTCGAGGTCGATCGCCCACGGATACCACACCGACATGTCGACGGCGCCGGAGGCGGCAAAGTCGTCCAGCTCGAACATGACGTCGTTCGCGGCGTGGTAGGGCATAAAGAAGTACGGCTGCCAGAAGACGTCGGCGAGCGTACCTGCCACCGCACCGGTCATGAGCTTGGTGGAGACGTCCTCCCAGTTGCCTTCCTCGATGACGACATTGATCGCGCCACCCTTCTTCTCCTCAAAGATCGAGGCGAACTCTTTCATGAAGAGCCCGAGGGGGCCCACACGGGTCAGGAAGCGGATCTCGGCGGCGTCACCCGACTTTTCGACGACGACGGTCTCCTTGACGACCTTTTCGACTTCCTTCTCGACCTCGACGGTCTCCTTGACGATCTTTTCGACCTCTACCACCTTGGGCTGGCAGGCGGCAAGGAGGGGGGCGCCCACTGCGCCCGCACCGACGACGGCGAGGGTACTCAACAGCTTACGACGGCTCAGCTTGGACTTGAGGGACACGGTACTTCCTCCTTCGTTCGTTCGGATGTGTACAATCGATACCTTCTCATGCTCGATGTCACTCGATCTCGTATGCACCTCCTCAGCACAAGGTGTGGGCCTCGTCCAGACGCCAATCGTACTGCTCCTAACCCTTGATCCCCGTCATGACGATACCTTGGACAAAGTATCGCTGCGTGGAGAAGAAGAGGACCAGGATGGGCGTGCTGGACATCACACAGGCCGCCATGAGATAGTGGTCCTGGGGCAAACCCTGTCCGGTCGAACGACCCCATTCGTCGAAGAACCGGAGGCCCAGGGCAAGGGTATATTTGCTGCTGGAGTTCAGGTAGACCAACGGCCCCAAAAAGTCGGACCAGTTCCAGATGAGGCTGATCACGAGCGCCGTCGCTAGCGCGGGCTTGATGAGGGGCATGACGATGGCAAAGAGAATGCGCAGACGGCCAGCGCCATCGATCAGCGCCGCTTGATCGAGCTCGCGCGGGATGGTTTGGATGAACTGGCGGAGTAAAAAGATGTTGAAGGCACCCCCCCCGAACCAGTGGGGGATCCACAGCGGGCGGATCGTGTTCAGCCAGTCCAGTTCCTTAAAGATCAGGAACTGGGGGATGAGCGTCACTTCCGTCGGGATCATCATCGTTCCCAGGGTGATCATGAACAGCAGGTCGCGCCCGGGATAGCGGAACCGGGCGAACGAGTAGGCGACGACGGTAGCGCTCAGGACGGAACCGGTCGTGGCCAGGAAGCAAACCATGATAGTGTTGATCACCCAGGTGCCAAATGGGAACAGGCGAAAGACCTCGGCATAGTTGTCCCAGATGGGGGTCTCGGGCAAGATGGGCGGCGGCCACAGATACAGCTCGTGGGTGGCCTTGAGCGAGCTCGAGATCGTCCAGAAGAACGGGAACATGAACACGGCGCCGAGGAAAAACACGAGGGCGTAGAGCAGTGCTCGCCATGCCCGGCGGCCGGGCGTTGTGTCCTGTCGCTTCACCATCGTTGCTGATGCTGACATCAGGCAGTCTCCCCCTCATAGTAGACCCAACGATTCGATCCACTGACTTGAATGTAGGTTAGGCCAAAGAGAATGACGGCCAGCACCCAGGCCAGGGCGGACGCATAGCCCATCTCAAAGTTCTCAAAGGCACTGCGGTAGATGTGGAGGGCGTAGAACCAGGTCGCATAGCCCGGGCCACCCGCAGTTCCCACGTAGGCGAGGGAGAACACCTTGAGGGCGCCGATGAGCGCCAGCACCATGTTGAAAAAGATGGACGGCGACACCATTGGCAGGGTGACGTGCCGCACGCGGGCAAAGCGCCCGGCGCCGTCGAGCTCGGCTGCCTCGTAGAGCTCTTTCGGTACCCCCTGGAGGCCGGCGAGGAAGATGAGCATCTCGTTACCACCAACGGCCGCCCAGATACTGATCCCGGCGAGGGTGGGGAGTGCCCACTGCTGGCTCGAGAGCCATGCCGGCCCCTGGATCCCGAGCAGGCCCAGGAAATAGTTCACCGGGCCGACTTCGGCCTGCAGCAGCCACTTCCAGAGGATAGCCATGGCCGCAACCGGGGTGAGGTGCGGCATGAAGAACAGCGTGCGGTAGAGGGCCGTTCCCTTGAGGTCTTGGTTCAGGAGCAAGGCGAGGAAGAAGGAGCCGACGATACTGGTCGGCACCACCATGATGGCATAACGGAACGTGCGCCCCAAGCTCGGCCAGAACTGCTGGTCCTTGGCAAAGGCGTAGGTATAGTTATCCAGCCCGATCCACTGGGGCGGCTTGAGCACGTTGTACTGGGTAAAGCTGAGGTACATCGACGCGAGGATCGGCCCCACTGTAAAGAATACGAGACCGAGCAGCCAAGGAGTGGCAAAGGCGTATCCCTGGAGTGCCTCGCGCAACTCACGCTTGGACATGCGCAATAATCCACTGCCACCCCTGCTTCGGTCTTTGACCGAGAGCCCTGTAGCTGTCATCGATAGCGCCTCCTCATCGTCTACTGCTCTACGTAGAGCATACCCAGGATTGTGGTGTCCTCCGCATGTGCGGGGCGGAGGGGTCTCGCTGTACACCCGGCGTGCTTCAGGACGCTGGCCCGTGAGGGGTGCATACGATCCCACACTGGTCATGCCTCGTGCCGTCGAGCGATCCCTACAGGTACAAACCTCTTCTAGGGAGAGTGCAGCACCGCTGGCCTCCCCGATCCAATGCCGCGAGCAGCTCGATGCGGTTCACGTCCGTCGCCCCTCTGGGGCGGCACCGCCTGCTCGCTACGTTCGCTGTACTTGCGACGATGCTCCCACCTCACCCGCCGCGGTGGGCGGTCACATCCGCCGCCGCGCCAGGTGCGCGGCGTCAGCACAAGGCACGGGTGGCTGGACTGGAGCGCGAACAGGCACGCTTACGTATGCTAACAGGCGTAGCGCCAACCCAAACCGGCGCTCGTCCAAGTCTGGGCAGACCTAGCGGCGACGACAGTGCGATTGCTAAGAGAGCACGAGTCACTGACCCCCAGATCGTCAGCACTCGCAGAATAGGCCAAAATGCGTATTCTGCCAAACCCGGCATTGCGGGGTGACTCGCTGTGCAGAACCGACTGGCCTGTGGTCCTGTGGTTGCTGTGGCGTCCGGAGGTTGCCCGGGGGAGGCGCTCGGTCTGGCCGATGAAAGGCGTGCCACAACGCGGGGCTTGGCGGGCTGCTCCGCGCGCGGA